>DATHTJ010000082.1:0-27136 GCA_035463315.1 Pseudonocardiaceae bacterium
GCGTTGTACATCGATGTCCACGCCGTGACTTCCATGTCCATCGCGCACCACCAGACTCTTGCTGAGCGTCGAGACGTCGCCGGCGTCCTCGACCGGCGACCCGACCGCAGGCTAGAACCTCAACAAAAGTTGAAGTCAAAGGCGGCGGTGCCTGCGGCCGCTGCGGATACCACCTGGAAGGACTTCGCCGCTGCCGTGGAGTGCCCCGTCTACGCCATCGTGCTGGGGTTGCTGGGCAACGCGCTGCTCACCGCCGCCGAGGTACGGGACCGCATTGCGGGCGGGTTCCGCACCGAGTTCTTCATCAAGACCGGTCTGGTGCTGCTGGGCGCGTCGATCAACCTGTCGGTGATCGTGGCCGCCGCTGGATCCGCGCTCGTCCAGGCCGTGTTACTGATCACTATCGTGTTCGCCTTCACCTGGTGGCTGGCAGGCAAGCTCGGGCTGGACGACAAGCTGCGGGCAGACCTCCTGCCTGTTCCTGGAGGAGCCGGCGGAGATCGCCGCTTACCAGCACATCCGGCGGCAGGGTGTCCGGACCCTGGTATCGATCATCTCCGGCACCGGCCACAGTGATCCGGAGTGCGCAGCCGCTCGGTGGCAAGCCGGTATACGGAACCGGTCCGACGCGGAGTCTGCCCCCTCCGTCCCGGTCGATGTGGGCACCGTTGGTCGCTGAATTTCGACCGTTCGTCGCATCATTGTTCCTCGCGGCTTTCCGAGGCGGCGTGATTGTCAGGGTGCTTCGACAGGATCGAGGTATGAGACCGGGTGGTTGCGACGATTTGCAGGCCGCAGTGGCCTGCGTCGACGCACTCCGCGAATCGGTCCCATCGCTGCGCGGGCAGGAATTGCTCGCGGCGGTGTGCGGAATCGAGGTTCTGACCCGCAAGACCCACGCCGCCATGCTGGAACTGCTCGCCGGACTCGACGCCGCAAAAGTGGCTGGCGAGCAGGGTTTCGGAACTACCTCGCGGCTGCTGTCGGCAATGCTGGACCTCAGTGCCGGCCAGGCCCGCGCCCGGGTCCGTGACGCTGAGCAGCTGGCCACCCGGCGCACCCTGACCGGTGAGCCGCTCCCACCGCGGTTGCCGGCCACCGCCGCAGCACTGGCATCCGGTGCGCTCGGCACCGGGCAGCTGCGCGTGATCACTGAGACCATGGCGGCGCTGCCGTCCACGGTCAGCCAGGAGGATCGGAACTGGGCTGAGGCGACGCTGGCCGAGTACGCCCGCGACTTCGACCCAGCGCGGCTGAGGGTGATTGCGCGGCGGGTCCTCGACCAGCTCGACCCCGACGGCCCCGCGCCCCGCGACGAGCCCGACGACCCTTGCCCCGCCGCCGGTGAGCTGCACATCCGCGACCGCCGCGACGGCGGGATCAGCCTCGACGGGTGGCTCGACGCTCTGCATGGCACCGCGTTTCGCGGTCTGATCGAGCAGCTCGCCGCGCCCCGCCCGCTGACCGAGGACATCCCCGACCCGCGTACCTCCGCCCAGCGCAACGCCGACGCGCTGGTCGAGCTGTGCGATCTGGCCCGCGGCAATGACCAGACATCCACCGCGGGTGGGGAACCGCCTCATGTCACCGTCACCGTGGACTATGACACTCTGATCAAGCAGCTGTCCGGGGCCACTCTGGACTACGGCCAACACCTGTCGGCGGCTCAGACCCGGTTGGCGGCGTGCGACTGCAAGATCATCCCCGTGGTGATGGGCGGTGACAGCGAGCCGCTCGACGTCGGCCGCGCGATGCGCACGGTGCCCCTGGGCATCCGCCGAGCATTGGTCGCCCGCGACCGCGGTTGCACGTTTCCGGGCTGCGACCGCGCCCCCGCGCTATGCCACGCGCATCACGTGCTGGAGTGGAATCACGGTGGCCGCATCGAATTGAAAAATTGCATTATGCTCTGCGCCACCCACCACCGATGGATACACGCCACCGGATGGGACATCACGCTGCGCGGAAACCTCATCGAGTTCCGGCCGCCCGCCATTCTCGACCCCTACCGCAGACCACTGCACAACCCACTCCGGCAGTGAGCCACCCAGTGGGGTTGTGAACCGACAACACTTCGTGACAAGGCGACCACACCGCAGGTGCGTCAACGCCGAGAAGCTCAGCCCCTTGTCGTGAATTAGCCGGGTAGAAAGCTGAACCGGACAGCAGGTAGTCCCGGACGTGCCCAGGAGAGCCGTGCCGGTGGCGCCACCGTCCGTCGGCGGGCCGCAGAGGGCGCCGTTATCGGTCTGCCAATGGGGCATCGTGCAGGCATGGGGTCGATAAGATACACCGGGCAGGTATCGAGCCCACTCACCTTCGGTGATGGCAGGGGTGACGAGCCAGGATCGAGCGGCGACACTGTCGTCGTTGATTTCCCATAGCAGCGCAGTCTCGTCGGCGCTGGCGGTGGCCAGCAGAGTGTTCCCGTCGGGGCTGAAAGTCACTGCGCGGACGTTGCCGATCTGGCGGGGAAAGTGACCAGTAGGCTGGGGTTGAGGGGGCCGTGGACATGCCACAACCGCGCGGTGCCGTCGGCGCTAGAGCTTGTCCCGGTACGCGCGTGGCACCGGTTCGCCGAAGTCGACTGTCGTGGTCAGGGCGGTTCGGGAGTGGCTGCGCATGCAGGTCCATCCCGGCATCGTGTTCGTGATGACCGTCGAGGGTGAGCGTCGCGCCGCTCTCGCGGCTGGCCGCAGGTGTGGACCGTGGCCGAGGCGTGGCTCGAGCACGCAGCCGAGGACCGCACTCCGGCTGCGGTGGCCGATGCCGTCGGGCTGACGCCGGTCGATGTGGAGACCGCGTTGGCGTACTGGGCCGAGTTCCGAGCCGAGATCGACTCGAAGATCAGTCGGCACCACGCTGTCCAGGACGACGCTCTCGCGGCGTGGGAGCGGCGCCGTGAACTCGATGCGGTCTGACCTGTTCGAGCTGCGGTTGCTGCTGGACGAGCACTACCCACCGTGGCTGGCGGGCGAACTCACCGCCGACGGCATCGATACGGTCGCAGTGTTCGGCGCTGGCTCGGGGCTTCGCGGTCTCGATGATCGTCGCTTCCTCGAGGCGGCCGTGGCCGAGGGACGCGTCGTGGTCACCGAGGACGTCACCACGTTCAGCGCGGCCATCACAGATGTACCCGACCACCTCGGCGTCATCTACTGCCACCACGCCCGGCGAACTGAGTTCGGTACAGCCCTGTTCGGCGAGGTCGTTGAAGTCCCCACCGAACCCGGGGCGGTTCAACCCCAGCACGCTGAGGATCACGGGTTGCTCGCGACTTATTCTGACGCCAGCTCCTGCGAACGCGAGGAGGATCGTGAGCGAGATCTGGCTGGGGGGTATCCGGCTGCGTAACCGGCTGGTCACCTCGTCCAACCTGCTCGGCTACGGCGTGCCGGGCTCCGGACTGGTGCCTTACGGGGTGAGCCCGATTTCCCGGTTCGTGCCGCTGGAAAGGTTCGGTGCGGTCACCACCCGCACCCTGACGGTGGCGCCCCGCGACGGGCATTTCACCAACCGCACCGATTGGCCACTGCAGGCACTGCCCGGCCTGCTGCGTCGCTACGCCACGGTGCTGCTCCGCGCCGACGCCGGCTGGATCAACGCCTTCGGCTGGTGCAACGTCGGGATCGAGGCGTACTTGCGTGACTACTACCCGCGTACCCGCGATCAGAACACCATCATCTCGGTGGGCGGGTTCGCCGCCGAGGAGTTCGTCACCCTCGCCGACGCGGTGCCCCGCAGCCGCCACCCGGTGATCCTCAAGCTGTCCTCGGACCGCGACTACGTCGGGCACGCCCGACGGGCTGCCGCCGCTGGGGTCTCGGCGCTCACCGCGATCAACACTGTGCGCGCGCCGCGGCTCGACCCGCGAACCGGACAGCCGTGGCTGGCCAACCGCTACGGCGGGCTGTCCGGCCGGGCGGTCAAGCCGAGCGGGCTGCGAGTGGTCGCCGAGCTGCGTGACGCGGGGGTCACCCTGCCGGTGATCGCGACCGGCGGGATCCGCACCTTCGATGGCTGCCGGGAGTACTTCTGGGCCGACGCGGACGCCGTCAGCCTGGGCAGCGCGAGCTGGCTGTCCCCCCTGTGGACCTGGCAACTCCGCTCGCTCCTGCACCGGATCGAGGCCGTGGGTGGCAAACAGTGTTATAGCTCGCAACGCCACTCACGGGCGGCGCAGCCGCATACGCTGCCACTCGATGGCTGATCCGTGCACCTATCGTCCGGCACCGGGGACGATCCCTGACGAGCCGGGGGTGTACCGCTTCCGCGACGAGCACCGCCGGGTGATCTACGTCGGCAAGGCGAAGAGCCTGCGCAGCCGGCTGAACTCCTACTTCGCCGACCTGTCCGGGCTGCACCCGCGGACCCGGCAGATGGTCACCACGGCGGCCTCGGTGGAGTGGACGGTGGTCAGCACCGAGGTCGAGGCCCTGCAGCTGGAATACAACTGGATCAAGGAGTTCGACCCGCGGTTCAACGTCCGGTACCGCGACGACAAGTCCTACCCGGTGCTGGCCGTGACGCTGAACGAGGAGTACCCACGGTTGCACGTCTACCGGGGGCCGCGCCGGCGCGGGGTCCGGTATTTCGGACCGTACGCGCATGCCTGGGCGATCCGGGAGACGCTCGACCTGCTCACCAGGGTGTTCCCGGCCCGAGTGTGCTCCAACGGGGTGTTCAAGCGGCACGGTCAGATCGGCCGGCCCTGCCTGCTGGGCTACATCGACAAATGCTCGGCGCCGTGCGTGGGCGATGTCAGCGCCGCGGAACACCGCGCCATCGTCGAGGACTTCTGTGACTTCCTGTCCGGCCGGACCGACAAGATGATCCGGCGGCTGGAGCGCGAGATGGAGGCCGCCGCCGCCGAGCTGGAGTTCGAGCGTGCCGCGCGGCTGCGCGACCACCTGGGGGCGCTGCGCCGGGCGATGGAGAAGCAGGCGGTGGTGCTCGGGGACGGTACCGACGCGGACGTGATCGCGTTTGCCTGTGATGAGCTCGAGGCAGCGGTGCAGGTGTTCCACGTCCGCGGCGGGCGGGTCCGCGGTCAGCGCGGCTGGGTGATCGAGCGGGTCGAGCAGGTCGACCTGGTCGGTCAGTTCCTGACCCAGTTCTACGGCGAGCAGGCCGCGCTGGCCGGGTCCGCCGATGACGCCATCCAGCCGGTGCCCCGGGAGGTGTTGGTCCCCCAGCTCCCCGAGGACGCTGACACGCTGACCGAATGGCTGTCCGGACTGCGCGGTGCCCGCGTCCAGCTCCGGGTGCCACAGCGGGGGGACAAGCGGGCGCTGGCCGACACCGTGGCCCGTAACGCCGCGGAGGCTTTCGCGCAGCACAAGCTGCGTCGCGCGGGTGACCTGACCGCCCGCGCCGCGGCGCTGCAGGAGATCCACGAGTACCTGGAGCTGGATGCTGCCCCGCTGCGCATCGAGTGCATCGACGTCAGCCACGTGCAGGGCAACGACGTGGTGGCCTCGCTGGTGGTCTTCGAGGACGGGCTGCCGCGCAAGTCGGACTACCGGCGCTTCGCGATCCGCGCCGCCGCCGGCGAGGGGCGCTCCGACGACGTGGCGAGCATCGCCGAGGTGGTCCGCCGGCGCTTCGCCCGCTACCTGCAGGAGAGCGAGCAGCCCACCAGCAAGCCCGGCCTGGACCCCGACACCGGGCGTCCCCGCAAGTTCGCCTACCCACCGAACCTGCTCGTTGTCGACGGCGGCCCGGCGCAGGTGGCCGCGGCGGCCGAGGCGCTGTTCGAGCTCGGCGTGACCGACGTGGCGATCGCTGGACTGGCCAAGCGCCTGGAGGAAGTCTGGCTGCCCGGCGAGGCCGACCCGGTCATCCTGCCCCGCACCAGCGAGGGCCTCTACCTGCTGCAGCGGATCCGGGATGAGGCGCACCGGTTCGCGATCAGCTACCACCGGCAGAAGCGGTCGGCGCGGATGACCAGCTCCTCGTTGGACGGTGTCGCCGGGCTGGGGCAGACCCGGCGCACCGCGCTGCTCAAGCACTTCGGCTCGGTCCGCCGCATCCGGCAGGCCAGCGTGGACGAGCTCACCGAGGTACCCGGGGTCGGCCCGAGCACTGCCCGGGCGGTGCTTGCCGCCCTGGGTAGCACCGGTGAACTGGGCAGCGCCAGCAACGGTGACGTGGACGACGGAGCGGCGCCGTGAGCGCGCCTGCGGGCGGTATCGAGGTCGCCGTGGTCTCCGGGCTGTCCGGGGCCGGTCGCAGCACAGCAGCCAAGGTGCTCGAGGATCTGGGCTGGTTCGTGGTGGACAACCTGCCGCCCGAGCTGATCGCCACCATGGTCGAGCTCGGCGCGCGCTCGCAGGGTGTGGTGACCCGGGTCGCGGTCGTCATGGACGTGCGCAGCCGGGCTTTCACCGACGACCTCGCCGCGGTGATCAAAGACCTGGACGCTCACGGTTACCGGCCCAAGGTGCTGTTCCTGGAAGCCACCGACGCGGTACTCATCCGTCGTTTCGAGCAGGTCCGGCGCGGTCACCCGCTGCAGGGTGATGGGCGGCTGGCTGATGGGATCGCCGCGGAGCGTGCCCTGCTCGCCCCGCTGCGCGAGGAGGCCGACCTGGTGCTGGACACCACCGGGCTGTCCGTGCACCAGCTCCGGGCCAAGATCGAGCACGCCTTCGGGGGGGAAGCCAGCAGCCGCACCCGGATCACCGTGGTGTCCTTCGGCTACAAGTACGGCCTGCCGATGGACTCCGACCTCGTGATCGACATGCGGTTCCTGCCCAACCCGTTCTGGATCCCGGAACTGCGGGACTTCACCGGGCTGGACGCTGACGTCCGCAACTACGTGCTGTCCCAGGAGGGTGCCGAGGAGTTCCTGGAGCGCTACCTCGAGCTGCTACGGCTGATCAGCGGTGGGTACCGGCGGGAGGGTAAGCGCTACCTCACCCTCGCGGTGGGCTGCACCGGTGGTAAACACCGCAGCGTGGTTGTGTCCGAGGCGCTGGCCGCCCGACTCGGCGAGGAGGCCGGAATCACCGTCAAGGTGGTGCACCGGGACGTGGGTCGGGAGTGAGATACCCGGGTCTCAAGGCCGTCGCGCTGGGTGGCGGCCACGGGCTGTATGCCACGCTGCTGGCGTTGCGCGCCATCACCGCGGATGTCACCGCGGTGGTCACGGTGGCCGATGACGGCGGCTCGTCCGGGCGGTTGCGCCGGGAGCTGGGCCTGCTCCCGCCGGGTGACCTGCGGATGGCGCTGACCGCGCTGGCGGCCGACGACGGCGGTGGGGCCCGCTGGCGGCAGGTGTTCCAGCATCGCTTCGGCGGCACCGGGGCGCTGGCCGGGCACGCTGTGGGCAACCTTGTGCTGGCTGGGCTGCTGGAGGTACTCGGCGACCCGGTGGCGGCGTTGGACGAGGCATGCCAGCTGCTCGGGGTGACCGGCCGGGTACTGCCGATGGCCGCCGAGCCGCTGGACATCGAAGCCGACGTGGCCGGTCTGGACGGGGAGCCCGACACCCTGCGGCGGATTCGTGGCCAGGTGGCGGTGGCCACCACGCCGGGCCGGGTGCACCGGGTGTGGCTGCGCCCGGAGCGGCCGCAGGCCTGCGCCGAGGCGGTCCACGCGGTCGTCGGCGCCGACGTCGTGGTGCTCGGGCCGGGCTCGTGGTTCACCAGTGTGCTCCCGCACCTGCTGGTTCCCGCTCTGGCCGACGCGCTGGCCACTACCGCGGCCCGCCGGATAGTGGTGCTCAACCTGGCGCCGCAGCCGGGCGAGACCGCCGGCTTCTCGCCCGAGCAGCACTTGACCGTGCTGGCTGGTCACGCCCCGCCCGGGTTCACCGTGCACGCCGTCCTCGCCGATGTCGATGCTGTCGCGGTGCCCGCTCGGTTGCACCGCTGCGCTGAGCAGCTCGGCGGGCACGCGTACCTTGACCGGGTCGCCGACGACGGATCCGCCGATCGCCACGATCCGGTAGCACTGGCCGCGGCGCTGCGTCGGATACTGAGACCTGCTTGCCAGGGTCGAAGCATCGACAACTGAGACCTGCTTGCCAGGGTCGCACCTGAAACGGGAGGAGAAGCGCCGGTGGCCATGACCTCCGCCGTCAAGGACGAGCTGAGCCGGCTACGGGTGACCAAGACGTGCTGCCGACGGGCCGAGGTCGCCGCACTGCTGCGTTTCGCCGGTGGGCTGCACATCATTGCCGGGCGCGTCGTGGTGGAGGCCGAGCTGGACACCGGCTCCACCGCCCGCCGGCTGCGTCGGGAGGTGCACGAGCTCTACGGGCACAACTCCGATGTGCACCTGATCACGGCCGGTGGGCTGCGCAAAGGCACCTGCTACGTGGTGCGGGTGGTCCGCGATGGGGAAGGGCTGGCCCGTCAGACCGGGTTACTGGACCTGCGCGGCCGCCCGGTGCGGGGGTTGCCCCCGCAGGTCGTCTCCGGTGGTCTCTGCGATGCTGAGGCATCGTGGCGCGGTGCGTTCCTGGCACACGGGTCGCTCACCGAGCCCGGTCGCTCGGCTGCCCTGGAGGTGACCTGCCCTGGGCCGGAGGCGGCGCTAGCCCTGGTCGGGGCGGCTCGTCGGCTGGGCATCCAAGCCAAGGCGCGCGAGGTCCGGGGCGCCGATCGGGTGGTGGTCCGCGACGGGGACGCCATCGGGGCGCTGCTCACCCGGCTCGGTGCCCACGACACGGTGCTGGCCTGGGAAGAACGCCGGGTGCGCCGCGAGGTCCGCGCCACCGCCAACCGGCTGGCCAACTTCGATGACGCCAACCTGCGCCGATCCGCCCGCGCGGCGGTGGCCTCGGCGGCGCGGGTCTGCCGGGCCATGGAGTTGCTCGGCGACGACATCCCAGGGCACCTGCTCATTGCGGGCAGGCTGCGGCTGGAGCACCGGCAGGCCTCGCTGGAGGAGTTGGGCCAGCTCGCTGACCCGCCGATGACCAAGGACGCGGTGGCGGGCCGGATCCGCCGGTTGCTCGCGATGGCTGACCGGCGGGCCGAGGAACTCGGGGTGCCGGACACTGAGTCCGCGGTCACCTCCGACATGCTGGAGGCGTGATTTTCCGGGTGCCCGCTGGCGCGCCCTCATGGGGGCGTCAACCGGTCACGAACCACCCCCGCAGCTCCCCCTCCCGGGGGGCCTGCCCGGTGGCCTCCGGCCGATAGGGTGGCGCCAAAGCCTTGCCGGCCGTGGCGCCGGTCTGTGCGCAGAGGAACTTGTGTTTCAAAGGAGAAGGTGACGTGACTGTTCGGGTAGGGATCAACGGATTCGGCCGCATCGGGCGGAACTTCTGGCGCGCCGTGCAGTCCGGCGGCCATGACATTGAGGTGGTGGCGTTCAACGATCTCGGCGACGTCGCGACCATGGCGCACCTGCTGAAGTACGACAGTGTGCTGGGCAGGCTGCACGAGGACGTGCACCTCACCAATGACGGCATTGCGGTGGGCGGCAAGACCCTCAAGGCGCTGGCCGAGCGGGACCCGGGTGCGCTGCCCTGGGGTGCCCTGGGCGTCGATGTGGTGCTGGAGTCCACCGGCTTCTTCACCACGGCGCAGGACGCCCGTAAGCACGTCGACGAGGGCGGCGCCAAGAAGGTGGTCATCTCCGCGCCAGCCAAGGGCGAGGACCTCACCGTGGTGCTCGGGGTCAACGACTCCAGGCTGGACGGCTCGCAGACGGTGATCTCCTGCGCCTCCTGCACCACCAACTGCCTGGGCCCGATGGCCAAGGTGCTCAACGACGCCCTGGGCATCGAGCAGGGCTTGATGACCACCATCCACGCCTACACCCAGGACCAGAACCTGCAGGACGCTCCGCATAAGGACTTGCGCCGGGCCCGGGCTGCCGCGATCAACGTCGTGCCGACCTCCACCGGGGCCGCCAAGGCCATCGGGCTGGTGCTGCCCGAGCTCAACGGAAGGCTGGACGGCTACGCGCTGCGGGTGCCCGTCCCCACTGGGTCGATCACTGATCTGTCCGCTTCGGTCTCCCGCCAGACCAGTCTCGAAGAGGTCAACGAGGCATTCCGCACCGCCGCGGACGGCCCGCTCAAGGGCATCCTGCGCTACAGCGACGAGCCGATCGTGTCCTCGGACATCATCACCGACCCGGCGTCGTGCATCTTCGATTCACCGCTGACCAAGGTGATCGGCAACCAGGTCAAGATCGTCGGCTGGTACGACAACGAATGGGGTTACTCCAACAGGCTGGCTGACCTGATCGTCATCGTCGGCTCGCAGCTGTGAGGACACTCGACGACCTGCTCGGTGCGGGTGTGTCGGGCCGGGCGGTGCTGGTTCGCACCGACCTCAACGTGCCGCTCGACAGCGGCCGGATCACCGATGACGGGCGGATCCGGGCCTCACTGCCAACCCTGCAGGCGCTGACCGGTGCTGGGGCCCGGGTGGTGGTGACAGCCCACCTCGGCCGCCCTCAAGGGGCACCCGACCCGGCGTACTCGCTCGCCCCCGTCGCCACCCGGCTCAGCGAGTTGCTGGGTACCCCCGTGGCGGCGGCGGCCGACGTCGTCGGCGACTCGGCTCGCGCGGCGGTGGCCGGCCTGGCCGACGGTACGGTCGCGCTGCTGGAGAACGTCCGCTTCGACCCGCGGGAGACGTCCAAGGACGCCGCCGAGCGGGGCGCGCTGGCCGACGAGCTCGCCGCACTGGTAGGTCGCGACGGCGCGTTCGTCTCCGACGGGTTCGGCGTGGTGCATCGCGTGCAGGCCTCGGTCGTCGACGTCGCCGAGCGGCTGCCCGCCTACGCCGGCACGTTGGTGCTCGGGGAGCTGACCACCCTGCGGCGGCTCACCGAATCGCCGGACCGTCCCTACGCCGTGGTGCTGGGCGGGTCGAAGGTGTCCGACAAGCTCGCCGTGATCGAGGCGTTGCTGCCGAAGGTGGACACCTTGCTCGTCGGGGGCGGGATGTGCTTCACCTTCCTGGCTGCCCTTGGCCACCCGGTCGGCAAGTCGCTGCTGGAACAGGACATGGTGGACGTGTGCGCCCGGCTGCTGGAGACCTCCGGCGACACGATCCGGCTGCCCCGCGACGTGGTCGTCGCCGACAAGTTCGCGGCGGACGCGCAGACCCGCACGGTGCCCGCCGGGGACATCCCGGATGGGTGGATGGGCCTGGACATCGGCCCGGAGACGGTTCGCGACTTCGCCGCAGCGCTGGCCGGTGCGGCCACGGTGTTCTGGAACGGCCCGATGGGCGTGTTCGAACTCGCCCCGTTCGCTGCGGGCACCCGCGGGGTCGCCCAGACTATCGCGGAGTCGGAAGCGTTCAGCGTCGTCGGTGGTGGTGACTCGGCGGCCGCGGTGCGGCTGCTGGGCCTGCCTGAAGACGGGTTCTCGCACATCTCCACCGGCGGCGGCGCGTCTCTGGAGTTCCTCGAGGGCAAGGCCCTGCCCGGCGTCGCGGTACTGGAGGGGTAGGAGTGCCCAGGCAACCACTGATCGCCGGTAACTGGAAGATGAACCTCAACCACCTCGAGGCCATCGCCCTGGTGCAGAAGCTCGCCTTCGCCCTGCCGGAGAAGTACTTCGCCAAGGTCGAGGTGGCGGTGCTGGTGCCGTTCACCGCGCTGCGCAGCGTGCAGGCCCTCATCGAGGGGGACAAGCTGCTGGTGGGTTACGGCGCGCAGGACCTGTCCCCGAAGGATGCCGGCGCCTACACCGGCGACGTGTCCGGACCGATGCTGGCCAAGCTGGCCTGCAGCTACGTCGTCGTCGGACACTCCGAGCGGCGCGAACACCACGGTGAGGACGACGGGATCGTGGCCAGCAAGGTGCGGGCTGCGCTGCGCAATGGGCTGATCCCGATCCTGTGTGTGGGCGAGGGTCTCGAGGTCCGGGAGGCCGGTGGGCACCTGGCACATAGCACCGAGCAACTGCGGGCTGCGCTCAGGGGCTTGCCCGCGGAGCAGGTCCGCACCATCGTCGTGGCCTATGAGCCCATCTGGGCGATCGGCACCGGTCGGGTCGCCACCCCGGCCGACGCGCAGGAGGTCTGCGGCGCGCTGCGGGCGGCGCTGGCGGACAAGTACGGGGCGCCGGTCGCCGACGATGTCCGGGTGCTCTACGGCGGATCGGTCAAATCGAGCAATATCGCCGATCTGGTCGTCGAGCCCGACATCGATGGTGCCCTGGTGGGGGGCGCCAGCCTGGACGCCGACGAGTTCGCGAAGCTCTGTGCGCTGGCCGCAGGCGGCCCCCTGCCGTGACCCCGCACGCAGTGCTCAGGAGGCCGGGCTCGCACCTGCCGCTGGAGGGAGTAATCTTGCGAATCAGCCGTTGTCCCACGAGGGTGTGATGAAGTTCTTCCTGCAGATCGTGCTCTTGGTCACCAGCGTCACGCTGATCCTGCTGATCTTGCTGCACCGGAGCCGTGGTGGTGGGCTGTCCAGTCTTTTCGGCGGTGGCGTCCAGTCGAGCCTGTCCGGATCCAGCGTCGTGGAGAAGAATTTGGACCGGCTGACACTGTTCGTCAGTGCGGTGTGGGTGATCTCCATCGTGGGGATCGGACTTCTGATCAAGATCGGCTGAGCAGACCCGGGGTGCCCGGGCGGTTCCGCTAGGTAAGGGCGATCGATGGCGAGTGGCAACGCGATCCGCGGCACGCGGGTCGGAGCAGGTCCTATGGGCGAGTCCGAGCGGGGAGAGACTGCCCCCCGTCGTCGGGTTTCCTACTGGTGCGCGAACGGGCACGAGTCTCGGCCTTCGTTCGCGGTCGAGGCCGAGGAACCTGAGGTGTGGGACTGCCCGCGGTGTGGCTTTCCGGCTGGCCGCAACGAGCAGCGCCCACCGGATGCGCCGCGCAACGAGCCGTACAAGACCCACCTGGCCTACGTGAAGGAGCGCCGCTCCGACGCCGACGGCGAGGCCATCCTCGCCGAGGCACTGGCCAGACTGAAGGAAGTCCGCGGCACCTGACCGTTGGTCGCCCTTCAAGTACCGCCAACCCGGGTGCTGGGTGCCTTTAACGGAGGCCAACCCCGACGGGTGCGCTCTGCCATTGGCGCGTCGCTGTGATGTGGCTGGCCCTCTGGGGCCATAGGTCCCTCTCTGCTCGAAAGTGAAGGTCCGCCTGGCTTTCTGATGTGTTAGTTGCTAAATTCTGTTAGTAGCTAACGTAAAGGGTGGGCCTGATGTCGTCGACGTCTGTGCTGGTAGTGGGGGCTGGTCCGACCGGGCTGGCGGTGGCGTGCGGCCTGCGTGCCGCTGGGGTCGAGGTGCGGGTGGTAGATCGGGCTGTCGGCCCGGCGGTCACCTCGCGGGCGTTGGGGCTGATGCCGCGAGGGGTGGAGGTGCTTGCGCGGCTCGGTGCGCTGGGAGACCTACCGGCGCGCAGCCTGCCAGTCGGCCAGGTCGTGGTCAGCATCAACGGCCGCGAGGTGGGCCGGCTGCCGATGGGTCGCCCGACCCGGCTGGTGCAACGGCCGGGGCTGCTGGTCTCGCAGGCTGAGATCGAGGCCGAGCTGCGGTGCCGTCTGGCGAAGCTGAGCGGCGAGGCAAGCGTGCAGTGGGGACGCGAGGTGGTCGACGTCGACGAGGACCCTGGCGGCGTCACGGTGCGGTTGGCCGATGGTGCAACCCTGCGGACCGGCTGGGTGGTGGGCTGCGACGGGGCGCACAGTGCGGTCCGCAAAGCCGCCTGCATCGGTTTCCCCGGGGTGGCGCTGGTAGAGCGGTTCCTGCTCGCCGACGTGAAAGCCGAGTTGCCGTTGCCCCGGGACACAGTGGCGGTGTGGCTGCGCGGTCAAGACATGCTTGGCGCGTTCCCGCTGCCGGGAGCGGACCTGTGGCGGCTGATGGCCCCTGCGCCGCCGACTACCGCGGGCGGCCCAGCGCAGGACTGGGCGGGCGACGCCGTGCTGGACGCACTCACCGGGTTGCTGACGGCCCACGCTGGCTTCCCGGCCGGCGTTGTGCGCGGCGCGCAGTGGACCTCGTCCTTCCGGTTCCACCGCCGGCTCGCCGACACCTACCGGCAGGGCCGGGTATTGCTGGCCGGCGACGCGGCACACATCCACAGCCCCTTCGGCGGGCAGGGGCTCAACACCGGGATCGGGGACGCGGAGAACCTCGCCTGGAAACTTGCCCTGGTCACCGAGGACCGCGCCGGCACCGCGCTGCTGGACAGTTACGAGGCCGAACGCCGCCCGGTCGCCGCCGAGGTGCTCGCCTCGACCAGCTCGATGACCCGCCTGGCCCTCGGTGACACTGCGGTGGCCCGGCTGGTGCGCGACCGGGTGTTCGTGCCGTTGCTGAACCGGCCCTGGGTGCAGCGCCGGATCTGGGAACAGGCTTCCCAACTCACCCTGAGCTACCGCGGTGGCCCGCTCGCCTCGCCGCGGCGATGGTCCTCGTCATGGCAGCCAGGTGATCGGGTACCCGACCTGATATGCCGACGCCAGGACGGCGCCCGCACCCAGCTGCACGCCGAGCTGGGTCCGCGCTGGGCACTGCTCGCTGTGCCGTCCCCGACCGCGCAGGGCTGCCTGCAGGTCGCCCGCGGGTGGCTTGGCGGCGATTGGGTGATCCCGCTGACCCCAGACCGGCAGCGACCTCGCACGGTGTTGCTGGTGCGTCCCGATGCACACCTGGCCTGGCGGGGCAACACCAGCGAGGGGTTGCAGCGGTGGCTCACCGGTGCACTGGATCCCCGCCCGGCCACGACCCCGCCTCCAGAGCCGTCGCGGCCAGCGGGTGGGAACCACGAGGCCACCGCGCGGTGAGCGCACCCCGCGACGCGGCGGCAGCGGCTTCTGGGCCGGGGCTGCGCGCCCGCAAGAAGGCACAGACCCGTCAGCTGATTCAGGCCCACGCGCTGCGGCTTTTCCTGGCTCAGGGCTATGACGCGACTACGGTGGAGGAGATCGCTGCGGTCGCCGGGGTCTCGCACATGACCTTCTTCCGGCACTTCCCCACCAAGGAGTCCGTGGTCGACACCGACGACTACGACCCGATGATCGCCGAGTTGATCGCTGGGCGACCGTCGGCCGAGGACCCGTTGACCGCCATCCACCAAGCACTACGTGAAGGGTTTGCCGCCATCCTTCCCGAGGGGCGAGACGCGCTGCTCACTCGAACCCGGCTGATCCTGACCACCCCAGCGCTACGGGCCCGGCTCTGGGAGAACCTGCACGCCACCGAGCGCCTGTTCGTTGACGCGCTGACCGCCCGCCACCCACCCACTGAGCCGCCAGGCTTGGAGGTGCGGGTCATGGCCGCCGCGGCCCTGGCCACCCTCACCACCGCCCTGATTACCTGGGTGGACGGCGACGGTGCCGAGGACCTGCCCGAGCTGGTCGACCTGGCCTTCGCTGCGCTGCGGCGCGGGCTGCGTTGACAGTGTGCCCCGGTCAGCGGGGGAGCAGGTCCGTGGGGAGCTTCGCGGCAGCGGGCCGGTCCAGCAGCCACAGCGTGCGGCGGCGGCCTGTCGCGCCCGCAGCGGGCAACTGGACCTCTCCCGCGCCGCCCAGCGCCATGGTCACTGCCGCAGCCTTCGCTGACCCCGAGACGATCAACCACACCTCGGCGGCACACCGGATGGCCGGCAGGGTCAGGGTGATCCGGGTAGGCGGCGGTTTCGGACTGCCCCGCACGCTGACCGCCGCACGCTCGGTTTCGTAGACAGCGGGGGAGCCGGGGAACACCGAGGCGACGTGGCCTTCTTCGCCGACGCCGAGACAGCAGATGTCGAATGACGGCGCCGGGCCACGATCCTCCGGACGCCGTTGGTGCAGTAGCAGGTCTTCATAAGCCTGGGCGGCGGCGTCCGGGTCGTCCCCCCAGGGGCCGTCGGAAGCACCCATCGGGTAGACCCGGTCGGGATCCACCCCGACGTGGTCGAGTAGCGCCTCACGCGCCTGGGTTTCGTTGCGGTCCGGGTGACCACTGGGCAGGAAGCGCTCGTCGCCCCAGTAGACATCCAGCCGGCGCCAGTCCACCGCCGCGGCAGCCTGGGTGCTCGCCAGCTGACGGAGCACCGCGATACCCGTGTGCCCACCGGTCAGCACCACTGATGCCGACCCCGACGCGGTCTGGATGTCCACGATCCGGGTGACCAGCCGGGCCGCCGCCGCGGAAGTGAGCGCCTCCGCGGTGGCGTGCACTACCACATCGGGGCGGCTCACTGGTCGCCCCGGGTCTCACCCGATTCCTTCGCCGGGACGGTGCGACGGTGGGTGGTGCCGGCTCGACTGTCCACCTCGGTCAGCGCCTGCAAGGCGGCCTGGTAGATCTCGTCGGGATCCAGCCGGCGCAGCTCCTCGGCGAGGCACTCGCGCACCGGGCGGCGCTTCAACGGCACCCGGCGGTCGGGCTGACCCGGCTGGCGCAAGGTGCCCACTTTCCCGTAGGGCCGGATCAACTCCACGGGGCCGCAAGGACGCTCCAGCACTGCCGAGCTGATCCCGCCGCTGGGATTGCTGATACGACGGCGTACCGGGACCTGCAGGCGGGACCGCAGCCAGCCGGCGAGCAGGTCGGCGGACGGGTTATCTGCGGCGCCGGTCACGGTGACCACCTCGACATCCTCGTACGGCGGTAGATCGAGGGCTGCGGCGAGCAGCGCGCGCCACGGAGTGATCCGGGTCCACGCCAGGTCGGTGTCCCCGTCGGCGTAGGAGGTGCGGCGGCTCTCCAGTGTCTTGATCGGCTGGCGGACCGCGGCAGCGTCGGTGATCCGGCGCTGCGCCAGCTTCCCGATGGGGTCCTGCGCGGGGACCGCCGGGGCCGTCCCCGGCCACCATGCGACCACCGGGCAGTCCGGCAGCAGCAGCGGTATCACCACGCTGTCTCCGTGGTCGGCCAGCGGGCCATACAGGCGCAGCACGAGCACCTCGGAGGCGCCAGCGTCACCACCGACGCGGATCTGCGCGTCCAGCCGGGTCCCGGCCCGCTTCAGTCCCCTGGCTACCACGAGCACCCGGCAGGGATGCTCCCTGCTGGCCTCGTTGGCGGCCTCGATCGACTCCTCCACCTGCGCTGAGTCGTCGGTGACGATCACCAGGGTGAGCACTCGGCCCAGCGCTACCGCACCACCGCGCTCCCGGATGTCAATCAGCGCGTGGTTCACCGCAGACGTCGTTGTCGAGGGCAGGTCAACAATCATTTTTGCCTCCGAGCACGGCCGGCGTCATGTTAGCGGTTTTTGTCGCGGGCGGTGCGGAAGTAGTCCGCCCCATCGCGAAGGTCGATGATGGGGTCGGGATAGTGCAAGCGGGCCCGGTGGTGTGGGTCAAGTTTCCAGGGTTGGTGTACTGCGCGGCCGGGGATGTCCTGGAGTTCGGGGAGGTAGCGGCGGACGTAGTCACCGGATGGGTCGTAGCGTTCGGCCTGCCGCAGGGGGTTGAGGATCCGGTTGGGTCGGGTGTCAGTGCCGGTGCCGGCGACCCACTGCCAGTTGAGCTGATTGTTGGCGACGTCGGCGTCGACGAGCAAATTAAGGAAGTGCCGGGCGCCGATGCGCCAGTCCAGGTACAGGGTCTTGGTGAGGAAACTGGCGGTGAGGAGGCGGGCGCGATTGTGCATCCACCCCTCTTGGTGGAGCTGCCGCATGCCGGCGTCGATGATCGGATAGCCGGTGTGGCCATCCCGCCAGGCACGGGCAGCCGTCTCGTCGCGGCGCCACTGGTCGTGGCGGGTGCGGTAGTCGACCGTCGTGGTGTCGGGGCGCGCGGCGAGGACTTGATGATGGAAGTCGCGCCACGCCAGTTGCCGGATGAAAGCCTCGCCGCCCGGCGTCGAGCGGTCGACGGCACGCAACGTCTCGGTGGGTGAGACGCAGCCGAAATGCAGGTAGGGCGACAGCCGGGAGGTGCCGTCGGCGGCAAGGTCGTCGTGGGCCTGCGCGTAGTCATGGATCGGCCCCGCGAGCCAGCTGCGCAGGATGCGCCGTCCGGCGGTTTCGCCACCCTGCGGCAGGTGCGGCGAGCTCTGGCCGGAGCAGATTTTCCGGGCGTCTGGCAGGGGTTCGGTAGCGAGGGGCGGCACGGTGATCCGGCCGGGCGCCGGGAGCAGGCCGCGAGTGTCCGCCGCGACCCAACGCCGGTAGTAGGGGGTGAAGACCGCGAAATGGGCACGTCCGCCAGCGGGGGTGATCGTCCCGGGCTCCACCACGGTGACTGTGTTGGCGTGGACCCGCAGCGGGCAGCCGTGGCCGGCGAGGCGTTGGCGCAGAGCCTGTTCGCGACGGTCGCTGTAGCCGCTGACATCGGCGGCGAGATGAACCTCGCTGGCACCCAGGTCCGCGACGATGCGCTCGACTTCCTCGACAACCGCGCCGGAGCGCACCACGAGATGCCCTCCCCTGCTGCGCAGGTGGGCGTCCACATCGGCCAGTGCCTCGGCCAGAAACACCGCCCGGTTCGGTGATACCGAGCCGCCGGCGACGATCGCCGTGTCCAGCACGAACAGCGGCACCACCTCGGTGGCGGCGTGGCAGGCGGCGTGCAGCACGGGGTTGTCGTGCACCCGTAGATCTCGGGTGAACAACGCGATCGCCACACTCATCGCGGCGGCGCCTCACACCCGTGAGTGGGAAACAGCGTGATCACGCTGTTTCCCACTCACGGGGGAGGTCATGGCCGTCTCCAGGTGCGTCCGGTCCGGGCGATCATTCGGTCCGCGGACGGCGGCCCCCAGGTACCCGCGGGGTAGGTCTCGGGCGCGTCCTGCTTCGCCCAGTGTTCCAGCACCGGATCCAGGATCGCCCAACACAGCTCCACCTCGGCGTTGACCGGGAACAACGACGGCTCGCCGAGCAGTACATCCAGCAGCAACCGCTCGTAGGCCTCGGGGGAGGACTCGGTGAACGCCGTGCCGTAGCGGAAGTCCATCGTGACGTCACGGACTTCCATCGCGGTTCCGGGCACCTTCGAGCCGAACCGGATCGTGACACCCTCGTCCGGCTGCACCCGGATCACGAGGGCATTCTGCCCCAGCTCCTCGGTCATGGTCTCCTCGAAGGGGAGGTGGGGAGCCCGTTTGAAGATCACCGCGATCTCGGTGACCCGCCGGCCCAGCCGCTTGCCGGTGCGCAGGAAGAACGGCACCCCGGCCCACCGCCGGTTGTCCACGTGCAGCATGATCGCGGCGAAGGTCTCGGTGGTGGAGTCCTGATGGAAGCCCGCTTCGTCGAGCACCCCGACGACCTTGGTGCCGCCCTGCCAGCCAGCGGTGTACTGGCCACGCGCGGTGGTCTCATCCAACGGCTCCACGAGCTTGGTGGCGGAGAGCACTTTGATCTTCTCGCCGCGCAGCGAATCGGGGGAGAAGGACAGCGGCTCCTCCATCCCGGTCAGCGCGAGCAGCTGGAGCAGGTGGTTCTGGATCACGTCCCGGGCGGCTCCGATGCCGTCGTAGTAGCCGGCGCGGCCGGCCAGCCCGATGTCCTCGGCCATGGTGATCTGCACGTGGTCCACGTAGTGGCTGTTCCAGATCGGCTCGTAGAGCTGGTTGGCGTAGCGCAGCGCGAGAATATTCTGGACGGTCTCCTTGCCGAGGTAGTGGTCGATGCGGAACACCGACTCCTCGGGGAAGACGTTGTTGACGATCTCGTTGAGTTCCCGGGCGCTGCGCAGGTCGTGCCCGAACGGCTTCTCGATGACCACCCGGCGCCACTGGTCGCCGTCCTGCGTCGCCAGCTCGGTGCGGGCGAGCTGCTTGAGCACCACCGGGAACATCGCGGGCGGGATGGACAGGTAGAAGGCGTGATTGCCGCCGGTGCCCCGTTCCTGATCGAGCTCTCTGACCACCGACGCGAGGTAATCGAAGGCGTCGTCGTCGTCAAAGCTGCCGGGCACGAACCGGATGCCCTCGGCCAGCCGGGCCCAGACCTCCTCACGGAAGGGGGTGCGGGCATGCGCCCGGACCGCGTCGTGGACCAGCTCGGCGAAGTTCTCGTCAGCCCACTCCCGGCGGGCGAAGCCGACCAAGGCGAAGCCAGGTGGCAGCAGCCCGCGGTTGGCCAGGTCGTAGATCGCCGGCATCAGCTTCTTGCGGGACAGGTCCCCGGTCACACCGAAGACCACGACACCGCATGGGCCGGCGATCCGGGGCAGCCGCTTGTCCCGAGGATCCCGGAGTGGGTTGACCCCGTGCCCGGTGGTCATCAGCCGAGTTCCGGCAGTGCGCGCACCACCTGCACCAGCCCGGCTGCTCGGTCGATCAGGTGCAGCCGGAGCACCGGGCGGCCGTGGGCGGCGAGCACCTCGGCGTCGCCCCATGCCTGGGCTCGCTGCAGGTCGCCAAGGGTGAATGCGGTGCCGGGCACCGGGATGTCCTGGATGACCTCACCGGTCAGCTGCAGAAACGCCCCGTTCTGATAGCCGCCCTTGTGGTACTGACCGGTCGAGTGCAGGAAGCGAGGGCCCCAGCCGAAGGTGGTCTGCACGTGGGTGCGGCGGGCGAGCTCGGTGCGCAGCACGGCGACGGAGGCGTCGGCGATGCGGTCCACATAGGCTTGCACCGCGAGGTAACCGCGGGGTGGGGTGGCGGCGACCAGCGCTCTCAGGGCGTCGCGCAGGGTGGCCACGCCGGCCGGCAACCAGTCCCCGACGGGATGGACTGCGACGTCACCGTCGACGAAGGCGGGTTTGGGCCCGGCGGTGCTGTCCAGCTGGGCCCGTGCGGCGACCTTCGCGGCCTCCACGTCGGGCTGGTCGAACGGGTTGATTCCCAGCAGCCGGCCGACCACCGCAGTGGCGTGTTCCCAGAGCAGCAACTGCCCACCCAGGGTGCCGGTGACAGCCACTGCAGCCATTTCGACACCAGGTCCGATCGCGACCGGGGTGGCGTCCGGCCCAGCGTCCGCGAAGCCGGGCGCGGCGGGGCCCTCCACCACGACCGGCAGCAGCCCCGTGCCGTCCTTGCCGGTGGACTCAGCGATGAGCTGCTCGGCCCAGTCACCGAAGCCAACGATCCCCGAGCCGGTGTCAGCGAGCACTACCTTGTCGGCACCGGCGGCATGGCCGGCAGCCAGTGCGGCGGCCAGCCGCAGCGCCGGGTTCGCCGGGTCGTCGACGGCCAGCAGCGGGGCCGCCTCCGCCGCGTCATCCAACAGGTTCGCGATGTCCGCCCCGGCCAGGCCGGCCGGTACCAGGCCGAAGGCGGTCAGCGCCGAGTAGCGCCCGCCCACGTCCGGGTCGGCGGTGATCACCGCACGGTAGCCCTCGGCGTCGGCGATCTGCTGCAGCGGTGACCCCGGGTCGGTCACCACCACGAGGTGCGCCGCTGGATCCAGCCCGGCCGCGGCGAAGGCGGCGGCGAACACTCGACGGTGGCTGTCGGTCTCCACCGTCGAGCCCGACTTGGAGGACACCACGAGCACGGTGCGCTCCAGGTCCCCGGCCAGCGCGTCGGCCACCTGGCCGGGGTCGGTGGTGTCCAGCACCGTCAGCGGCACCTTGTCAGTGCCGCAGATGACCTCCGGGGCCAGCGACGAGCCACCCATCCCGGCCAGCACGACCCGGTCGATGCCGTCGGAGTGCAGGTCGGCCCGCAGCGCCTCGATAGTCGCCAGCAGCGGCCGGGAGGTCTCCGGCAGCGCCACCCAGGCCAGCCGCCGGGCGGCTTCCGGCTGCGCCTGTGGACCCCACAGCGTCGGATCCTGACGGGCCAGTGCCGAGGCCACCCGCTCCGCAACGAGCTTGTCGACCAGCGGCCCTGCCTCGCCGGCCAGGCCGGGGGAGCAGATGTCGACGGTGAGCTGTGACATCGGCGGTCAGCCCTCCGAACCCGGGGCAACTTTGGCCAGCTGGGCGGCCACCGTCTCGCCGAGCTCGGCCCAGGATGCGGCGAACTTCTCCACGCCCTCGCGCTCGAGCACGACAAACACGTCGTCTAGATCGATCCCGACCTCGGCCAGCTCATCGAAGATGCGCTGGGCCTGCTCGGCGGTACCCGACACCGTGTCACCCGGCACCTCACCGTGATCGGCGAGGGCGAGCAGGGTCTTTTCCGGCATCGTGTTCACCACCCCCGGCGCGATCAGTTCGGTGACGTACTTCGTGTCCGGATAGGTCGGGTTCTTCACCCCGGTAGACGCCCACAGCGGCCGCTGGGGCCGCGCACCAGCCTCCTCCAGGCGAGTCCAGCGCTGCGTTGTGAACTCCTGCTGGTAGGCCGCGTAGGCCAGCCGGGCGTTGGCCACCGCGGCCTGTCCGCGCAGCGTCAGGGCTCGCTCGGTGCCGATCGCCTCCAGCCGCTTGTCCACCTCGGTATCCACCCGGGAGACGAAGAACGAGGCGACCGACGCGATCGTTCTCAGATCGTGCCCGTTGGCCCTGGCCCGCTCCATGCCGGCGAAGAAGGCGTCCATCACCTCGCGGTAGCGCTGCACCGAGAAGACCAGAGTGACGTTGACGCTGATCCCGTCGGCCAGCGCGCCGGTGATGGCAGGCAGGCCTTCCGCCGTCGCCGGTATCTTGATCATGAGGTTGGGCCGGTCGACCACCTTCCACAGCTCTGCCGCCTGGGCGAGGGTGGCATCGGTGTCGTGTGCCAGCTGGGGGCTCACCTCCAGCGAGACCCGGCCGTCCATCCCGCCGGTGGTCTCCCACGTCCCGCTGAATACGTCGCAGGCCAGTTGCACGTCGGCCACGGTGATCTCACGCACGGCCTCATCGACCGAGGCGCCGCGAGCGGCCAGCTCGCGCACCTGCTCGGCGTAGTCGTCGGCGTGGGTCACCGCACTGGCGAAGATGGTCGGGTTGCTGGTCACCCCGACCACGTGCCGCTCCCGGATCAAGTCGGCCAGGTTGCCCGAGTTGACCCGCTGCCGGGACAGGTCGTCCAACCAGATGGACACACCCGCCTCGGACAGGGCCAGTAAGGTATCGGTGCTGCCCATCAGAGATCTCCCGGTTGCCAGGGTTCAGTCCGTTATGCGGCCCAGCGTACGGCGAGCCGCGTCCGCCACCGCCTCACCGGTGAAGCCGAACTCGCGGTATAGGGTCTTCCAGTCGGCGGAGGCACCGAAATGCTCCAGCGAGACCACCTCGCCGTCATCGCCGACGAAACGGTGCCACGGCATCGCGATACCGGCCTCGACGGCCACCCGAGCCCGCACCGACGGGGGGAGTACCTGGTCGCAGTAGGCCTGACCCTGAGCGTCGAACCACTCCACGCAGGGCATCGATACCACCCGGGCTGTGATTCCCTCGGCAGCCAGCGTCTGCTGGGCGGCGACGGCGAACTGCACTTCGGAGCCCGTGGCGATCAGTAGCACGTCGGGCAGCCCGCCGCCGGCATCGGGTGCGGTGTCGGAGAGCACGTAACCGCCGCGCGCGACACCTGCGGCGTCGGTGCCTTCCAGGACGGGCACGCTCTGCCGGGTCAGGGCCAGCCCCGTAGGCCGCTCGCCCTTTTCCAACACCGCCTTCCATGCTGCCGCGGTCTCGTTGGCATCCGCGGGCCGCACCACGTCCAATCCTGGGATGGCCCGCAGCGCGGCCAGGTGCTCGACCGGCTGGTGCGTCGGACCGTCCTCGCCGAGCCCGATGGAGTCGTGCGTCCAGATGTAGATGGTCGGCGCCTGCATCAGCGCCGCCAGCCGCACCGCCGGACGCATGTAATCGCTGAAGATGAGAAAAGTGCCACCGTAGGGCCGGGTCGGACCGTGCAGCACGATCCCGTTGAGGATCGCGCCCATGGCATGCTCACGCACCCCGAAGTGCAGCGTGCGCCCGTAGGGCTGCGCGGTCCACATCTTCGTGGAGATCTTCTCGGGTCCGAACGAGTCCGCCCCCTTGATCGAGGTGTTGTTGCTCTCGCCGAGATCCGCAGAGCCACCCCACAGCTCCGGCAGCACCTCCGCGATCGCGGAGAGCACCTCCCCGGACGCTTTGCGGGTAGCCACGCCTTTGGCGTCCGGTTCCCAGGTGGGCAGCTTCTCTGCCCAGCCAGCGGGCAGTTCCCGACGGATGAGGCGATCGAACAGCGCGGCCCCGGACGCGTTGGTCTGCCGCCAGGAGTCGAAGGAGCGCTGCCACTGCGCGTGCGCGGCCTGGCCGCGGGCCACCGCCTGCCGGGCGTGCTCGAGCACCTCGGGCTCCACGACGAAAGAGCTCTGCGGGTCGAAGCCCAGGGCTTCTTTCACCGCGGCGACCTCGTCCTCGCCCAGTGCGGAGCCGTGCGCGGCACCGGTGTTCATCTTGTTCGGCGCCGGGTAGGCGATCACGGTGCGCAGCACGATCAGCGACGGGCGGCCGGTCTCGGCCTGGGCTTCCCTGATCGCGTCCAGAATGCCGACGACGTCCTCGCCGCCGTTGACGGTCTGCACGTGCCAGCCGTAGGCCTCATAGCGTGCGGCGGTGTTCTCCGACAGCGCGATCGCGGTGTCGTCCTCGATGGAGATCTCGTTGGCGTCGTAGAACACCACCAGGTTGCCGAGTTCCTGGGTGCCGGCCAACGAGGAGGCCTCGGAGGTCACGCCCTCCTGGATGTCACCGTCGGAGGCGATGACGTAAATGTAGTGGTCGAAGGGGCTCTCGCCCAGCGGGGTGTCGGGATCGAACAGGCCGCGCTCCCGGCGAGCCGCCATGGCCATCCCGACCGCAGCGCCCAGGCCTTGGCCCAGTGGCCCGGTGGTGATCTCCACACCGACGGTGTGCCCGTACTCAGGGTGGCCCGGGGTCTTGGAGCCCCAGGTGCGCAGCTGCTCGATATCCTCCAGCTCCAGCCCGTAGCCGCACAGGAACAGCTGCAGGTACAGGGTGAGGCTGGAGTGCCCGGCGGACAGCACAAACCGGTCCCGCCCGGTCCAGGCCGGATCGGTGGGGTCGTGTCGTAGCACCCGCTGGAAGAGCGCGTGTGCCAGCGGCGCGAGGCTCATGGCGGTGCCCGGGTGGCCGCTGCCGACGCGCTGCACGGCGTCAGCGGCGAGAACCCGGATGGTGTCCACCGTGCGGGTGTCCACATCGGTCCAGTCGTCGGGCACCCGGGGGGTGGTGAGCTGGGTCAGATCGTCGATGATGGACACACTCGTGCTCCTGACTGTGCTCGGTTCGGCGGCCGTGGCGAGGGGTGACCTGCGCAGGTCAGCCTCTGACCTCCCACCCTAGCGAGAAGGCGCCAGCTCGCGATCTGAAACTGTCCGCACCGCCCCCACCGGGGGTGACGCGCGCCACGCGATTACCATCAGCATTCACAGACCTATCCCGATCAGGCCCGATCAGCGACGATGAGGAGCCGCGGTGAGTGATGCCGTTCAGGCTCCGGTGGCACCGCGCACCCGGCACCGCGGTGGTGTGCTGCGCGGTTACCTCGCCCTGACCAAGCCGCGAGTGATCGAGCTGCTCCTGGTCACCACCATTCCGGCGATGTTGCTCGCCGCCCGTGGGGTGCCGTCGGTATGGCTGGTCCTGGCCACCCTGCTGGGCGGCATCATGGCCGCGGGCAGCGCGAACGCGCTGAACTGCGTCATCGACGCCGATATTGACGCCCAGATGACACGGACCCGGGCCCGGCCGCTGGTCACCCACGAGGTACCCATCCGGCATGCGCTGGTCTTCGGGATCGCGCTGGGGGTGGCCTCGTTCGGCTGGCTGTGGGCCACCGCCAACCTGCTCTCAGCGCTGCTGGCGGTCGCGACGATCCTGTTCTACGTCTTCGTCTATACGCTGTTGCTCAAGCGCCGCACTGCGCAGAACATCATCTGGGGTGGCGCCGCCGGGTGCATGCCGGTGGTGATCGGCTGGTCGGCGGTCACCGGCACGGTGGAGTGGCCCGCGCTGGTGATGTTCGGGGTGATCTTCTTCTGGACCCCGCCGCATACCTGGGCGCTGGCGATGAAGTTCCGCGAGGACTACCAGCGGGTAGGCGTGCCGATGCTGCCCGCGGTGGTCTCCCCGGTATCTGTGGCCCGCCGGATCGTGGTGTTCAGCTGGCTGATGGTGGCCTGGAGCCTGCTGCTGGTCCCGGTCACGAGTTGGGTCTATGCCACGGTGGCGGTGCTGGCCGGCGGTTGGTTCGTGGTGATGGCACACCGGCTTCACGCTGCGCTACGCTGCGGTGCGGTGGTCAACCCGATGCGGCTGTTCCACCTGTCCAACACCTACTTGGCGCTGGTGTTCGTGGCGATCGCGGTCGACTCAGTGCTGGGCTGGACTCCGCTGGCCTTGGCGTCCCACTGGGTGCTCTAGCCCACGCGCCAGTGACGGGTCGAGGCACCTTTGCCCTATTCGTGCCTCGGACCAGCCTGGAAGGGGCATAGTCGCTGGTGAGAGAATGCGCCGTGATCGCTGTCTGAGAACCACGTGCCACGGTTATAGGTTCCCAGACAGCGATCACGGGCAGATCTGCCAATGCACTGCACTGGCACCGGACCATCCCGCGCAGCCCGGTCCCGGGCATTGCGGAAGCCGCAACGAGGTGGGCGCGCACGGGTCGAGCAGCTCGATTGACTACTTGCCGTCGGCGCTGAACTTGTCCTTCACGTCGTCAACGGCACCAGCAGCCTTGTCGCGTAGGTCGTGTCCGGCTTCCTTGACCTCCCCGGACAATTGGTCACGGTTCCCGGCGTTCTCAAGGCTCTCGTTGCCGGTCATCTGACCGATCTTCTCTTTCACCTCACCGATAAGCTGCTCGGCCTTGTCCTTGGCCTTGTCAAAAATGCCCATGTGAACTTCCTCTCTGTGATCACAGACCAGCTGGAGTGTTCCCCGCAATCAAGACGTGCCTAAAACAGCCGCTGGCATACGCCAGCGGCGCTAGGCACCCTATCCGATGTTCGGATAGGTAACAGCACCAGGCCAGCACTCGCGATCGGCCAGCCCAGTAGGGTGGTGAGCAGCCAGGAGCGCCGTACGTGCACCGTGGCGTCGATCAACACACGGATCCGTGATCAGCAGTTGTCGTCGGTGAGCGGCTGGATTCCCCGCTGAGGGCATCCGCAACTGTCCAGCTCAAGGCCGCACGGGCCGCGGGCGCCGCTGACCCCCACCTGCGGCGGGGGCGGCTGCTGGACCCGAGCCTCTCATCGGCCGCCCTCCACGACCCAGGGGCGGAAAAGCCTCCTGGCCTCCCCTTCGGGGTCGCTGCGCTCGCCCCCGCCCCCGACGCGATGCCCACAGCACCGCCCGGCGCTGCCCCGCGGTCATGCCCCCCATGACGCCGTACTGCTCGGCGGCCGGGAACTCC
>DATHTJ010000083.1:0-5113 GCA_035463315.1 Pseudonocardiaceae bacterium
GGGAGTGTCGTAGCCCTCGCCCTCGAAGACGTGGCCTAGATGGCTGTGGCAGGTGGCGCAGAGCACCTCGACGCGCGTGGCGAACATGCTGCGGTCCTCGCGCAGCAACACCGCGTCACCAGCCAGCGGGGTGAAGAACGATGGCCACCCGCAGTGCGACTCGAACTTGTGATCACTGCGGAACAGCTCCGCTCCGCAGGCCCGGCACTCGTACACCCCCTGGGCCTTGGTGTGCTCGTACTCGCCGGTCCCCGGCCGTTCGGTGCCTGCCTTGCGCAGCACGGCGTACTCCTGCGGGGTGAGCTGCTCGCGCCACTCGGCGTCGGACTTGACGACCTTGGGGGTCACCCCCTTGACCGGATCCATAGCCAACACGCTACGCGAGCGGCGTCAGCCGACGCCTTCCCGACCAAGTGACCCGGTGAGCTCACCCGACACGTTCCTGACCCCCTCCGCGGCGGTTCGGATCTTCTGCGGCTACCGGCGGCCGAGCCTGGCCGTCGAACGACAGCATCACGCCCAGCGGGGCCCGACTGTCGTTCGGCGAATCTGCGAACGCGCCTGACGTGCCTGCGGTGGCGTCGTCAGCCCAGCAGGGTGGTGAGGATGGATGTCGCTGCCTCCCACAGCGCGACGGCCACTCCGAGCAGGATCAGAGCCACCACCAGGACCGCTGCTGCCCATCTCGGGCCCTGCGCGCGGTTGGCCGACTCGGCGAAGTCCCTGACGCCGGACAGTTCGCCCTCGACGGTGAACCCGGGGCGCTGCCGGTGGGTGCGGTCGAGATGCTCGGCGAATGCCTGCACCTCAGGATCGTCTCGGTCCAGCCCGATCAGCTCGTCGTGCAGCCGACGTCGCTCCTCGGCACCCGGCTGGTCGGGCTGCGGTTCGCTGCACACCACGGCGACACGGTAGCCCGCGACACGGTAGCTTGCCGATCGTGGGCCGTGGTGAGGCGCTGGAGCTGACGGTGCCCGGCCCTGGGACCGAGCGCACCGTGCGGGTGTCCAACCCGGACAAGGTGTACTTCCCGCAGCGCGGCATCACCAAGCGGCAGGTCGTGGAGTACTACCTCGCGGTGTCCGGACCGCTGCTCGGGGTGCTCGCGCAGCGGCCGGTCACGCTGAAGCGATTCGTGGACGGGGTGACCGGGGAAGCGTTCTACGCCAAGCGGGTCCCCCGGGGTGCCCCGGACTGGGTGGACTCGGTGGAGATCACCTTCCCGTCCGGACGCACTGCCCGCCAGGTGTGCCCCACCGAGCCGGCGGTGCTGGCCTGGGCAGCGAACCTGGGCACTCTCGACTTCCACCCGTGGCCGGTACGGCGCCCCCGGGTGGATCATCCCGACGAGCTGCGGGTGGACCTCGACCCGCAGCCGGGGACGGGCTTCACCGACGCGGTCGCGGTGGCCGGGGTGCTGCGTGAGGTGCTGGCTGAGGCAGGGCTGGTCGGTTACCCCAAGACCTCGGGGGGCCGGGGGATCCACGTCGCGGTCCGGATCCGCCCGCAGTGGACGTTCGGGCAGGTCCGCCGGGCGGTGATCGCGCTGGCCCGGGAGGTGGCGCGGCGGATCCCGCAACGGGCCACCGTGTCGTGGTGGAAGGAGGAGCGCGGCCAGCGGGTGTTCCTGGACTTCAACCAGGCCGCCCGGGACCGCACGATCGCCTCGGCGTGGTCGGTGCGCGGGACCCCGCGGGCCACGGTGTCGATGCCGGTGGCGTGGGACGACCTGCCGCAGCTGCATCCCGACGACTTCGACGTGCTCACGGTGCCTGCGCTGCTCGCCGAGCGCGGTGACCCGCACGCCGGGCTGGACAGCGAGTCATTCGGGCTGGACGTGCTGCTGGAGTGGGCAGGGCGCGACGAGCGCGACCACGGCCTCGGCGATCTGCCCTACCCGCCGGAGTACCCGAAGATGCCCGGCGAGCCGCTGCGCGTGCAGCCGAGCCGAGCAAAGCGCCCCAGCAGCGAAAACTAGCTGACTAGGGCGGGCAGAGCGTGCCCTGCCGGGGTATCGAGGCATCCATCAGGAAGCGGGTGACCAGGTCGACCATGCAGGGGCTGCGCGGTAGCGCGCCATGCGCCTGTCCCTGCCAGATCACCAGCGTGGCCGACGGCAGCAACTGCGCGGTATGCATGGCCCCTTCGGCCGGGGTCACCGGGTCCCCGGTGGTGGCCACGACGAGCACCGGCGGCAACGCCCGGCCACCGGGCCCCCTCGGTGGTGGCGAGGGCACCGGCCACGCGCTGCACAGCAGCAAACGCTGCGCGAACAGCGGCCCGAACAGCGCGGAACGCTGCCGCCACTGCGCCGCCAGCTGCTGGGCGCGCTCGGGCGGCACCCGGGTCGGGGTGTCGTTGCAGTGGGTCGCCAGGGCGGGGTCGAAGCGCGCGGGCAGCCCGCGGGTCTTGGTCAGCACCGGCTCCACGAGTGCGGCTAGCTGTGTCCCGTTCCCGTCGCGGGCGCTCGCCAGTGCGCTGGACAGCTCCGCCCAGCGTTGCGGGTCACCGACTGTCTCGAGCACCGCCTGGTAGGCAGTGCCGGCCGTGATCTGCTGCCACTCGACCTGCAACGGGGCCTGCCGTAGCGCCTGGGCCAGAGCCGAGAGAGCGGCGTGCGGGTCGGGTCCCAGCGGGCAGCCGCGGGCCACGCAGTCAGCGGCGAACGCGGAGTAGCCGGTGTCTGTGGCTACCAGCGCGGCCTCGGCTGCGGTCACGCCGTCGAGCGTGGGATCAACGGCACCGTCGAGCACCACCCGCCCGATCGAGGCGGGATACCGGCGCAGGAACTCGGTGACCGCCCGGGATGCCTCGCCGTGCGAGACCACATTGAGCACCGGCGCGTTCAGGGTAACGCGGAGCTGCTCGAGGTCGTCGGCGGTGCCCGTGGAGTTGATCGTGGTGAGCACCTCGCCGAGGTCCTGCACGCAGGTCTGGATGGCGGCCCGGGTGGTGTCAAGCAGGGTGTCCAGCGCTGCGGGCTGGTCGGGGTCGATGCCGACGATCCGGCTCCGGGTGGTCTTGGGCACGCAGTCCAGCGGTTCGCTGGGCCCGGTGCCGCGACGAGCCAGCCCGATCAGGGTGAAACGATCGAGGAGGGCCGGCGGCAGCTGCTGAGCCAGCCGGGCGGCCCGGACCGTACCAGGCTCCTCGGACGCCTCGCTGAGCACCACGAGTGGAGCCGGGCCATCGCCAACCCGGGTGAGCTCCAGCTTGAGCGAGTTCCCGAACGCTGGCCTGGCCACCGTGGCGTCGACCAGAAGTTCGCTGCAGTCCACCCGTCGTGCGCTGGGCGTGCCCAGCGCAGTGGCGATCTCGCTCGTGCAGTCTTGCCAGGGCAGCGAGCGACGGTAGTACTCGCCGGGGGGTGCCAGCGGCGGGCTGCTGGGCGGAACCTGCGCGGGGCGTTGCGGTGCCAGGTTGTCGTCCCGCACCGCCACCGCAGGCCGGTCCGAGGGGCCTGCAGTGCACCCCACCACGAGCGCCGCCAGCAGCGCCCCCAGACACCGCTGGATCCGGCGCGAGTGCACGGGCACGGACTCTCCTCGTATCCAGGTCTGGCGGTGTGGCGATGCTGACAGCGCCGCGGTGAGCCTGCGGTGAGCATGCGGATCAGTCACTCGCCGGTGCGGGCGTTCCAGTCCACGAGCTGGATGATGATGCCGTTCGGATCCCTCACCTGAAATGCCCGCTCGCCCCACTCCTCGCTGGTCAGCGGCATGGTGATGGCGACGCCCTCGCCGCGTAGCCGGGCCAGCTCACCCTCCAGGTCATCGACCACGAACGCGATGATCAGCCCGGTGGCGTGGTCGTCGCGCTGGTCGGCAGGCAGCGACTCCAGGCCCGTCCGCAGGAAGACGACGTTCATCCCGGCGTCCTTGCGCGCCAGCGAAGCGAAGCCGTCCGCCGCCATCTCCTCCTGGAAGCCGAAGTGGTCGACCAGGAAGGCGCTGGACGCCGCGACGTCCGTCACGTTCAACGACACAGCGGAAGAGATAATGCGCATGGTTTCTCCTTGAAGGAATGCGGCCGCCGATAACCTTGTACACCTACGTCCCAGGCAAGGCCGAGCTGTTGGACCTGATGCTCGACGCCGCCTACGCACAGATGCCTCGGACCGACACGACCGGGCAGCCGTGGCGGCAGCGGCTGACCGCCGTCGCCGAGGAGAACAGGGCGCTGTTCGAGGCCCACCCCTGGGCGGCCACCGTCTCTACCACCAGGCCACCCCTTGGTCCGGGACTGATGGCCAAATACGAGCACGAGCTGTCAGCGTTGGACGGCCTCGGTCTCGACGACGTCGAGATGGATGCCTCGCTGACCCACCTGCTCAGCTTCGTCGCGGCCTGCGCCCGCAACGCCGCTGCCGCCCGCAGCTCCCAGCAGGACAGCGCCATGGACGACGAGCAGTGGTGGGCCGCCAACGCGCCCCTGCTCGCCCGCGTCTTCGACGGCCACGCCTACCCCCTCGCGGCCCGCGTCGGTGCTGCGGCCGGCGCCGCTCACGGGAGCGCCTACAGCCCCGAGCACGCTTACGACTTCGGTCTGCGCCGTGTTCTCGACGGCCTCGCCGCCCTCATCGACAGCCGCCGCTGATTCGGAGCCGAATCGCGTACGGGATGGGTCGGCTCAGTGTGCGAGCACGTCGGTGATCGCGTTGAGGCCGAGGTCCAGCTCGTCGCGGGTGATCACGAGGGGTGGGGCGATGCGCAACGTCGTGGCGTGGGTCTCCTTGCACAGCACGCCGCGGGCCAGCAGCGCTTCCGCTACCACCCGTCCGGTCGGCCCGCCGGGAGCGATGTGCACTCCGGCCCACAGACCTCGGCCAGTGACCTGCACGACCCCGTGCCCGATCAGGGTGGCCAGCCGAGTGTGCAGGTGCGTACCCAGCTCCCGCGAGCGGGCCTGGAATTCGCCGGTGGCCAGCAGCGCGATCACCGCGAGGCCGACCGCGCAGGCCAGCGGGTTACCCCCGAAGGTCGACCCGTGCTCCCCGGGCCGCAATACACCCAGCACCGCGCGCCGCCCGACCACCGCCGAGACCGGCAGGATCCCCCCGCCCAGTGCTTTACCCAGGGTGTACAGGTCGGCCCGGACCCCGTCGTGGTCCAGG
>DATHTJ010000084.1:0-3876 GCA_035463315.1 Pseudonocardiaceae bacterium
GCCACTCCCGGCGACTGGGACACCAGCCTGGGCGTCAACGTCAAGGGCACCGCCCTGATGGCCACGAGTATCGCGCCGCTGCTGCGGGCCGCCGGCGGCGGCGCGATCATCAACCTCGGGTCGATCTCCGGCTACATCGCTCAGCCGAAACGCTGGACCTACAACGCGACCAAGGGCGCGGTGCTGGCCCTGACCCGCTGCCAAGCACTCGACCTTGCTCGCGACGGCATCCGGGTCAACAGCGTCTCGCCGGGCACGATCTGGACGTCGGAGCTTGACCGCATGACCGGTGGCGACCGCGCCACCTGGGAGCCGATCTTCGCCCCGCAGCACATGCTGGGCCGCGTCGGCGACCCGAGCGAGGTCGCCAGCGTGATCCTGTTCTTGTGCGGTCCGGGCGCGAGCTTCATCACCGGTACCGATGTGCTCGTCGATGGCGGCTACATCGGGATGGGCCACGACCAGCCCGACGGGCCAATCCAGTACGCCAAGGAATAATCCTTCGCCAACGTCGCCTCGCGTACCGCTGAGATCAACCTTCGGAGGTGGCGTATGCCACGCAGTCGGCGACGCAAGCCGCGAGAGGACGGCCCGTGTCGACGACGAGCTTGGGGCCGGTGATCGCATGTGCCGCAGCGTGCAGCTCCCGGTACAGCACTGCGTCACGGTTGCCGGCAGGGTGGTTGCCGTCGTCGGCGATGCGCGCCAGGGCGAGCTGGTCGTCGCAGGTGCACTCGATGACCCGCAACGGCTCGCTCAGGTCCGCAGCCATCTGGCGAAGGGTGGCAATCTGGTTGGCGCGGGTATAGGTGCAGCCATCGAGGATCACGACTGCGGCATGGTCGCGGCGTAGCAGCCACTCAGTGGTGCGGTACATGACATCGACGCAGAAGTCGTTCTGGTCGGGGGTGTAGTCCACATGCGACGGTGGAAACAGCCCAGCGCGGATGCGGTCCTTGTCCAGCACGACCGCATGAAGCCGGGTCGCGAGAGCACACGCCAGGGTGCTCTTGCCGACTCCGGGCAAGCCAGCCATGGCGACGATCACGAGCGCCCCAACTCCGCCAGCCGGTAGACGCGTTTCGCGTTGCCTGCGCCCACCATCTGAGCGACGCGCACCGCGTCGGCACGAGACCACTCCCCCGCCTCCACCCACTCGCCGAGCACACTGGCCATGGCCCGCCGCCATAACACAGCACCGAGATAATGCAGCTCGGCGGGTCCCCACGCATCGGAGGAGAACAGCACCTTGCCGAATGGGGCCACTTCCAGCGATTCCGCGACGATGGCACGGGAACGCGCCCCGGTGTAATTCACCGCCAACCCGACGTCTAGATAGACGTGGGGGAACACGTGGGCCAAATACCCGGCGGTGCGGTGATAGGGGTAGCAATGCAACAGCATCACCGGCACCTGGCGGTCCTGGATCCGGCGAAGGAAGTCGGTCATCAGCGAGGGGTCGCAGCGGTGCAGGGTCAGGTCAGGGTCCCCGTACCCGACGTGGAACTGCAGCGGCAAGCCGCAGTCAAGGCCCACCCAGAGCAGGTGGCGCAGCAGCACTGGGTCGGTCAGGCGCAGCTCACCGGTCTCTCGTCGCCCCAACCACTGCCCGGCCGCGCGGCGCACCTCGCCGACGCTGGGCGGCTCAGGATCGAAGTCGAGGCCGTACCGGTACGCGATGACGGACTTGAGCCCCACCGCGTGCCTGACCCGCTCCTCCAGCGTCGAGGCAAACCGGTCGGCGAACCCGGCCGCGTCCACGCCACTGGCCGTCACCTCCTCGGCGACCGACTCCAGCCGCACGACTTCCGACGCGACCGCTCCGGAGGCCGCCGCCATCTCGGCCGGCCCCAGGGTCTGCTCCGCGCCGTAGCCGGTCTCGACCAGGAACCATCCGATGCCACTCGCGACGAGAAGCCGGCGGGTAGCTTCTCGCGCACCGAGATCTCGGCGGCGGGCGAGGTACGCGCCGACGTCCGCGTGCGGGGGCAGGTCGAGCACCGGGGCGCACCAACGGCGGACCGCGAAGCCCAGCTGGGAATCCAGGTGTGTCGTCCCCGCAGGTGGTGGCCACGGCGACTCGGTGAGGCCCGCCTGGAACCCTGCACCATCAACGTCACCCGTCGCGGCGCCGTGCACATGGTGGTCCACCAGGCGCAGCGCCGCGACCACCTCGCGCAGCGCATCAGCAGCCATCGACGCCGCAGCAGTGCTTGCCACGCCAGGCTTGCCGACCTTCCCTGACAGCCACCACATTTCATAAGTTAGTCCGCGTGGATGATCGTGCCCACGTGTTCGCCCTGCAGGGCCTTCGTGATGTTGCCTGGGGTGAGCCCGTTGACGATCTGGATCTCCTTCTGGTGCTTGGCGTACGCCATGAGCTCGAGCACCAGTGCGTCGAGGGGGAGCGCATCGGGGCGCATGGCCAGCAGTTCGGCGGCCCCTGCCCGCGGGATGAGCTCTGGAAGGCTGTCGCCAGCTGTCGCCGGGTCGCTGGTGAACACGCCGTCGACGTCCTTGACGTAGATCAACCGAGCGGCACCGTAGGCATCAGCCAAAAGGAACGCGCCGGTGTCCGTGCGGTGCGGTGGGATCTTGCCCACCTCGGGCGGGAACTCGTAAAGCTCATAGGGCGGGAAGCCGTTGGACACCGCGGCCTGGCTGGCGCTCAGGTGCACGGCGAGCTGGTGCGCGATCGCCGCGTGCGGCAGATAGGAGACGCCGTGCTCAGCGAGCAACGCCGCAATGAGGTGTCCGTTCTGCTCGGCCTCGGCGGAGACCAGCGCTGCCAGCACACCGGTCGGCAGGCCGAGATCGAGGCCGACGCCGAGCACGTGGCGGGCCCGGATGCCCGGCCCGGTGAGGATCAGCATCCGATGCTCCGGCAGCGCCGCCCGCAGCTCTGCGACGACCGGCAGTACCGCGTCGCGACCTTTGTCCATGATGGAACGTCCGCCGATCACGACGACGTTCAGCCACGGCAGCAGCGGGATCACCGGGCGGTCGATGGAGCGGAGGAGTTCGCGGTCGAGCAGGGTCTGACGCATGAGCGGGGACGGCACATCCTTGGCCGCGGAGGAGGGTTCGGAATGCGAGACGGCGTTCGTCATGACGTTCTCCTCGGTTGCGTGTCGGCGGGGCGGCAGGCGGCGTTCACGCCGCGGAGATGATCGTGCCGACGTGCTCACCGTCGAGCGCACGCCTGATCAGTCCCGGCCGTAACCCATTGATGACCTGGACCGACTTCACATGCCGGGCACGGCGCATGAGATCCAAGACCGGGCGCTCGATGATGAGATCCGGCAGGTCCCGGGCGATCAGCTCATCGACGGTGATCTCCGGGATCAGCTCAGCACTCGGGTCGGTCTTCGGATTGGCCGTGTAGAGCCCGTCCTCGTCCTTCACGAAGATCATGCTGCGACAGCCGTAGACTTCCGCGACGAGATAACATCCGGCGTCCGTGCGATATGGCGGAATCACGCCCTCGCTGGGGACGTGCTGCCACATATCGTATGGAGGCATCCCCGAGAAGATCGCGGCGCCACACTCGGCGAGATACAGTGGGATCGCACCGAACGCCGAGCCACCCACCACCGGCACACCGTGGCGGGCCATAAGGTACCCGAGCATCTGGGCGTTCTGGTCGGCCACCGCAGCCCCGACATCGGTCAGCACACCGGTCGGCAGACCGAGCTCGGCCGCCAGGGAGTAGAGGTGCCGAGCCCGGGTGCCAGCACCGGTACCGATAAGAATCTGATGGCTTCGCTTGACCGCCACCAACTCCTCGACCAGCGGATAAACCGCCGACCTGCCGCGGTCGATCAAGCTTTGCCCGCCGATCTTGATGACGCTCACCTCGGGCAAAATGGCGTAATC
>DATHTJ010000085.1:0-7507 GCA_035463315.1 Pseudonocardiaceae bacterium
GTGCCCAGGGTCGTGATCGCGACCGGGCATCCACGCCGGGTCTACACCTGCGACGGATACCACAACCTGCGCCGGGACGGCCGCCCCCTGCACCTGCCGGTGATCGTGGACGTGACCAGCATGTGGGAGACGAAGATGCGCGCCCTAGCCCAGCACGGGTCCCAACCCATCGCCGAGCACTTCGCACCGATGGCCCAGACGCTCGGCCGACTGCACGGTGGCCGCATCGGCGTACGCTACGCCGAAGCCTTCGCACCCCTGCCGATCCTGGGCCGACTCCCCGCCAGCCCGCACCTCTAGCGCAGCGATGACCACTCCGACCACTCCCAGCGCGGCAGTCTACGAGGCACCTCGTAAGTGCCGCCGGGTCCGTTCCCCGTGGATCGACAGCCCAGCCGCTGCTGCACAGACGCTGTGCAACTACTTTCTGGACAACGCCCTGGGCCTCCAACCCTGGAGGCATATGAGGCGCACACTGTCAGGTCAGTTCGATGATTACCTGCCGGTTCTGCGCCGCTGGGACAGGGTCGAGGTTTCCTTGCGGGTCGTGGTCAAGCAGGTATCCGGGAAAGTCGCTGCCTAATCCTCGGGTACTGATTCGGTCGGCCGGGGCACCGAGGCTGACGAGGAGATCGCGGACGGCGTTGGCGCGTTCTTGGGACAGTCGGAGCCGGTATTCTGATGTGCCGGCCGACGCGGTGGTTCCGGTCAGCAGAGCCTGGCGCCCGTTCGTGATCTCCCTCGCGTAGTCAGCCAGGACTGCGCGGGCCTGGCCGGGGTCTCGGAACACAGCCTGGTCGGGCACGAAACCTACGGTGCCGTCCCGCAGTACCGTGATAGACGGCAGCGGCCCGATTGATTTCGCCGCGACCGGCACAATGGTCACTGGCGGCAGCCCGTCCATCGTCCGGGTGCTGGGCAGGGGTGCCTGCTTGATCTCTGCCTTTCCGCCCGCTGATTCGACGATCTTTGTCCAGAGCGCCACCAGCACGGCTCGGGCCGGCGCGGGCAGCGGCTGCTGTGGTGCCGCGGTGTCGCCGAGCCCAGTGAAGATGACGCGCATCCCGGTGAGGTTGGGCAGCTGCTGGGTGCGTCGGAGCAGCTCGACCACCTCGTCGGGGTTCGCATTGAGCAGCGCACCATCCTGGTCCTGGAATCGCAGCGCGCCGGTGGTCTGCAGACCGCTGTCGATCACCACGATGGTTCTGGGTCCGACCGCCTCGGTCACCGAACGCGCCGCGAGGCTGATCGCGGCGAGTAAGTCCACCTCCGGGTTGTCGGCACGGGTCTGATCGATCAGGTTCTTGAGCTGATTGACCTGATCCTGCCGGTAGAGGGGATTGTCGTTCGCCGCCTTGAGTGACAGCGGCGCCGACGCGGTGGGGCTGCCGTCATCCACAATGACGGTCGCGGGTGATCCAAGTTCGGCGGCGGTGTCGATCTCGGTCTGGATGGTGTCCAGCACGCTGGGTGCCACCATATTGGCGTGCGCTCCCACGATCACGGCGAGCGCTCCCGGTGCGGAGCTGACCGTACTGCCGCCGCACCCGGCGAACAGGAACAGGCCGAGAACGAGCGGGATACCGAAAGAGCGGGACTTCACCGTTCAACTCCCCGAACTCTGGGCCGTCGGAAGGGCGGGCCGCGATGTGCGGCCGGCGGCGATCTCGACGCCATCGGTCACCGTCGGATTGGCCAGATCGCGGGCCAGATAGTGCTGGTAGTGGTGCTTGAGCTCGGCCGCGAGACCATCCTGCTCGGCCCGCTTGCCCGCCCATTGCTCGGCGAGATCAGCTTCCGACTCACGAGCGCGTTCGACGTCCAAGCGCGCGGCAACCACCTCACCGTGAGTGGCCACCAGGGCGGCCCGGAGCTTGCCCACCCGGGCCGTAGCCGCGCGCAGGTTCTTCAGGTACGGGTTGTACCTGGTTGCGCTGCGGATCAGGACGACTGTTCCCACGGCCAGCACCACCAGCAGCCAGCCAACAGTGAGGGTGACGGGGCCGATGCCGGCACGTTCCAGCAGGGACGTCCCCCCGGCCGACGCCGCGGAGGCGCTGGGCAGCAGCAGATAGGCCGTACGAATCTGCGCCACGAACAAGGACACGCCCACCCACAGGGCTGCTCCGACCACCAGTCCGGCGACCAGAACACCCCGGCCACGCCGCCCTCGGCGAACTCGGGTAACCAGCTCGCCGAGCTGCTTGGGGAGCAGGACGTTGACCAGGATGATGGACGCCGCCAGCACCGCCGTCTCCTGCAACGAGCTGCCCATCAGCTGGAACGCGGTGTAGTTCAGGCCGACTTCGGCGACTGCGGCACCCAGGTAGATTCCCCAGTCCTTGATGGACTCCCACCGGCGGTCCTCGTCGATCCGTCGCTGCGCCGCCCAGTGTCCCCCGTCGTCGCCGGGCTCGGTGCCCTCCACGACGCCTCGCATGCGGTCGCGATACGCGCACGCATCCCTCAGGTCCTGCTCGAGATGGTTCTCGGCGTGCTCCCCGGTGGCCTGCTTGCATGCCGCGCCCCGGTGGAGCAGTTGAGCTTTTTTCCGATCCTGATGCTGGCGCAGCTCCGCTTCGGCTGACCAGCGGTGGTGCCACCGATCGATCTTGTGCTCCATGATCAGCGGGTGACCGTGGGCACCGAGATTGCCGTCGTACATCCCGCTGGCCGCGTCTTTGTGCGCCTCGGACTCGACGAAGTCTCGCAGAGTCGCCCCGTCGACCTCAGGACCGGCATCCGGGCCAGCCACGAGGTGGCGGTCGTCCTCGCTCGGAACAGGCGCCGGAGACTTCCGGTGCAGCGGCACGTTGATCACTCCTTAGGCGCTCGGTTGGTCCTTAGCTCGCGCGCGGGACTTCTTCGAGGAGGGGACGCTGTCGGGCGGACGTCCGGGTCTCGAACTCTTTGAGGAACCAGCGGTAGCTCTGCGCGAGCTCCCTGTCGACGTCGAGGGCCAGCAGTGGCATGTCACCGTGCAGCCAGGACTCCATGCTGACCGGCGGGGTGCCGACCCGCTGCCGGTCCGGCCGGCGCCGCAGCAGCGCCGCATCGTAGAGCGCCACCAGTCGCCCGTAGCGGGCAACATGGGCGAGGGCAGCCACCCGGGCGATCTCGATCAGGTGGTGACGGCTGCTGCCCAGGGCGCCAAGCCGTTGCTCGGCCTCATTGCGCTCCCGGACGCGGCGCTCGAACGCCTTCTGGGCCGCTGCCGCCGCCCGGGCCTCGCGCAACCACGGAGGAACTCTGGACATCGGTCGCGAGTCGGTATCGTCGGCGGTTGACTTGGCCAGCGTCGTTTCCGGCGGAACCGCCGGGTCGCGGCGATGCTGGTCGAGCAGAATGAGAACCTGCACAGCCTCCCGATCGATCGGAACGATCTTGTCGTGCAGCCAGGCACTGACCGCTCGCTGGCCTGCCTCGGCCTCGGCACGCAGCGACTCCAGGTAGGGTCGGGGCAGCTCCGCGGCTGCGTCGGGCGGCAGCCGCGTGGCGTCGCGGCGGCCATGCCAGGCCACCCGCCAGCGGTCCATGACCCGGATCGGCGGGGGAGTGGGAGCCTCCCCCGCTGGCAGCAACTGCATCTGGCCCCCTCCGGTCATGGTGATCCCCATGCTCGACGGCTACACCACTGAATACCTCGACAACGCGGTGTTACGTTACACATCGCATTCGATCGGGTATAACAGTCACTCTAGGTAGCTGACCTGCAGTGTGCTGACTGGCGCGAACGGTTCGGGCAAGACAGTCTCGGAACGATGACGAGTAGCACTCCCGACCTGCTCCGGTAAGGTTGGCCCCTGGGTGCGCCGGGAAGCCTGGTCGGCAGTTCGCGACTGGCCACGCCCCGAGGAGAAACCGGTGTCCCAGCCATCCGCTCCCGCCCGGCCCCGGTTGTTCGACCGGGGATCCTGGCGCGAGGTCCGGCGCGTCGCCGACGTGCTGCGCGCCGAGACCGTCGGCGGCGCCCTGCTCGTCGCGGCCGCGGCGATCGCGCTGTTGTGGGCGAACTCCCCCTGGAGCGTGGCGTATTTCGAGCTCGGCGCGATCCGGATCGGACCCCCCCAGTTACACCTCGACCTCACCCTCGCGCGCTGGGCCGCCGACGGGCTGCTCGCAATCTTCTTCTTCGTCGCCGGTTTGGAGCTCAAGCGCGAGTTCGTCGCCGGCGACCTGCGCGACCCGCGCCGCGCGGCGTTGCCCATCGCCGCCGCCCTGGGCGGGATGGCCGTGCCCGCCGTGTTCTACCTCGCGATCAATCTCGGCGCCCAGGACGGCAACCTGTCCGGCTGGGCCGTCCCCACCGCCACCGACATCGCCTTCGCGCTCGCCGTGCTCGCGGTGATCGGTGCCCACCTGCCCGCCGCGCTGCGCACCTTCCTGCTCACCCTGGCCGTGGTCGACGACCTGCTCGCGATCACCATCATCGCTGTCTTCTACACCCAGTCGCTGAGCCTCACTCCCCTCGCGCTCGCCCTCATCCCGCTGGCACTGTTCGGGATCCTCGTCCAGCGGCGCGTCCGCTCCTGGTGGCTGCTGCTCCCGCTCGCCGTCACCGCCTGGGTGCTCGTGCACGAATCCGGCGTGCACGCCACCGTCGCCGGAGTGCTCCTGGGGTTCCTCGTCCCCGTCGTACGCCGCAGCCAGGCCCCCGGACCCGGCCTGGCCGAGCACTTCGAGCACCGCTGGCGGCCGCTGTCGGCCGGCGTCGCCGTGCCGATCTTCGCGTTCTTCTCCGCCGGGGTCTCCATCGCCGGTTCCGGCGGCCTCGGCGCCACCCTGCGCGACAGCGTCGCCCTTGGTGTCATCGTCGGCCTTGTCGCCGGCAAGGTCGTCGGCGTCCTCGGCGCGACCTACCTGGTCCAGCGGTTCACTCGCGCCCAGCTCGCCGAGGGCCTGGGTTGGTGGGACGTCCTCGGACTCGCACTGCTGGCCGGCATCGGATTCACCGTTTCCCTGCTCATCGGGGAACTCGCCTTCGGCACCGACAGCGCCCGCAACGACCACGTCAAGGTCGGCATCCTGCTCGGATCGCTGCTCGCCGCACTGCTGGCCGCCGTCGTGCTCCGCATCCGCAACACCGTCTACCGGCGCCTCTGCCAAGCAGAGGAACGCGACGCCAACGTCGACGGTATCCCCGACATCTACCAGCGCGGCACATGACATATCAGCCAGCCCCTACGATGCTCCATACGGCGAGGGGAGGCGTATCGGACATGGTGGGATTCGATTCAACGAAGGTGGCAACCCTGGACTGGGTCGTCGTCGGCGCGGGCGTGCTGGCGTACATCTCGAGTTTCCTCCCCTGGTACAGCTACAGCGTCAGCGTCTCGCTGTTCAGGTTCGAGCAATCGACCACCGCGAACGTGAACGCCTGGAACGCGGGCTTCGGCGCGTGGTTCTCGGTGCTGCTGCTGGTGGTGGCCGGCGGGGTGGTGCTGGCGAGCACGATGGGCCTGCGACTGCCTACGGCGAGGTCCCTGATCACGCTTGGCCTGTCCGCGCTGGCGTTCGTCACGATCCTGCTGCGGTGGGCGACATTCCCGGACACCGATGGCAGGCAGGGCGACCTGGGGGACATCGACGTAGGTGGCTTCCTCGCGGCGTCCAGTGGCGCTGGGTTCGGCCTCTACCTGGGGCTGATCGCGGCGATAGCGGCCGCGGCGGCATCGCTTCTGATGGTGCGCGCGGCGAGCGGCAATGTCGATCAGCCCCGGTAGACGCCTAGCTCACGCTGCCTCCCCACACCTGAGCCGGGTCACCGCCTGAGCAGACACCGTTCAGTGCAACGCCACGGGTAGCGCGGTCAGGCCGTTCATGAGCATCCCTGGTCGCCAGGTCAGTTGCTGCAGGGGCACCGCGAGCCGCAGCCGGGGGAAGCGGGCGAGCAGGGTGCCCAGCGCAATGCGGCCTTCCAGCCGGCCCAGTGGTGCGCCGAGGCAGTGGTGGATGCCGTGGCCGAAGGCCAGGTGTGGGTTGTCGGTGCGGGTGATGTCCAGCACGTCGGGCCGCGCGGTGCACGCCGGGTTGAGGTTGGCAGAGAGCAGGCTGGGCACGACGATCTCGCCAGCCGGGATGGCGACCCCGCCGATCTCCACCGGCTCGGCGGTGATGCGGGAGGTCGCCACCTGCACCGGCGAGCCGAAGCGCAGCAGCTCCTCCACCGCGGCCGGTAGCAGATCCGGTTGAGCACGCAGCAGCGCCAACTGGGTGGGGTGGGTGAGCAGTGCGTGCACCCCGTTGCCGATCAGGTTGACGGTGGTCTCGTGGCCGGCGACGAACAGCAGGAACGCCATTGAGGTGAGCTCGTCCTCGGTGAGCCGGTCCTCGCCGTCGCGAACCGCTACCAGTGCGGAGAGCAGGTCGTTGGCGGGAGTAATGCGCTTGGCCTCAATGAGTTCCCGCAGGTAGCCCACTATCGCGGTGGACGCGCCAATGAACACGTCCGGGCCGGCCAGCATTCCAGTCACCACGATGGAAGACCAGTGATGGAACTCTAGGCGGCGCTCGGCCGGCACGCCGAGCAACTCGCAGATCACGGTGATCGGCAGCGGGCAGGCGAACGCGTCGATCAGGTCGATCTGCGTCGCGGTGGCCATCGCGTCGATCAGCTCGTCGGCGATCTGCTGGATGCGCGGCGCGAGCTGTTCGACACGGCGGCGGGTGAAGGCGGCGGTGACCAGCCGGCGCAACCGGGCGTGGTCCGGCGGGTTGCTGTTGAGCATGTGATGAACCATCGCCGCGAACACCTCGGGTGGCAGCAGGTCACGGCCAACGTTGGCCAGCGCCGCTTCGCTCTTGATCAGCCGCGGGTCGTGCAGGACCTGGCGCACCTCGTCGTAGCCGGTGATCAACCAGGCCAGCTCGCCGGTGGGCAGCACGATGCGGTGTACCGGTGCAGTCACCGCGAGCCGGGCAAACGCTCCGTGGCGCTGCGGCCCATCGGTGATGGCGAACGGCGCCGTCAGCGGGGTCTCGGTCATGTTAGACATCCATCTCCTCCGTTCCTCAGTCCGTGCCCCACCGACCGACGCAGGGCATGGTATCTACTGGCGTCGGCGTGGCGGAATGTCGAACACGCCGACTCGCACGGCGGCGAGGTCGGTCAAGACAGCTGACCGCGCCCGCCTCTCGCTCAGCTTTTTCTCATGTATCGCGCGGATGCTGGTGGGGTCACAGAAACTGCGTCCCCAGGAGGTCATGAGAGTGGGCCCGCTGCTCGCGCTGATCGGACTGGCGCTGCTGCTCTTCGAGTTGGTGCTGATCGCCAGGATCCTCGTCGATCTGGTCGGAGTCCTGGCCAGACCAGGATTGCGCTACGACGGGCGGCTCGAGCCGGCGCGTCGCCTGGTGTACCGCCTCACCGAACCGGTAATCGCCCCGGTTCGCCGCGTCGTCAGACCGGTGCAGCTGGGTGGAGTGTCGTTCGACATCGCACTGACGCTGGTCTTCATCGCTGTCATCGTGCTGCGCCAGCTGGTACTCGCGGCCTGATCGCCGGTCG
>DATHTJ010000086.1:0-3895 GCA_035463315.1 Pseudonocardiaceae bacterium
GACCGGGAGCTGGACCTGCCCTTCGGCGAGGGTGACGACCACGCCGAGGGGATCGGGCTGCTCGACGGGCGGCGGCTGCTGGTGGTGTACGACAGCCCAGCACCCGCCCGGCTGATCACGCCTGGCACCGTGCTCGCCGACGTTGTACCCTTGTGACCGCAACTCGGCCATCAGTAACATCATGGGCTGCCACGATGCCTTCGCGTTATATCGTGCAGCATGGTTATCTTGTCGCGGCATCGCTCCATACTGCGTGGCTTTGTCTGTGCTGGAGCGTTGACCCTTGGCGCCAGTGCCCTCGCCCCCGGCGCTGCGGTGGCCGCGACTCCCTACAGTGTTCTGCAGATCAACATCTGCAACAGCGGCCACGCAGCAGACTGCTACACCGGGCAGGCGACGACCCGCGCTGGCGATCTCATCAACGCTCGCAAACCTTCAGTAGTGACCATGAACGAGATGTGCGAGTCAGATCTCGGACCGATTCGGCAGCGCACCGGGTACCACAGTGTGTTCACCCAGTCCGGCAGCCAAACTTGCACAAACGGGTCGGCATTCGGCAACGCTTTGCTGTTTCCCGTAGCTACAAGCCCCGGAACACCTTACCGGCTCACCTATAACTCCCAGAACGACCATACCGAGCTTCGCACTCTGACCTGCGTCCCTGCCTCGGGTGTCACCGCGTGCGTGACCCATCTCAGCACCGGCAGCGCCAAGGATGATCAGGCGGCGAAGATGAAGGACATCGTCGGCGGCTACGCCCGCCAAGGTCCTACCGTGCTCGGCGGCGACTGGAACATGACGTACAGCGGTAATCCGAACGCCCAGGACTACGTGCCCGCCGAAATGTTCCGCAAAGGCGATGGAAGCGTGCAGCACATCATGGCGTCAAGCGCACACTTCGGCTTCACCAGCACTCGGGTCATGAAGTTGGACTGGACTGACCACCCTGGCCTCCAGGTCTATCTGACGCGGTAGACCTGCGGCAAGTGCCGGACGTGTCGCCGGGGGTCAAGCGCCCAGCTCAGCGATCAGTTCCTCGGCTGCCCGGTAGGGGTCCAGCTCACCCACGACTATCCGCTTGGCCAGCCCGGACAACAGGGGATGGCCACGCCGGACGTCGCCAAGCTTCGCCCGCAGCTGCGCCAGCGCGATAGCCTCAATCTCGGCCTCCGCCCGGCGCTGCCGGCGGGCATCCAGCTCCCCGTGCCCGAGCATCCAGTCCCGATGCTCCTCGAGGGCGCCGACGAGGTCGTTGACACCCTCGGCCTTGGTGGCCACCATGCGGACGATCGGCGGACGCCAGCTCGGGCCCGCCTTGTCCCGGCGGCCGAGTGAGATCATGTACTTGAGGTCCCGGACGGTCTGGTCGGCACCGTCGCGGTCGGCCTTGTTCACCACGAAGACGTCGGCGACCTCGAGGATTCCCGCCTTGACCGCCTGAATCCCGTCGCCCATCCCCGGTGCCAGCAACACCACGGTGGTGTCGGCCAGCGAGACAACCTCTACCTCGGACTGGCCGACCCCGACGGTCTCCACCAGCACCACGTCGCAGCCCGCGGCGTCGAGCACCCGCAACGCCTGCGGGGTGGCCGAGGCGATACCTCCCAGGTGCCCACGAGTGGCCATCGAGCGAATGAAGACACCGTCGTCCAGTGCGTGGTCCTGCATCCGCACCCGGTCACCCAGCAGGGCTCCGCCGGAGAATGGTGAGGACGGGTCGACGGCCAGCACGCCGACCTTCTTGCCAGCCACCCGCAACGCGGTGACCAGCACGTTAATGGAGGTCGACTTGCCTACTCCAGGCGCGCCGGTGATGCCGACGACCTGGGCTCGCCCGGTGTAGGGAGCCAAGGCAGCGGCGACGTCGCGCAGTTCCGGGGCGCCGTCCTCGATCAGCGAGATCAGCCGGGCGACCGCCCTGGGCTGGCCTTGCTGGGCACCGACGACCAGGTCACCGAGATCGAGTTTGCGGCGGCTCACGCTGCGTTGTCGCCGGGGACCCGCAGGATCAGCGCGTCACCCTGGCCACCGCCGCCGCACAGCGAGGCTGCGCCGACGCCACCACCGCGCCGCTTCAGCTCCATCGCCAGGTGCAGCGCCAGCCGGGCGCCAGACGCGCCGATCGGGTGCCCCAGCGCGATCGCCCCACCGTTGGGGTTGACCCGTGCCGGGTCGATGCCCAGCTTGCGGGTGGACACCACGCCCACCGCAGCGAACGCCTCGTTGATCTCGACGATGTCGAGGTCGCTCACCTCGATGCCCTCCTTGCGGCAGGCCGCCAGCACCGCGTTGGCGGGCTGCTCATGCAGGCTGGAGTCGTCGGGACCGGCCACCATGCCGTGCGCCCCGATCTCGGCCAGCCAGCTCAGGCCGAGCTCGGCCGCCTTGGCCTTGCTCATCACCACGACCGCGGCAGCCCCGTCGGTGATCGGCGACGACGATCCGGCGGTGATGGTGCCGTCGGCGGAGAACGCCGGGCGCAGCTTGCCCAGCCCCTCCGCGGTGGTATCTGGCCGGATGCCCTCGTCGGCCGCCACCACGACCGGGTCGCCCTTGCGCTGCGGCACGCTCACCGGGGTGATCTCCGCAGCGAACAGTCCACTGTCCACCGCGCGCCCGGCCCGCTGATGCGACTGCGCGGCGAACTCATCCTGCTCGGCCCGGGTCAGCTGGTGGCGCGCGCTGTGCTTCTCGGTGGAGGCACCCATCGAGACCTGGTCGAATGAGTCGTACAGGCCGTCATAGGCCATGTGGTCGATCATCGTGACGTCGCCGTACTTGAACCCGGCGCGGGACTTGGGCAGCAGGTGCGGCGCCTGGGTCATCGACTCCTGCCCACCGGCCACGATGATGTCGAACTCGCCGGCCCGGATCAGCTGGTCGGCCATCGCGATCGCGTTCAGCCCGGACAAGCACACCTTGTTGATGGTCAGGGCCGGCACGTCCATCCCGATGCCGGCGTTGACCGCTGCCTGACGCGCCGGGATCTGGCCCGCGCCGGCCGTCAGCACCTGACCCATGATCACGTACTGCACCTGCTCGGGCGCCACGCCGGCGCGTTCGAGTGCGCTCTTGATCGCGAAGCCACCGAGCTGGGCAGCCGAGAAATCCTTGAGCTGACCGAGCAGCCGACCCATCGGGGTGCGGGCTCCGGCCACGATGACGGACACGGTCATGGTGCAACCTCCGGCGTGACGACGCGGGTGACCAGGGATATACGGGGGGTATCTTCGGACCTTACCGCGCATGAGGGCCACCGCACGCTGATGACGACGAGCACTCCCCAACCGGTCGTACGCTGCGAACCATGCAACAACTTCAGCCCTTCGTCACGGCGATCGACCATGTCGGCATCGCGGTGCCCGATTTCGACGCGGCTGTGGAGTTCCACCGCGCCACATTCGGGTTGGAGCTGGTCCACGAGGAGGTCAACGAGGAGCAGGGCGTGCGCGAGGGCATGCTGCGCGCCCCCGGCGACCCGGGCACCGGCGCCGCGGTGCAGCTGCTCGCCCCGCTGGGCCCGACGTCGGTCATCGCCAAGTTTCTGAACCGCCACGGTCCCGGGCTGCAGCAGCTGGCCTACCGGGTCATCGACATCGAGTTGGCTATGGCGGCGCTGCAGGCGGCCGGTGTGCGGCTGCTCTACGACACCCCACGTCGCGGCACCGCAGGCTCCCGGATCAACTTCGTGCATCCCAAAGATGCCGGTGGCGTGCTGGTCGAGCTGGTGGAGCCGGCACCGGAGCACTAGCTTCAGCCGTCCCTTGCGGGCTGCCTGCCGAGGAGCCGCGGTCCGCGCAGCGCTGCGGATCGCAGATTAGATGAGCGGCCGCCCCCAACCGTCGAGGTAGGCGATCTGCTCGACGGGGTCGCGCGGAGCCGGCTTGAAGTCGGG
>DATHTJ010000087.1:0-10458 GCA_035463315.1 Pseudonocardiaceae bacterium
GGTCGATATCCTTGTCGCCGTGCTCATTCTCGACGCCCGAGTTCACGTCTACGGTGTAGGGTCGCACGGCTTCGACGGCGTCAGCGACGTTGCCCGGGCGAAGCCCGCCCGAGAGGATCACCGGCACGCCCAGCGGAGCGAACGCGTCAACTATCTTGTGGCCTCGAACGCGGTGAGCGCCTCGGTGAAGATCGCAATGCAGTGCCGCAGACCACCCTCGCTCATGTTCAGCCCAGCCCGTTGCGACCGCCGAGAGTGAACTCGATCGCGTCCGAATCCGGCAGGGCTCGTAGGTAATCATGCTGGCGGCATCCAATACCAACACATCGACCTGCACCGACGGCGCGAAGCGCCTCCTCCGGCCTCCCGGCGCCCGTGCTCAGTTGCTCCCGCGCAGACCTGCCGAAGGTGCTGACGGCTGCGCCAGCCAGTCCGGTGGCTCGTAGGGCACGAACACTCCCTCCTCGACGACGACACTGGAGGGTATCGACACGCAGCGACAGAATCGGGCAAACACGACGTGAATAGGTGTGCAGGCTGCCACGAACGACGGGGATGCCCGCAGCGATAGCATCCCCGGGTGGCTAAGGTCTACGAGTCATGGGCGTCATCGGACGCATCGACGATGCGGTCGGAGTAGGCGGGCAGAGTCGAACCAGGGGGCGACCCCTGCGTCGGGCGTACGTTTACGCAGCCCCGAGAGGACGTTGGTGGCAAGCAAGAAGCTCACCACTGATCCGCCAAGTCGACCTGGCAGCCGGGTTCGCGTGGCCCGGACGATCTCCAGAGCGTCGAGGTCCGGCGCTGACCGGAGGTAGTCCTTGAGGTCGACGTCAGCTCCGGACATCCTGCGATACTCGGCAATGTTCAGCACGACGGCGATCTCCTTGCCATGCCGGGTGACGAACTGCGCACTCTCGGCCCGGGGGGCGCGTTGGCGCGTGAGCCGACACACTGGAGCCAGCCAAACTCGGGGAGGACGTGACCGTGCACGCGACAGACCGCGCCAGTTCGGCACCGCCGGACGACGAGCTGCGCCGGCTGCTCGCCGGCGCCCACCACGACCCGCATTCCGTGCTCGGCGCCCACCCGCACCCCGACGGCACCGCAATCCGGGTGTTGCGGCCGCACGCCGACGCGGTGACGGTGCTCGCCAGCGGCGAGGAGTACCCGCTGGAGCGCAGCGCCGAGGGCTTTTTCCACGGCGTGCTGCCCGGCCCGCCCGGCGACTACCGGCTGCGGGTGCGATACGGCGAGCACATCGAGATCACCGACGACCCCTACCGCTGGCTGCCGACGCTCAGTCAGGTCGACCTGCACCTCATCGGGGAAGGTCGCCACGAACGGCTGTGGGAGGCGCTCGGCGCGCACCTGCGGACCTACTCCACGCCCGGCGGCCCGGTGGAGGGAACCTCGTTCGCGGTCTGGGCACCGCATGCCCGAGGGGTGCGGGTGTGCGGGGACTTCGACGGCTGGTCCGGGGTGGCGACCCCGCTGCGCTCGCTGGGCTCGACCGGAGTGTGGGAGATCTTCCTACCCGGCGTCGGTCCGGGCATCTGTTACAAGTTCCGCCTGCTGGGTCCCGACGGGAGCTGGCACGAGAAGGCCGACCCGATGGCCCGCGCCACCGAAGTCCCGCCGAAAACGGCCTCGGTGGTCGCTGCCCCGTCGACCTACGAATGGGGTGACGCCCGGTGGCTCGCCGAGCGGGCGGACAAGCAGCTGACGGCGGAGCCGATGAGCATCTACGAGGTGCACCTGGGTTCCTGGAAGCAGGGCCTGGGCTATCGGGAGCTGGCCCACGAGCTGGTCGACCACCTGACCACAACCGGATTCACCCACATCCAGCTGCTGCCGGTGGCCGAGCACCCGTTCGGTGGTTCCTGGGGCTACCAGGTCACCTCCTACTACGCGCCGACGTCCCGGTTCGGCTCCCCGGACGACTTCCGCTACTTCGTCGATACGCTGCACGCGGCCGGGATCGGCGTAATCGTGGACTGGGTGCCCGCGCACTTCCCGCGTGACGAGTGGGCGCTGGCCCGCTTCGACGGTGCGCCCTGCTATGAGCACGCCGACCCGCGACGCGCGGCGCACCCGGAGTGGGGCACCCTGATCTTCGACTACGGTCGCAACGAGGTTCGCAACTTCCTGGTGGCCAATGCGCTGTACTGGCTGGAGGAGTTCCACCTCGACGGGCTCCGGGTGGACGCCGTGGCGTCGATGCTCTACCTCGACTATTCCCGCCAGAGCGGCGAATGGTCGCCCAATGTCCACGGTGGACGCGAGAACCTGGACGCGGTGGCCTTCCTGCAGGAGATGAACGCCACCGTCTACAAACGACACCCTGGCGTCGTGACGATCGCCGAGGAGTCCACCGCCTGGCCCGGAGTTACCCGGCCCACCCATCTGGGCGGCCTGGGATTCGGCCTGAAGTGGAACATGGGCTGGATGCACGACACCCTCGACTACGTCAGCCACGATCCCGTACACCGCACCTACCACCACAACGAGATGACCTTCTCGCTGATGTACGCCTGGAGCGAGAACTTCGTGCTGCCGCTGTCGCACGATGAGGTAGTGCACGGTAAGGGCTCGCTGTGGGCCCGGATGCCGGGCGACAACTGGAACAAGGCGGCCAACCTGCGGGCCCTGCTGGCCTACATGTGGGCCCACCCCGGCAAACAGCTGCTGTTCATGGGCGGCGAGTTCGGGCAGCCCGCGGAATGGGCGGAGAGCCGCTCGCTGGAGTGGTACTTGCCTCACCACCCGCTGCACGGGGGGCTGCTGCGGATGGTCGGCGACCTCAACGCCATTTACCGATCACATCGCGCGCTCTACAGCCAGGACACCAGCCCCGCCGGCTTCGAATGGATCGACGCCAACGACGCCGCCGGTAACGTGCTGAGCTTCCTGCGCCGGGGCGACGACGGGTCGGTGCTGGCCTGTGTCGCGAACTTCGCCGGAAACCCACACGAGGGCTATCGGGTCGGGCTACCCTACGCGGGACGCTGGTGTGAGGTACTCAACACCGACTCCGAAGGTTACGGTGGCTCCGGCGTCGGAAATCTCGGCGAAGCCGCCGTCAGTGAGACACCGTGGCACGGTCGACCCTACTCCGCGCTGCTACGGCTGCCACCTGCCGGCGTGCTGTGGCTCACTCATGTCCCTGAACGCTGAGCACCGACCTGTCGCATGCGTAGTCGACCACTCGGGTCAGCCAGATGGTCTCGGGATCGCGGTGCCGGTACGCACTACACTGGTGCGTGCCGGTTCCACGGGGTACCTGATGGGTGGGGCAACGGGTTGGCACATGAGGTACCCGGTGAGGCGGGCCGGACCCCCCGGTCACCGTCCGGTCTCGCCCGCGAGTGGGCCTACGCCATCGTCACCACCGTCTATGTGCCGATGTCGCTTCCCAACATCCAGCGCTACCTGCGTGATCTCGCCGAGCGGCTGGTGGCCGCACTGTCCGGCCCTGCGGTGGACACCCAGGCCGCATCCGACGTTGGCGCCCGGCTAGTCGCCGCGGGGTTCACCGGTGAGCAGAGCCTGCCTCGGACGGTTGAGCTGCTCGGCCGGGCTTTACCCGGCGCCGCAGGCAGTGCGGCGATCGACCCACCCTGCGGTCGGATCACCGAGCTGCTCGGTGCGCTGGCTGGCGGCTACACCTGGGCGCTGCGCGACCGTGTCTTCGACCAGCAAGAAGAGATCAAGCGGGCGCTGTCGCTGGCATGGCAGGAACTCGAGCGGGATCTGCGGGTCAGCGAGGCTCGATTCCGGGAGGTGTTCGACTCCTCCCCGGTAGGTATCGCGATCAGCGAGCCCGGCGGGCGGATCCTCCGGACCAACCCGTCGCTCGACGAGATCCTCGGCTACGCCCCAGGCAAGCTGCTCGGACGCCAGCTGAGCGAGCTGTGCTCACCAGCTGACCAGCCGGTGGTGCAGGAGCGCTACCAGGATCTGGTGACCAGCCGGGCTTCGCGGTTCCGGGCTCGCTGCATGCTGCGCCGCGCGGATGGCGAGACCGCGTGGGTAAACCTGGCCGCCTCGGTGCTGCTCGACGCCTACCAGGCGCCCCAGTACCTCGCCACGATGGTCGATGACCTCACCGACCTGCACCTGCTCGAACAGCGGCTGAACCACCAGACACTGCATGACCTGCAGACTGGTCTGCCGAACCGGCAGTACTTCGTCACCCACCTGGAGAAAGTGCTCGGGCGGCTCGAGTCGTCGGCCGAGGTCACCCTGCTGCACCTCGATCTGGACGGCTTCTCAGCAATCAACGACGGGCTCGGACACAACGTCGGTGACCAGCTGCTGGATGTGGTAGCCAGGCGGCTGGAAAGCGTGGTCGCCGACCACCAGGCGATGGTTGCTCGACTCGGAGCCGACGAGTACGCGATCCTCATCGAACCCGGGGATTCGGTACCCGAAGTCGGCGCCTTGGCCGAGATCATCAACACCGAGCTTGCCGAACCGTTCTATACCGAGGGGATCGGGGTGGCGGTCACCGCGACGATTGGCGTCGTGCAGCGCCAGGCCTGCGGGTCCAGGCCCGAGGAGCTGATGCGCGCAGCCGGCGCCACACTGCGCCGGCTGCGCGGCAGGGGTAACCGCCAATGGGACCTGTTCGACCCAGACATCGACGTCACCGACCGCGCTGAGCTCCGGCTAGCCGCGGCGATGCCCGGCGCGCTGGAGATCGGCGAGCTGCGAGTGACCTACCAGCCGGTGGTCACCCTGGCCGGCCGGCGGCTGGTGGGCATCGAGGCGGCCCTGAGCTGGCAGCATTCCGAGTTCGGCGTGCTGCCACATGAACAGTGCGTGCAGGCCGCCGAGCGGACCGGGATCGTGCATGACGTCGGTCAGTGGTTGCTGCGGACCGCCGCCGAGCAGGCTATGTCCTGGCAGCAGCAGATGGGTGGCGGCGCGCCGCCGGTGGTGGTCAACCTCACGCCGTCCCAGGCGCAGGACCCCGACCTGGTGGCGAGGGTGCGAGCAGTGCTGAGCCAGATCGGCCTTGCGCCAGCGGAGCTGGAGCTACGGGCACCGGTGGCAGCCATCCGCACGGTCTCCGGTGAGCTCGTCGGCGAGGGCGGTGCACACGCCGAGGACAACATGCGGGTACTTGCCGAGTTGGGCATGCGCACCGGGCTCTACGACTTCGGTGGCGGCATCGGCGGCCTACGCTGTCTGGCCGACTTCTCGGTCTGCACGGTGCGAATCGCCCAGCCGGTGTCCCAGCAGGTGGCCGCTGATCCGTCCCGGATCCTGTCCCAGGCGGCGCAGGCATTGGTGCGCATGGTGCGCGCCGCCGGGGTCGATGTGGTCGCCTTCCCGGTAGACAGCGAGGAGCAGGCCGCGTGCTGGCCGTGGATAGGCGCCAACTGGGCAGTCGGCGCCCTGTACGGCCGGCCGGGCCCGCCAGCCGGTATCGAGTTGGGGCTGCACCGCTTGTGAGTGGCAATCGGTGCTATAGCACCGATTGCCACTCACGGGTCAGAACAGCACGCGGGCCAGCGCCCGGCGCGCCGACGCGACCCGGGGGTCGTCGGGCGCGAAGAGCTCGAACAGCTCGACCAGGTGCGCCCTGACCCGGTTGCGGTCGTCGCCGGCCAACCGCCGCACCGCGCTGACCAGCCGCTCGAAGGCCCGCTCCGGCTGCTGATCGGCCACCTCGGCATCGGCTGCGGCGAGTTGCGCGTCGACATCGTCAGGTGCGGCGTTGGCCCTGGTCACGGCGGAGGGGTCGGCTGACTCAACACGGGCCAGGAACCGCACCTGGGCCAGCGCGGCCCGGGCCTCCTCGTTGGCCGGCTCGACGTCCAAGATCTGCTGGTAGGCCGCTTCGGCGGCGCCGTAGTCACCAGCCTGGAGAGCGGCTTCGGCAGCGGTGAACCGGACGTCGTCGGGCTCAGCTTCAGGCTCCCCGGCGCCGGCGCCCGCCGCGGCCTGCTCGGCGGCCCGGATGCCGGGCAGTTGATCGCGCAGCGCATCAAGAATCGAGGTGATCCACTGCCGCACCTGCGGCTCAGGCTGGGCACCGGCAAAGGCGTCGATCGGCTGGCCGCCGGCGATGGCGACGACAGTAGGAATCGACTGGACACCGAAGAGCTGGAGGATCCTGGGATTGGCGTCGACGTCCACCTTGGCCAGCACCCACGCGCCGCCGGCCTCCTCAGCGAGCCGTTCGAGCACCGGGGACAGCTGCTTGCACGGACCGCACCAGGTCGCCCACAGGTCAACCAGCACAGGTACCTGCATGGAGCGGTCAACGACATCGGTCTGAAAGCTCTGCTCGGTCACATCCAGGACCCGCTTGCCGCCCCCGGAACCCGGAGGGGCAGCCGGGGCTTGCCGCTGGCCCGCCGAATCAGCCCGCGCCTTGAGCGCGGACAGGTCGACGGCGCCGGAAATGGCTGCAGACATGGCTGCTTTGCGCTGCGGGCTGGGCCTGCTCACGCCGTCTATCCTGGCATGGATCCAGGACGAGCCTGGCTCCGGTCACGTCAGCGGGTCAGAAGCGGGCCGGCTCCCGGTACTCACCCCACAGCGCCTTGAGCGCCCCGCACATCTCGCCGAGGGTGGCCTCGGCCCGCGCCGCGTCGAGCATCGGCTCGATGAGGTTGCCGTCGCCACGGGCTACCTCGACCATCGCCGCGAGGGCACGGGTGACGGCGGTCTGGTCACGCTGCGAGCGGCGCTGTTGTAGTACCCGGTTCTGCTCGCGCTCCACCTCGTGGCTGACCCGGAGGATGTCCAGCTCGTCAGTGACCGAGTCGGTGAGCATGTTCACCCCGACGATCTTCTTGTCGCTCTTCTCCAGCGCCTGCTGGTAGGCGAATGCCGCATCGGCGATCTCCCCGGTGAACCAGCCGTCCTCGATGCCGCGCAGGATGCCCGACGTCATCTCGCCGATCGGGTGGCGACCCGACGGCGCCGCGACCGCCGCCATGTCCTTGATCCGGTCGAAGATCCGCTCGGCGTCGGCCTCGATCCGGTCAGTCAACGCCTCGACGTACCAGGAGCCACCCAGTGGGTCGACCACGTTGGTCACCCCGGACTCCTCCATGATCACTTGCTGGGTACGCAGCGCGATCTCGGCGGCTCGCTCGCTGGGCAGCGCCAAGGTCTCGTCCAAGGCGTTGGTGTGCAACGAGTTGGTGCCACCCAACACGCCCGCAAGCGCCTCGAGCGCGGTGCGCACCACGTTGTTGTAGGGCTGCTGCGCGGTGAGCGAGACCCCGGCGGTCTGGGTGTGAAAGCGCATCCACAACGCCTTGTCGCTGGTCGCGCCATAGACGTCGCGCATCCAGCGGGCCCAGATCCGCCGAGCGGCACGGAACTTCGCGATCTCCTCGAAGAAGTCCATATGCGCGTCGAAGAAGAAGGTCAACCCGCTGGCGAAACGGTCCACGTCAAGCCCCCGGGCGCGGCCCAGCTCCACGTACCCGAAGCCGTCGGCCAGGGTGAACGCCAGTTCCTGAGCGGCTGTCGCGCCGGCCTCCCTGATGTGGTACCCGGAGATCGAGAGCGGCTTGTAGGCCGGGATCTTGTCGGTGCAGTACTCCATCAGGTCACCGATGAGTCGCAGGTGCGGTTCCGGAGTGAACAGCCACTCCTTCTGGGCGATGTACTCCTTGAAGATGTCGGTCTGCAGGGTGCCGTTGAGCTTGGTGATATCCGCGCCCTGCCTTTCTGCGGCGACCAGATACATGCAGAACATCGGCACCGCCGGACCGGAGATCGTCATCGACGCGGTGACCTGCTCCAGCGGGATGTCACCGAACAGGACGTCCAGATCGGCGGCGCTGTCAATCGCGACGCCGCAGTGCCCGACCTCGCCCAGGCTGCGTGGATCGTCGGAGTCGCGGCCCATCAGGGTGGGCATGTCGAAGGCCACCGACAGCCCACCGCCACCGTTGCGCAGGATCTGCTGGTAGCGCTGGTTGGTCTGAGCCGCGTTGCCGAACCCGGCGAACTGGCGGATCGTCCAGGTTCGCCCCCGGTAGCCGGTGGAGTGGATGCCGCGCGTGAAGGGGTACTCCCCCGGCCAGCCGATCCGCTCGAAGTCCTCGACGGTCTCGCCGCTGCGCGGCCCGTACACCGGGTCGACCTCGACGCCGGACAACGTGCTGAAGTCCACGTCCCGGACCCCTCCCGCCACCTTGGCCGCGTCGTAGCGCTGCCGCCAGCGCTCCCGGCCAGCCTGCGGATCTGCCTGCTGGCCGTCGTACAACGTCATCTGAGCCTCCCATGGTCGATACCCAAATAGTAGGACGTCCTACCAAATTTCCACACCCCCTCCCCGCTGCAGTCTGGATGCAGAACGCGCTAAAACGGGCCGGTTGAGGCTCTGCATCCAGACTGCGTTCTGGCGGGTCAGTCAGCCAGGTGCTGGGTGATGCGATCGACTTTGGCGCGTAGCTGGTTGGTGTGGCCGGGTCGGATGTCGGCCTTGAGGACCAGGCTGGTGCGCGTGGCACCAACGCTGGCAGCCTCCACCGCGCGGCGCACCACGTCCATCACCTCGTCCCACTCCCCCTCCACGAGGGTGAACATGGCGTTGAGCTCATAGGGCAGCCCAGAGTCCCGGACCACCCGGACCGCTTCGGCCACGGCGGCGCTGACGCTGTCCGATTCGCCGCCGGCGGGGGCGACGCTGAATGCCACGATCATGGCCCCAGCCTGCCCTATCCGGGATAGCGCAATGCCCGACAGCCGCTACGGTTGCGCCATGCCATCGCATCATCCGCTGCCATTTGACCCGATCGAGCGAGCCGCGCAGCTATGGCAAGACCGCATCGGGCCTGCCGAGACGATGGCCGCAGTCACCAACGTGATGCGCGTGCAGCAGATCCTGCAGTCTGCAGTGGATGCCGCGCTGCGCCCGCACGGCCTGACCTTCGCCCGCTATGAGGCATTGGTGTTGCTGCTGTTCTCCCGCCAGGGCAGCCTGCCGATGAAGGTGATGGGGCAACGGCTGCAGCTACACCCGACCAGTGTGACCAACATTGTGGACCGGCTGCAGGCCGACCAGCTGGTCGAGCGCAGCGGCCACCCCACCGATCGGCGCACCACCCTGGTCACGATCACCGAAGCCGGCCGGCAGCGCCAGAAGGTGGCCACCGTGGCACTCACCGACATCGACTTCGGCCTTGTCGGGCTGAACGCCGAACACCTCACGGAACTCACTGCGCTGCTGACCCGGGTACGCCGCGCAGCAGGTGACTTCACCGACCCGAGCTGAGAACTCATTCCCTTGACCGACTAAAGGCGTCACAACCACTTCCGCACATCGATGATCGCGCCGGTAATCCATACGATCATCTCAGACACGGGAAACATCCTCAGAAGCTTCAACCCCACGCCGCTTGCTGCAGGAGCAGGCCGCCGTGCACGGACGGCGCTAATCTTGGCCCTGGCGAGGGAGGCTTGGACACCGTGGACGTCGAGCAGGTTCCGCTGCGTTTTGCCGAGCACGCCGTCGACGCGCAGACCCACGTCAACCTCTCCGCCCTCCGCCCCGACGGCGCCTGCCTGTGGATCGCCGGGGACGAGACCGCCACTGTCGAGCGACTCACCGCTGACGGCACGGGTTACGGCAAGCACGCCACCTTCCGCCTCGCCGATGTCGTCACCTTGCCCGGCGGCCCGGAGGACGAGGTGGACGTCGAGGGGCTGGCCCGCCACGGTCCCTACCTGTGGGCGGTTGGTTCGCACAGTAGCCGGCGCAAGCGGATCAAGGCCAAGCATGAGGGAGAGAAGGCGGTGCGGCGCCTGGCCCAGGTGACCGAGGAGCCCAGCCGCCGGGTGGTGGCGCGGCTGGCCGTCGCGGACGGCCCGGACGGCCTACCGGCGATCGTCCGCACGACGCACGACGGGCACACCAGTGCACTGCTGCCCGGTGGGATCACCGGCATCCTCGCCGACGACCCGCACCTCGCCCCGTTCCTGGCGATCCCCGGCAAGGACAACGGGTTCGACGTCGAGGGCGTCGCGGTCCTCGACGAGTCGCTGTACCTGGGGCTACGCGGGCCGGTGCTGCGCGGCTGGGCTGTGCTGGTGGAGCTGCGGCCACAGAGTGACCAGGCGGGAGACGTGCTTGAGCTGGCCCCGCTGGATGACGACGGCACGGTCTACCGAACCCACTTCCTCGACCTCGACGGGCTCGGCGTGCGCGACCTGTGCCCGGACGGCGCCGACCTGCTGGTGCTGGCCGGCCCGTCGATGGATCTCGACGGACCAGTACGGGTGTACCGCTGGCGCGAGGCGCTCGACGGCGACGCGCCGCGGGTAGTGCGGGCACCGGCGCTGGACCGGGAGCTGGACCTGCCCTTCGGCGAGGGTGACGACCACGCCGAGGGGATCGGGCTGCTCGACGGGCGGCGGCTGCTGGTGGTGTACGACAGCCCAGCACCCGCCCGGCTGATCACGCCTGGCACCGTGCTCGCCGAC
>DATHTJ010000088.1:0-7189 GCA_035463315.1 Pseudonocardiaceae bacterium
ACGGCTCAAACATGGCAAACCCAGGCGTACGGGTGCGATGGCAAAACGGCGGATTCGGGATCGGCTTTCCCGTGATCGACGCTGACGACCCGGACGTGTACGTCGATCTGCTCACCCGCACCGCGGCGGCGACCGCGAGGAGCCGTCGGAATGACACGTCACCACACCAGCTGGCTGAGCGATAACACTGGCGAGACTCCTGCAAAAAAACCACGGTACTGTACTTGAAACGTGGATGGTCTGCAGGATGCCGAAAGCTCAATGTGCATATGGTGATGTCACCCCGCTACGGCTGCGCCCCTACATCAAGGTGAGACGGGCGTGTTGCTGCTCCGGAGGCGGCCGTTCGCTCATTGTTTGCCAACGGTTAACTGTTCAGCCTTTGTCCCGTCAGGTCTGCGATCAACCATCGAACACAGGGGGCGGGTGGAGTAGGTGCTACCATGATGTGGCCGCACCCCAGGCATGTGGTCTGTTACCCGCCGCGTTCGCGACCGTGCGCAATGGCGTGGGTCGGGTCCTGTTGGTGCGCCGTGCCGATGACGGGTACTGGGAGTTTCCCGGAGGCCGGGAAGCTTATTCACAAGCATTCCTGAGGGTTCTATCACCAGCCCACCCCAGCGGGTCGATGCCGCACCTGCAAGCGCTGGAGATTACGCCGCCGGCCCTTTCCCTGCGTCGTGTGGCACCAGATTCGCAATGATCTGCTTGGCCTGTTCGCCGGCGGCGACCGCCACCGTCAACGGGCCATGGTGGATCGACACCGGCGAGGCTGCACCTTTCCGCCTGGTGAATTGAGTGGAACGGCCTGGCCTCGTCCGGATAAAACCGGACAATGAACCGCACCGCACTGGTCACGGGCGTCAGCCGGCGCCAGGGGATCGGGTTCGCCATCGCCCGTCGCCTGCTTGTCGATGACGGAGCGCGGGTTTTCGCGCAATCCTGGAGCCGGTACGACGCCACCGAGCCGTGGGGAGCCGACCCGGGCGGGATCGGGGCCGTGCTCGCCGAACTGGGCGGCGAGGGTTTGCGGCTCGCCCACGCGGAGATCGACCTGGCCGGCCCCGCCGCACCTGCACAGCTGGTGGCGGCCGCCGTCCAGCGGCTGGGCCCGTTGGACACTCTTGTGCTCAACCACGCCCGCTCGCAGCTCGGCACGGTTGACGCGCTCACCGCTGACGATCTCGACGGCACCTGGGCGGTCAACGTCCGCGCGTCTCTGCTGCTGGTCCGCGAGTTCGTCGCGCAGTACCGGCCCGTCCCGCACGGCGGTCGCGTCGTGCTGTTCACCTCCGGCCAGCACCGCGGGCCGATGCCGGACGAGATCCCTTACGCCGTGACCAAGGGCGCCCTGCAGCAGATCACGGCCACCCTGGCGGACGCGCTCGCCGACCGCGACATCACCGTCAACTGCGTCAACCCCGGGCCGACGGACACCGGCTGGGCCAGCCCGGACCAGGCCGCGTTCGTTATCCGGCAGATGCCTCGCGGTCGGTGGAACTCGCCCGACGAGGCGGCCGCCGTGGTGGCCCTGCTGCTGAGCCCAGACGCCGCCACGATCACCGGGCAGGTGGTCGACGCCGAGGGCGGCTTCCGCCGCTGGACGCACTAAAGAGAGACGGCAGCTAGAGACAGCGGCTTCGTCCGCTATACCCTCGCTTTCGATGGCGCGCTCGCTACAGCCAGCTGAAGCGAGCCAGCAGGCCGTCACGTGGCCGAGGTCTGAGGCGTGCGGGTGAGCCGTCCGCTGTTACATGGCGTCGAGCGGGTTATTGGTAAAAAGCTCAACCACCTGCCCGACGCCTTCCAGGAAGGTCCCACCGGCCCGGGATGGTTTCTTCCGCACATAATCGATGATGGTCCGCAACCACTCATTCTGGAAATCGAGGCGAGGGAATTCTTCGATGAGTTCCCGGACAAACCCCGGGTCAAGTTCTGCGATTCTCAATCCGATTGCGTCCGCAGCGGCTCCGAGGTTCACCAGCCCCACTTCAGGCCCCTTATATCCGGCTATGCTTGCCGTGGTATGGAGCGCGATCGCGTCCCACACCACCTCGATCTTCTCCGCAGGATAGACGTGCCCCTCCAGGAAGGCACGAGCGGCCCGCGCCCCGTCAACCTCGAACCGCGCTCCCTGATCGTAGGGTTCGAGCACGCCGATATCATGCAGCATGGCGGCGATGTAGACGAGCTCACGATCGAACTGAAATCCGCTCACAGCGAGCCGATCAGCAAACCAGAAAGTCCGCACACAGTGGTTAAAGAGGTAGGATGGGTACACTTGCCGAGCGAGGTCGGTGGCCGCCCGGGCGATCTTTGAGTCCGGCACGCCAGCAGAAAGGGAGCTAGGCATCAGACCTCTCCACTTCATGAACGACGCCACGAGCCGACCCGCAGGGCGCGGGTCCGCTCGGCACGGGCGGCGAGCTGGTCGTCGTCAGGATAATCGACGCCGACGAGCGTGAGGCCGTGCGCAGGCGCCACGCTCACCTCGCTGGTGCGAGCGGTGTGACGCAGCAGGCCAGCGGGCCAGTCCGGCGGGCGCCGGCCCTCCCCCACCGCCAGCAGGGCACCCACCAGGCTGCGCACCATCGAGTGGCAGAACGCATCCGCCGCGACGTGCGCGACCAGCAGGTGCGGTTCGTCGCGGGTCCACTCCAGACGCTCCAGCGCGCGCACCGTGCTGGCACCTTCGCGGCGGCGGCAGAACGCGGCGAAGTCGTGCTCGCCGAGCAGCAGCCTGCTCGCCGCGTTCATCACAGTGTCGTCAAGCCGACGGTGGTGGGCCAGCGTGTCGTACCTGCGCAGCGGATCGACCCCCCACGGTGCGTCGCAGACCCGGTATCGGTAGTGCCGCCGCAGCGCGGAGAAGCGGGCGTCGAAGGTGCGCGGCACCTGCCACACTGCCAGCACCCGCAGGTCCGGCGGCAGCAGCCGAGCGAGCCGATGGGCAAGCTCGTCGGGGGCCAGCACACCGGGCGGCACATCGAGGTGCGCCACCTGCCCGGTGGCGTGCACCCCAGCGTCGGTGCGCCCAGCGACGGTGAGGGCGGCTGGCGTTCGCGTCACGGTCGCCAGCGCGTGCTCGAGCACTCCCTGGACGGTACGTCGCCCCGGTTGGCGCGCCCATCCGGAGAAGCCGGACCCGTCGTAGCTGATGTCCAGCCGGTAGCGCAGGAGCCCGCCGTCCCCGAGGGGGGCAGCGGGCTCCGGCGATGCGGTGCTCGGGGTCAGGATTCGCCCTCGTCGCCCTTTTTGACGGCCACGTTGTCGGTGGCAGCACTGTGCTCAATCGGCGCGTCACCTGCCGCGCTCTGCTCGACCGGCTCGCCGGCGGAGACCCCCGTGGTGGCCTGCGCCGACCCCTCTGGGACGTCCACAGTGCCGGACTCCCCAGGGGTGGGCGCTTGGGTTTCGGCGGTCTCGAGCGGCGCCGCCTGCGCCGGCCGGCCCGGGAAGGCCCGGCGCTTGACCTCCGCGACCTCCGCGGCAGTGCGCTCGGTGACCAGCGCGATAACCGCCATCGGAGCGTTGTCACCCTTGCGTGGCATCGTCTTGACGATCCGGGTGTAGCCACCCGGCCTGGCCGCGAAGTGTGGACCGATCTCCGCGACCAGCTTGTGCACCACGTCCTTGTCCCGGATCACCCGCATGATCTCGCGGCGATTGTGCAGGTCCGCCTTGCGGGCCTTGGTAATCAACCGCTCGGCGAACGGGCGCAACCGCTTCGCCTTGGCCTCCGTGGTGGTGATGTGGCCATGTGTGAACAGCGAGGTCGCCAGGTTGGCCAGCATCAGCCGCTCATGGGCCGGCGACCCACCAAGCCGGGCGCCCTTGGTCGGCGTAGGCATCTACAGCTGCTCCGTTTCTGCGTAGTCCTGGCCGTCGTCGGTGCCGTAATCGGTGTCGGTTTCGGCCCCATTTTCACTAGCGTCGCCCCACCCGTCGATCGAGTACTCTGCCGCCGCGGCTGCGGGGTCGAACCCGGGTGGGCTGTCCTTGAGCTGCAGGCCGAGGGTGGCCAGCTTCAGCTTCACCTCGTCGATCGACTTGGCGCCGAAGTTGCGGATGTCCAGCAGATCGGCCTCGCTGCGGCTGACCAGCTCACCAACGGTATGGATGCCCTCCCGCTTGAGGCAGTTGTAGGACCGGACGGTGAGGTCCAAGTCCTCGATGGGCATCGCGAACGCTGCAATCGTATCCGCCTCAGCCGGCGAAGGGCCGATCTCGATGCCCTCAGCGTCCACGTTGAGCTCGCGGGCCAGCCCGAACAGCTCCACCAAGGTGCGCCCGGCCGAGGCCAGCGCATCCCGGGGAGACAGCGACGGCTTGGTCTCCACGTCCAGGATCAGCTTGTCGAAGTCGGTGCGCTGCTCCACCCGGGTGGCCTCGACCTTGTAGGTCACCTTCATCACCGGCGAGTAGATCGAGTCCACCGGGATCCGACCGATCTCCGCACCGGACGCCTTGTTCTGCACCGCAGGCACGTAGCCGCGGCCTCGCTCGACGACCAGCTCGATCTCCAGCTTGCCCTTGCCGTTCAGGGTGGCGATGTGCAGATCGGGGTTGTACACGGTGACGCCGGTCGGCGGCACGATGTCGCCCGCCGTGACGTCACCGGGACCCTGCTTGCGCAGGTACATCGTCACCGGCTCGTCCTCCTCGGAGCTGACCACGAGCTCCTTGAGATTGAGGATGATGTCGGTGACGTCCTCCTTGACGCCCGGAACGGTAGTGAACTCGTGCAGCACGCCCTCAATGCGGATGCTGGTGACCGCCGCCCCCGGGATGGACGAGAGCAAGGTCCGGCGCAGCGAGTTACCCAGGGTGTAGCCGAAACCCGGCTCCAGCGGCTCGATGACGAACCGGGAACGGGTCTCCAGGACCGGTTCCTCGCTGAGGTTGGGTCGTTGGGTGATCAGCATGGTGATGTTCCTCCTCTGGCGCCCGCTATTTGACGCCGTTGGTCAAGGTTACTTGGAGTAGAGCTCAACGATCAGTTGCTCCTGCAGCGGCACGTCGATCTGGGCGCGCTCTGGCAGCCGGTGCACCAGCACCCGCAGCGACGAGGGAACGACCTGCAGCCACGCCGGCACGGGGCGGTCTCCGATAGTCTCCTTGGCGATCACAAACGGCAGCGTCGGCAGCGACTTCGGCTTGACGTCGATGATGTCGAACTTGGACACCCGCAAACTGGGGACGTCCACACTCTTGCCGTTGACCAGGAAATGCCCATGGGTCACCAGCTGGCGAGCCTGGCGACGGGTGCGGGCCAGGCCCGCCCGGTAGACGACGTTGTCCAGCCGGGACTCCAGGATCTGCAGCAGCGTGTCGCCGGTCTTGCCGGGGCGGCGGTTGGCCTCCACGTAGTACCGGTGGAACTGCTTTTCCATGACGCCGTAGGTGAAGCGGGCCTTCTGCTTCTCCTGCAGCTGCATGAGGTACTCGCTCTCCTTGATCCGCGCACGGCCGTGCTGGCCAGGCGGATACGGCCGACGCTCGAAAGCCTGATCGCCGCCGACCAGATCGGTCTTCAGCCGGCGGGACTTGCGGGTCACGGGTCCGGTGTACCGAGCCATCTCTGCTATTCCCTCCCGCGCCTTAGACCCGGCGCCGCTTCGGCGGCCGGCAGCCGTTGTGCGGCTGCGGCGTCACGTCCTGGATGGTGCCGACCTCAAGACCAGCGGCCTGCAACGAACGGATCGCCGTCTCCCGGCCCGAACCTGGGCCCTTCACGAAGACGTCGACCTTCTTCATACCGTGCTCAGCGGCCTTGCGGGCCGCGCTCTCGGCGGCCATCTGCGCGGCGAACGGGGTGGACTTGCGCGAGCCCTTGAACCCGACATGGCCCGCAGAGGCCCAGGCGATCACCGCGCCGGTGGGGTCGGTGATCGAGACGATCGTGTTGTTGAACGTCGACTTGATATGCGCATGACCATGCGCGATGTTCTTCTTCTCCTTGCGCCGCACCTTCTTGGTGCCGGCACCTGTTCGTGCTCTGGGTGGCATGCGGTTGCACTCCTACAAAGGTGTGGGGTCTGCGGGGGCTACTTCTTTCCGGCCTTCTTCTTGCCGGCGACCGTCTTCTTCGGGCCCTTGCGGGTGCGGGCATTGGTCTTGGTCCGCTGACCGCGCACGGGCAACCCGCGGCGCCACCGCAGGCCCTCGTAGCAGCCGATCTCGATCTTTCGGCGGATGTCGGCCTGGACCTCGCGACGGAGGTCACCCTCGACTTTGTAGTTGTCCTCAATGTAATCCCGCAGCCGGACGAGGTCCTCATCGGACAGGTCCCTGGAACGCAACTCGGGGCTCACCCCGGTGGCGCTGAGGATCTCGTGTGAGCGGGTACGGCCGATGCCGTAGATGTAGGTGAGCGCGATCTCCATCCGCTTGTCGCGGGGGAGGTCGACGCCAACGAGTCGTGCCATCCGGCGGTATCTCCTGTCTCGTCATCACCAGGTCTGCTCCCCGTCCGTCCCGCGGGCGGACTCGTCGTCCGCGGGCCCCGGCCTGGAGTCCGGGGGTGGACCGATCCCGTCTGGATCGGCTGGAGCGGGGAGATCTTCTCGCGCCGTGGATCGGCGACATCGTGCGTTGCTAGCCCTGACGCTGCTTGTGGCGCCGGTTCTCGCAGATCACCATGACCACGCGGTGGCGACGGATCACCTTGCACTTGTCGCAGATCTTCTTGACGCTCGGCTGCACCTTCACGTCATCTCTCCTGGTGCGCTACTTGTAGCGGTAGACGATGCGGCCACGGGACAGGTCGTAGGGCGAGAGCTCCACGACCACCCGGTCCTCAGGCAGGATGCGGATGTAGTGCTGGCGCATCTTGCCGCTGATGTGCGCGAGAACGCGGTGGCCGTTCTCCAACTCGACCCGGAACATGGCGTTGGGGAGTGGTTCAACCACCTTGCCCTCGACCTCGATGGCCCCGTCTTTTTTGCCCATGTCCTCCGCGTTCCTGCTCACTGAGCCGTGCCGTCGGGTGGCGGTCTTGCCACGACGCAGGCACCCGCCAGTTCCAAGACGTGGGGAGGCATCAGTAAGGAGTGCGGGACGCACTGCTGAGCAGGGAACCTGCTCAGATACCTGCAGACACGCTGAGAACCGGCGCGATACTCACGCCGACAGCACAGTTTACGTCGAGGTCAGCGGGGGGTCCAAACCGGCCCCTCGCACCGAGCAC
>DATHTJ010000089.1:0-2967 GCA_035463315.1 Pseudonocardiaceae bacterium
GTATAGCACCGGTGTGGTGGATACCTGATCGAGGCGGAATGTCTGGCCGCGGAGCAGCTGGCTATGCGCCGCCGGTGCCTGCCCGGCGGGAGCATCGGCCGGGATAGATCGAGGCTGTTGTCACGACGTTCCTGGTCTGACCGGCTCGGGTTCCTGCTCGACGGCGTTGGATGAGAGGGAGCCGATGACGTCGTCCGCCCGGCAGGAGTCGAGCGCCGACCAGGGCAAGCGCCTGGACTCGGTGGCCGCCCACGCCGGTGTCGTCTCGGAGTCGCAGCACCACGCACTGCGGGCCGACATCCGCCTGCTGTCGACGCTGCTCGGCCATACCTTGGTCCGGCAAGGCGGTGAGGAACTGTTCAAGCTGGTGGAACAGGTACGGGTGCTGGCCCGGGTGGCCCTACCGGGGTGTAGTGCGGAGATCAGGTCGCTGCTGTCCACGCTGGACGTTGGCACAGCCGTCCAGCTCGCCCGGGCGTTCTCCATCTACTTCCAGCTCACCAACGTGGCCGAGCAGTTGCACCGCTCGCGGGAGCGGCGCGCCCAGGCCGGCGGGCGGTGTGGACCGCTGCGCGCGGTGGTGGACCGGCTGGCCCGGGAAGTCGACCGGGCCGAGGTGGAGTCGGTGCTGGCGCGGATGGAGCTGCGGCCGGTGTTCACTGCTCACCCGACTGAGGTGTCCCGCCGATCAGTGCGGGACATCCTGCGCCAGGTGGCTGACGTCCTCGACCAGGACCTGCCCGAGGAGCAGTCGCATCGGCGGCTCGCGCGGTTGGTGGACCTGCTGTGGCAGACAGACGAGATCCGACCCGGTCAGCCGACGGTTCTCGACGAGGCCAGGGCGGTCGCCTACTACCTCGAGCAGCTTGGTACCCACGTGGTGCCGGACCTGCTGGAGGACCTCGAGAACGAGCTCGCCCACGCCGCGTTCACGCTGCCGCCACGGTCTCGTCCAGTGGTGCTTGGCTGCTGGGTCGGGGGGGACCGTGACGGCAACCCCAATGTCTCACCACAGGTCACCCTCGACGTCTTGCGGCTCTACGCGGACCGGGCGTTGACCATCCAGCTGGCGCTGATTGACCAGCTCGTCCAGGAGCTGAGCGTGTCCACCCGCGTGGTCGGCGTCTCCGAGGGGCTGCGGCGCAGCCTCGCCCATGACCGGCGCCTGCTGCCCGAGGTCTATGACCGCTACCTGCGGCTCAACGCCGACGAGCCCTACCGGCTGAAGTGTTCCTTCATCCACGCCCGCCTGACTCGAACCCAGCAGCGGATTCGTGACGGCATCCCGCACCAGGAGGGACGGGATTACCTGGGGGCCGAGTCCTACGTCGCCGACCTGGAGGTGATGGACGACTCGCTGCGCGGGCATCTCGGGGAGCGCATCGCCGAGGGCATGCTGGCCAGGACACTGCGCAGCGCGGGAGCGCTGGGCCTGCACCTCGCGGCCCTCGACGTGCGCGAGCACGCCGACAAGCACCACGCCGCCCTCGCGGCCCTCTACGACGCGCTCGGTGAGCTCCCAGTGCCCTACGCCGAGCTCGACCGCGGTGAGCGGGTGGCGCTGCTGTCCCGCGAGCTGGCCGGACGGCGGCCGCTGACCGCCCGCGCCGCTGAGCTGCCACCAGCAGCGGCGGACGTGCTCGCTGTCTTCGATGCGATCCGGTCTGCCCAGCAGACCTTCGGTGAGCCGGCTGCCAGCACATACATCGTCTCGATGGCAAAGGGCGTGGACGACGTGTTGGCAGCCGCGGTGCTGGCCCGGGAAGCCGGTCTGGTCGCACTGGTACCCCCGGGGAATCCGACGGCCAGTAAGTGCACGGTGGATCTCGTGCCGCTGTTCGAAACGGCCACTGAGCTGCGCTGCGCCGGAGAGCTGCTTGACGTGATGCTGCGGGACCCTTCCTACCGGCAGCTGGTCCGAGCCCGGGGAGACCTGCAGGAGGTGATGCTCGGGTACTCCGACTCCAACAAAGACGCCGGGATCACCACCTCCCACTGGGACATCCACCGGGCGCAGCGCCAGTTGCGGGACACCGCCGCCGCGCACCGGGTCCGGCTGAGGCTGTTCCACGGCCGCGGTGGCTCGGTCGGCCGGGGCGGCGGGCCGGCCGGGGAGGCGGTGGCCGCCTCGCCGTACGGCACGGTCGACGCGACCCTGAAGGTGACCGAACAGGGCGAGGTCATCTCCGACAAATACTCGCTGAGCGCGCTGGCCCACGACCAGCTGGAGATCCTCCTCGCCGCGGTGCTGGAGGCTACCCTGCTGCACCAGACTTCCCGGGTGCCTTTGGACGTGCTGGCCCGGTGGGACGAGGCGATGGACGTGGTGAGCGGGGCCGCCCATGCGGCCTACCGCGACCTCGTCGGCCTTCCCGGGCTCAGCGAGTTCTTCTCCGCTGCCACCCCGGTCGAGGAGCTGGCCTGGCTCAATGTCGGGTCCCGACCGATGCGGCGACCGGGCAACGGGAAGACCACTTTGGAAGGGCTGCGGGCGATCCCTTGGGTGTTCGGATGGACCCAGACTCGGATGCTCGTGCCCGGCTGGTTCGGCCTCGGCAGCGGCCTGCGGGCCGCTCGTGACGCCGGGCTTGGTTCGGTACTCGAGGCGATGCGGGACTGGGCCTTCTTCACCAACCTGCTGGGAAACGTCGAGATGATGCTGGTGAAGACCGACCTGCAGATCGCAGAGTCCTACGTCTCGGTCCTCGTCGAGCCCAGTCTGCAGCCGCTGTTCGACACTATCGTTGACGAGCATGATCTGACCAAGCGTGAGGTGCTGCGGCTGATCGGCGGCTCAACCCTGCTGGCCCGGCACCGCCTGCTGCGCCAGACCCTGCAGGTGCGGGCCGCTTACCTGGAGCCGCTGCACCACCTCCAGGTCTCGCTGCTGGCCCGGCATCGCGAGGTGGACGAGCCCGACCCGGATCTGCGTTGTGCCCTGCTGCGGACCGTCAACGGGATCGCTGC
>DATHTJ010000090.1:0-1560 GCA_035463315.1 Pseudonocardiaceae bacterium
GCCGAGGAGACTGGCGTGACCATCACGGTCACCGGGCTTGCCGGGGTGTACAGCGATCCTGGCCACGTGTTGGCCTACCCGCACGAGGACGGGATTTACCAACAGCTCGCGGTGTGCTTCCGCGCCTTCACCCCCGTCCACAACACCCAGCCCGATCACGACGAGACGAGCGGCGCAGCATGGTTTGACCCCGAGCAAGCAACCCAGCTCGTCATGCGCCAAGCCATGCGTCAACGCTTGACCGACGCACTCACCGAACCCAACCGAGCGCACTTCGACTAGCCAACAAAATTGACCCAGGGGTGGGGGCGAGAGTGATGAGGGAATCAGGGTAGTGCGGATATCCCGTCCCGTCGGTGCCGAAGGTCTATCTCTGTGTCGACGTTCACCAGCAGCTCGCGGTGTGTTTCCGTGCCACCGTCGCTAGCGACGGGTACGTCCGCCGCTGCGGTGATGAGATCAGCGCAGCAGTCTGGTCCGAACTGGAACAGATTGACTGGCTGATCCTGCACCCCGCCATGCGCTAACGTTTCACTGATGCGCTGACCGAGCCTTTTGCCATTCGCTGACCCAGCAGTCCTCTTCGTGTTCGTAAGCCCGGATCGCGCCGCGGCACGAATCGTTCGCGAAGCCGTCCTCGACATGTCATCAGCTGCTCACCGCCTGTGAGCCACACCAGGTGACCATCGCTGGGTGGCCGTGGAAGCGCTTCTCGCCGTCTCAGCTCTTTCCGTAGGCTGTCGCGTCGCACGCCTGGTCGTATTGGGTGATTCCACCGCGGTTGGTGTGGGTGACCCGCTGCCCGCCGGTGGCTGGCGCGGTTTCGGTCCGCTGCTGGCGGCGGCGCTGGGTGCGCCGGGCGAAGTCCGCTACACCAACCTGTCCATCACCGGTGCACGGATCGCCGATCTCCGGTCTGGACAACTGCCCGGCGCCGTGGCGGCGCGACCCGATGTGGCGGTGATCTTAGCTGGGATGAACGACACACTGCGTTCAGACTTCGATCCCGTCGCGCTACGCGATGACCTTGATATCGCGGTCACCGCGCTGCAGGCCACTGGCGCCTTGGTGCTGATCACCCGTTTTCATCATCATGGACGAGTCTTCCGGTTGCCCGGCCCGCTGCGCCGCGCTCTGCACCACCGGATCGGGCAGCTCAACGACGCCATCGACCAGGTGGTGGCCCGATATGGCGCGCTGTGCCTGGATCTACACGTGATGCCCGGCACCTACGACATTGCGGCGTGGAGCGTGGACCGTCTGCATCCCTCCGAGCGCGGGCACCGGATGCTCGCCTCCGGTCTTGCCGACTTGCTCGCTGGTGTCGGGATCGCGGTGCCCCATCCGGTCGATCTGACTTGCTCGGGTGGTCGACCGCTGACTGCCGCCGACCACCTCGCCTGGTTGGTTTGCCACGGCGTGCCCTGGTTGGTTGGGCGTGGCCGGGACCTAGTGCCGCATGCCGTCACAGTGGTGCTGCGGGACCTGTCCGGTCGGTTGCGGCGGTACCGCCGCGGCGTGGCAGAGCTTTGACAGCGGCAAGTGGTCCAGCCCCTGCCG
>DATHTJ010000091.1:0-3239 GCA_035463315.1 Pseudonocardiaceae bacterium
GAACTCCATCGCGTCAGCGGCAGCATCCCTGAGTCCGGTACCGAGCCCAGCACCGACAGCGGCCCCCAGCGTCACCTGGCCGCCGAGCTTGAGTGCCCTCCGCCGATCCGTGGCACTACCTCCTTGCCGGAGCGTTGGTGGTTGCGGCTCCGATGCTACGGCAGGCTCGGGGCTTGGGGTGTAGTCATGTCCGAAGCCGAGGGCCACTGGACCGGTCTGGAACAACCGGCACAGCAGGTCGCGGTAGTCGTCGTTGGGCTGGCCGCCAGCCTCCCACCCCAGCCACGACCGCTGGGTCAACCCGCGGGCACCGAGCCGCTGCTCTTGGCACATGGCGTGAAAGGCGTTCACCGCTTGTTCCACAGTCCAGCCCCAGGCCACGCGGTGGCTCTTCAGCGCCGAGTGTCCACAGCATCCTGCAATCCGGCGGGCGATCGCATGGTGCAGCGCGGCATCGGGTTCCAGGGGCTCACCGGCCTCCATGAGCAACTGCAGCCGGAGACGCGCGGCACACCGGGGGTCGTGAGCCGAGCGCCCGCGTGTCTCTGAACCATCGTGGGAGGCGCGGCGAGAGTTGCGGCCGGTCATTGACAGGACACCCTACGACACATCCACGCGGTATGCGCCGATCTGCGAGCAACTCGCGTCCGATGTGAAACGCTGCTTCATCTGCTTTCCTGGCGGCTCTCACTACCGAGCTGCTGTTATTTCGACCGAAGATCTACTCGGCCCAGGGCCGGGTTGTCTCGGCCCGCTGGATTGGGGTGGTGCTGCCGGTCCGCCCCGAAGACGCCAGCCGCTATGGGTGGCGGACCCGACCGGCAGTGCTGCGCACCCCGCACCGTCTCCGGTGGTTCGGCCCCGGCCTTGGGTGCTTCCTGACGGCGTTGAGACGAGCGGGGTTGAACACGTGAACAACGAGGACGAATCGGCACGCCGGGACCTGGGCGCGGCGCGTCATGGTGACGGGGGTCGGCCACTGCAGGCGCCCGGCGTGCAGTGGGAGCCGCGGTGATCCGGGAAGACCGTGAGCTGCTGGCTGAGCTGGCGCGACTGAACACGGATATGGCGTCGCTGGCGTTGCGCGTCATGGAGGGCAGTGCCAGTGCTGCTGAGCAGCGGCACTATGCCAAGCGGCTCGTTGCCGCAGGTGAACGGTTGCAGCGCCGCGCGGACGGGATGGGCGGGGCGGTCATTGAGGGCGAGGTGGTGGCCGGGGCGTCGATTGCGCTTCCGGCGCATACGGTGGCGTCTGAGTGGGAGCAGTGAGCAGTTTATGGGAAACGAGGTACCGGCTGGTTTTGCGGCAGCTTGAGGAGCTCGCAGAGCGGCTCAGCGGTACGAAGCCCATGGCACCAGTAGTGCTTGAAGAGTGGATCGTGAAGTTGCTGGCCACCGTGCTGATGTTGCTGCGACAACACCATGTCAACAAACGTGGCCAATGTCGTTTCTGTGGCTGGACGACGTGGAAGTGGCGATTCTGGCGTCGGCGGCGGTGCACGGTGTATGTGGCGCTGGATTATGCGATGATGCAGAGCCTTGATGTGGTGTGGTGGAAAGTTTTTGTGGAGTTGGGGCGGGAGGTGAGCCTGGAGGACGTGCGGCGGTGGAATGGGGAACGGCGAGAAAAGGATGCGGCTGGTCGGAGCACTCCAGGGGATGAGGAGACGGCAGTGATGGGCAGGGTGCGGGAGTGAAGAGAGACCCGTCCTTGAGCGTCATGGCGTCGGTGGCGGCGCAGTACCGTCCCACGGCAACAGGTCGTGCACGTCCAGTCCTGTCGTGCACGTCCAGTCCTTCAGTGGTGAGATGACGACGAGGTCTGGAGGGCGGCTCTGGCGCGTCGTTCGCGCTTGGCGGCTGACAGCTCGGGGGAGACCCAGTGCGTGCGGTATGCACGCTCGATGTCGGCTGCTCCGCTGACGCTGAAGCGCAGCGGCCTGCGGCCGCGAGTCCGGGCGACGTAGCCGGTCTCGCTCGGCACCAGGCCGCGCCCCTGGGCCCAACGGCGGAACACCCGCATGGCAGTTGACAGCTTGGGCAAGCTGGCCTGCACCACCCGTTCCAGGCACTGGACCCGGCCCTGCCGCCACGCGTCGAGGTGCGCCGGCACCAGCCAGCCCAGGCCCAGGAACACGTCGACCGCGCTGACGTACCGCTTCTCCGCGAGGGCCGCCTCGGCTGCCCGCCTGACGCGCTGCTCGAGCGCGGTGCCGCCCATGCTTTCTCTCCCGCGTATCGCGCCTATCAGACCCCGCCGGGTCTGATAGGCCTCGAGTGTGACAGTCGACATGATGCTCGATGATCTGCGCGGTCGGGTGCGGGAGCTGCGCGCGGCGGGACGGCGTCCCGTTCTACGTCTCGGGCCCCTTCGACAACCCGACCCGGGTGGTGCGCACCCTGACCAGCTCCGTGGGCGACGGCAACTTTCAGTTCATCGCGCCGTTCGAGGTCGCAGCTCGCTGATGACCTGCGACAGTGGTCAGCGCAGGGCGTAGCCGAGCGCTAGCTACTTCGGAGGTGTCAGCGGTGACCGATATCCAAGAACAGTCCGGACACGGTGAGGACTGGCCGGCGCTGCGGGTGCAGGAGTGGGCCGACACTCGCGACACGCTGCACATGTGGACCCAGATCGTGGGGAAGATCCGGTTAGCGCAAGCCCCGATGATCAACCACTGGTGGCAGGTTCCGCTGTACGTCTCCGCGCGCGGGCTGACCACCTCGGCGATCCCGCATGGCCGCCGCCTCTTCGACGTCGAGTTCGACTTCTGTGATCACCAGTTGCGCATCCGGTCCAGCAGCGGGCAGGAGCGCGATGTTGCCCTGGAGCCGAAGTCAGTCGCGGCGTTCTACACCGAGACGGTGGCGGCGCTGCGCGACCTCGACCTGGAGGTTTCCATCAGGGCCACGCCGACGGAGGTCGAGCGCGCGATCCCGTTCACGGACGACTACGAGCACGCTTCCTACGACCCCGCAGCCGCGCAGCGTTTCTGGCGGCAACTGCTGGCGGCGCACCGGGTGCTGACCGAGTTCCGGTCCCGTTTCATCGGCAAGGTCAGCCCGGTGCACTTCTTCTGGGGAAGCTTCGATCTGGCCGTCACCCGGTTCTCCGGCCGCACTGCGCCCACCCACCCCGGTGGAGCCCCCAACTGCCCCGACTGGGTCATGGTGGAGGGCTACTCCCACGAGCTCAGCAGCTGCGGCTTCTGGCCCGGCGGTGGTGACGAGGGCGCTTTCTA
>DATHTJ010000092.1:0-7848 GCA_035463315.1 Pseudonocardiaceae bacterium
GGGGTCCAGCGGCCGGTGCGGCCACTCGAGCAGCCGGGCCCCCAGCACGGCCGCCTGCAGGGTGAACCGCTGCGTCGGCTCGGCGACGTCGTGGCCGGTGAGCTGCTTGATGCGGTCGAGTCGGTAGGTGACGGCGCGGACGCTGAGGTAGAGCCGGCGTGCCGTCGCAGCGGCGACCCCACCGGAGGTGAAGAAGGCAGCGAGCGTGTCGACGAGCGGTTGCGCTCCACCACGCGCCTGTGCCAGCGGCCCCAGGACGGTGCCGACCAGATCGGTGATGGCGGCCCGGTCGCGGAGTAGGACCTGGAAGACGAGTAGGTCGGTGGCGTGGAGCAGGCGGGCGGTGAGGCCGAGCGAGGCGGCCAGCTCCAGCGTTGCGCGGGCTTCCTCGTAGGATCGCACGACGCCACCGGGCCCGGAGTGCGGGCGGCCCACCGCGACGCACCAGCGCTGGTCCGCCGCGAGCACGGTCTCAACCTGCCGGGTGAATTCCGCAGGCGCCCCGGTGGCGGTGCCGGGTGTGACGCAGATCAGCATCCCCTCCTTGGTGGTGACCAGGACCTCCCGGGCGCCGAAGCGGGCCACCAGGGTGGACTCGACGCGGCGGGTCGCGGGGTCTCCGTCGGCGAAGGTCTGGTTTGCCCGGGCCACGGCGACGACATGGTGACCGGTCAGCCGGAGCCCGAAGCGTTCCGCCCGTTCAGCCAGCCGACCGAGGTCGCTGCGACCGTAGAGCAAGTCGTCGATGAACTCCCGCCGCTGCGCCTCCTCCTGGCGCATCACGTGGCGCTGGGCCTCGTCATAGCCCTCGGCGAGGGCCACGATGGCGTCGTCGGCGGCCCGCAGGATGCTCTCGGTGACCGCGCGTACTGTCTCCCCGCCGGCTGTGGCGACCGTGGGGAGTTCGCGCCAGGTCAGCCAGTTCGCGCTGAGGTAGAGGTCGACCAGCGCGCGCAGCGGAACGTTCTGCTCGGCGGCGGCGGCCCCGAGTACGCGCCGGGAGTTGAGTTCGTCGCGGGCCAGCCGGCGCCCGGTCGCGCTCACCGCGGCGAGCATCTCGATGTAGCCGTCGAGGAAGGCCGGGGACGCGGCGCCGACGTCCTTTGCAGCGCGGTCGGCGATCGCGGCGACGTCCAACTCCTGGTGCTCGCGCTCGCTGGTCACGGGCCGTTCCTCACAGCGGGGTCCTTCGTTGCCAGGTTCCGGCAACCGGTGCCACCGAGGGTAGCCGGGCGGGCGCCGCGCCACCACCGCATCGAGGATCGTTGACGGCGTGTGTGCCGGGATAGCTGACCGTCGCCGGTCCGCACCAAAAGTCCGAATTGACCGCTCCCGCCGACGGCTCCTTCCTGGGTAACTACCCCCAGGCGTCCAGCCACGTCGGGGTGATCGCCAGCGGCGTGGCGTTGACCCGAGCGCTACGAGGTGGCCGACCCGAGCTGTCAACCGGCGCCCGGTTCCGCTGACCGACCGCCAGCCTGTGCTTGCCGGAACCCGGAAAGCAAGACCGGCGCTCCTTGGCCGCACCCACGCCTTGTTGGCCCACCTCCTGCGCACAACCATGGTTGAGGAGTCACCGGCGTCCACGGCCAGCTAGAGGCGCGACGGCGCGCTGGTGGCGCGCGAAGGAGGCAGCCGATGGCGTGGAGTCGCCTGCTGCTCACCATGTTGGCGGTGCTCGGTCTCGCCTGGCTCATGGCGGCCCCAGCCGGTGCCGCGCAGCCCGGTGCCGTGCAGACTCCCACGATCCTGACCGCCCGGGTGGACGGGCCGATCACCCCCGTCGTCGCCGGCTATCTCATCGACGGGGTGCGGGAGGCTGGACGCAACGGGCACCAGGCCTTCCTCGTGGAGCTGGACACTCCGGGCGGCCTGGAGACTTCGATGCGCGAGATCATCCAGTCGTTTTTCGGCGCCGACGTGCCCGTCGTCGTGTACGTCACCCCGGCCGGCGCCCGCGCCGCCTCCGCCGGGGCGTTGATCACCTTCTCCGCGCACGTGGCCGCGATGACCCCCGGCACCACCATCGGTGCTGCCACCCCGGTCGACCTGCAGGGTGGGGAGATCACCGACAAGGTCATCAACGACGCCGCGGCCTTCGCCGAGTCGGTCGCCGCGCAGCGCGACCGCAACACCGGCTTCGCGGTCGACACCGTGCGCAAGGGCCGGGCTGTGCCTGCGGTCGAGGCCCGCGAGATCGGTGCGGTCGACCTCCTCGCTGGTGACCGGGCGGCGTTACTGGCCGCGCTCGACGGCCGCGACGTGCAGCTGAACCCCACCACCACGGTGACATTGCGGACCGCGGATGCGGCGGTGGTAAACCACGAGCTCGGATGGTCCCGGCAGCTGCTGGGTGCCCTCGCCGATCCCAACCTGGCCTTCCTGTTCCTGTCCGTCGGCACGCTGGCGCTGCTCTACGAGCTGGCCAGCCCCGGCATGGGGTTCGGCGGCATCATCGGCGCCATCCTGCTCATCTTCGGGCTCTTCGCGCTGTCCGTGCTGCCGGTCACTGCCGCGGGCATCGCACTGCTCGTGCTCGCTGCTGCGCTGTTCGCCGCCGAACTGTTCGCCCCTGGCGTCGGGATCTCCGCCGCCGGTGGCACCGTCGCCCTGCTGCTCGCCGGGCTGTTCATGTTCCAGGGGCCGGTCGGGGTGAGCCCGGCGGTGCTGTGGCCAACCGCGGCGCTGGTCGGGGGCGGATCGCTGCTCGCAGGCCGTCTCGCCCGGCGCGCCCACCGTGCCCGCCCCACCACCGGCGCGGACGCGCTCCTCGGCCGCCAGACGGTCGTGCGCAGCGCCAGTGGGGAAACCACCGGCCGGGTGCACTTGGAGGGCACCTGGTGGACCGCCCGCACCCGGGGTGAGCCGTTGCACGAGGGCCAGAACGTGCGGGTCGTCGCCCTTGAGGACCTGACCGTCATCGTGGAACCCATCGCACCGAGGAGTGATCACCATGAATGACACCACCATCGCCGTGGGCGTCGCCGTCTTGATCCTGCTGCTGCTGCTCGTCGCCGCGGTGAAGATCGTGCCCGAGTACGAACGGGGCGTGATCTTCCGGCTCGGCCGCGTCATCGACGCCAAGGGGCCCGGGCTGTTCTTCATCATCCCCGTCATCGACCGCCTGGTCCGGGTGTCCCTGCGCACCGTCACGATGGACGTCCCGTCCCAGGACGTCATCACCCGGGATAACGTGAGCGTGCGGGTCAACGCGGTCGCCTACTTCAACGTGGTCAACCCGGTGCGCTCCGTCGTAGCCATCGAGAACTACATCGTCGCGACGTCGCAGATCGCCCAGACCACCCTGCGCAGCATCCTCGGCCAGGTCGACCTCGACGACCTGCTGACCAAGCGGGACGACATCAACCAGCGGCTGCAGCAGATCATCGACGAGACCACCAACCCGTGGGGCGTGAAGGTGAGCGTGGTCGAGGTCAAGCACGTGGAGTTGGCCGAGAGCATGCGCCGGGCGATGGCCCGGCAGGCCGAGGCCGAGCGTGAGCGGCGGGCCAAGGTGATCCACGCGCACGGCGAGCTCGAGGCCGCCGAGACGCTCGGCCAGGCCGCCGAGGTCCTCGAGGTGCACCCCGCGGCCATGCAACTGCGGGTGTTGGCGACCATGGCCGACATCACCAACGAGCGAACCTCCACGCTGATCTTCCCGTTGCCGATGGAGATGCTCCGGCTCGTCGACACCCTGCAGGCAAACGCAACCGCACCGCCGCGCCCAGAGGTGGAATCGGCGCCCGCTAAGGCCGCGTCGTGAGGACAACCGTCGAACGGAGGGATGACATGGTCAAGGCCCGCCGCGGTCGGATGTGGGTGGGGTTCGTTCTCGGGGCGCTCCTCGCGGTCACGCTGGCGGTGTTCGTCACCACCGGATTCGTCGACGTCGTGCTGCTCGTGCTCGCGACCGGACTGGTGATCGCCAGCTATGCGGCACGGCGCTACGCACGAGAGGAGTTGCTCTACCACCACCGGGACGACCGCTAGCGGGACCGGTCGGCGCGTGGGTCCGTTCCCTCGGTGCGCGCACCCTCCCGCGCGGAGCTCGTGCGCGGCAGCCGCCGGGCCCGCTACACCGCCGGTCGGCGCATCCGGCGTACGTCGACGAACCCGGGGTCGATCCCGCCATCCGTGGTGACGAGGCGGAGCAGTGCTGGCGAATCATCGATCCGGTACTCGCTGCGTGGACCGACGCTGGCACGCCGTGGTCCAACCACCATTTTCCGGTGGATTCAGGCTCAAGCGTTCCGCATGGCAGCCAATGCCAAAGGACCAGGTTCGTTTCTCTACTACGGTGACCCCTGTACGATTAAGCTGATCGGGTAGACCTCGGGCCCGTCGTAGGCAAGCTCGCTGCCCTCCCGGTGGTCGTGCTCCGTGATGCCGAAGTCGTCTGGCTGTTTGCGGACCCGGAACGGTTGCACCGCCGGCCGCCGCGGGTCGCGCAACGAGACAATCAAGTGCCAGGCAAAAGCTGGGTTGTGCAGGCGGTAGTCGATCAGGGAAAAGTTCGCCGGCTGACGCCGATGGATATGAAACGGGGCTACGATCTCCCGGCCGGAGTCCTCGATCGCCCGATAGACATGCAGTAGTTCGGTCGGGTCAGCCACGAACCCGGCGTCATCGAACTCCCGGAAGTATCTACCCTGCGCCTCGAAGGCATCGCGTATGCCAGGATCGTTGCGGTGGTTCGTCCGCGGATTGAAAAAGACCACGTCAGTCGGGCGGTACGGATGCCGCGGAGTTGCGGGCTCGGCTAGCAGCAAACCAAACGCCTTCAATCCGGCGTGATGGACTCGTTCAGCTTGGTCCAGTATCCTGGTGAATACTTCAGCCGGCATCTGCACGGCCTCTGCCGCGTAACAGTCACCCTCTCCCGACACGATTTCGCTCGAAAAGTTCCATCTCCTGTAGTCGGCGCGGCAGGATACCTCGTCGGCAGAGGTCTGATCCGTCATGGTCATGCCTTTCTCGAGGTGCGACTTCCTGCCGTGCCGTATGCGATGAGTTTGAGCTGTCCGTGCCTTACGGCATGCCCGAAACCGAGCCTCTTCGTCGATCGGCCCACCTGGTCGTTCTGACCATCGACAACTCTGGGCTCCCGCCTATGGCCCAATGTTCCGGTTACTGTGGCTTGGCTTACGTGAGTCATCGCAGCCTTCCTCGGCGGCTACAGCAAGATCAGGTCTCGATCGACACACCAAGATGAGTACGCGTCGCGCAACGCTGATACACCCTCACGAAAAAAGCCGGCACATAGGCCTCGACCACGAACCGCCCAAACGTCTCGCCCAGCTCCAGGACGCCGCGGGTCACCTGCAGGCGCCCACGGTCAACATGATCCGGTCATAGGGAGCCCCGTCTGACCAGCCCGCCGCGCCGTCAGCGCAGACCACACGGACCCCACCGACGTTGGCTACTGCCAGGTTCCGGCGAGCCTGCTCAACCAGATCCTCATCGATGTCGATCGTGACCACCTGGCCGGTCTCGCCAACCAGGTGGGCGAGCAGGGCGGCGTTGTACCCCGTGCCGGCACCGATCTCTCAAACACGCTGACCGCACCCGACGTCCAGCTGCGCCGATCGACCAACCGCTCCCGTCACCCGTCCAGGCCGCCGCGGGTGGGCATCAGCGACTCCGCCAAGCGCACACGGGACCATCTTCGCCCGAGCTACCGCCACTAGCACGCCACGGGTCCCTTACTGGCACACGCTCAACCTCGTCCGCTCGGTGGTTATCAGCTGGCGCACCTGTGGACTCCGCAGCGGTCTCGGCCGAGGTCTCCCGGATGAGCCCGCAGAGTTCCGCTGCTCGGCGCCGAACGTGGGGTTGCTGGCCCTCGTCCCTAGTCTGGGTGTTGTGGCTGACACGGTGCGTTATGAGCTGGATGGACACGTCGCGACGATCACCTATCACCGACCGGACAAGCTCAACGTCATCGATCAGCAGATGCGTGCGGAGCTCAACGCCGCGTTCGCCGCGTTCCGCGACGACGAGGACGCCTGGGTGGCGATCGTCACCGGAGCGGGCCGGGCGTTTTGCGCCGGGGCGGACATCCACTCCCCGGGCAATCCCGCTGGCGAGTTCCCTGGCACGTTCTGGGAGAAGCCGACCGTCAACTCCTTCGAGAGTGGCTGGGAGATCTACAAGCCGGTGATCGCCGCGGTGAACGGGTACTGCCTGGGCTACGGGCTGACCCTGGTCAGCTGGTGTGACTTCGTCATCGCCAGCGAGCAGGCGGTCTTTGGTTACCCGGAAGTGCGGATCGGCACTCCCACGATCGTCGGGGCTATCCGGCTGCCGCAGCGGATCGGCTGGCAATACGCCATGGAGCTGCTCCTCACCGGCGAGCAGATCAACGCCCAGCGGGCCAAGGAGATCGGCCTCGCCGGCTGGATTGTGCCGCACTCCTCGCTGCTCTGCGCCGCGCGGGAGTTGGCCGACCGGCTGCTTGCCGCCGCCCCGCTGGCCGCCCGGGCCACCAAGGAGGTGGCCCGCCGTGCGCCCGACATGTCCGCTGTGGACGCGATCCGCTTCGGTGAGACGATGCGGCTGGTGGCCAATGCCACCCAGGACGCTGCGGAAGGTCGGGCCGCTGCGCTGGAGCGCCGGCCACCGGTATGGCGTGGCCGGTGACATTGTGCTCGTCCGCCAACACGCAGACGCAGCCGGCCGGCACCGGGGGGATCTTCACCGGCACCCTCCAATGACGAGGGTGGCGGCTGGGCAACCAGTGGTGGGAGCGGGGCCGCCCAGGGTTGCGAGGCGCTGGCCAGCGTGCCGCCGCTCCTCGAGCCCGGGTGCTTCGCCCCGGTACCACTGGTCCGATTACACAGATTCTGATCGAGATCGCGCCGTTCGATGAGTGGGCTCGGGCATGGCGCGTTGACGTCGCTCCATGCCCAGGTTGCGCTGCGGTGGTCGCCGCTGGTGGCGCTGCGGTGGGTGGATGTGACTGGTCGGGTCAGGATCGAGTGGGGAGATGACATGCACACCACGCAGCCGCAGAGTCGCCCGCAGCACCCCGTGGTCGTGGCGCAGAGCCGCGGACCTTCAGCTGCGGATCGCTGATGGGATCACCGCGTTCGCGGGGTCCAGAGCTGGAACTCAAGACCAACACGGAACTGACTCGCGTGATCCATACACTCACCACCGAGCTGCACCGCCGGCTCCTCGACGAGCCCACCCGGTAACGCGACGCCAGCATTCTCGACGACAAGTCTGGCCCAGTCCCCCCTCGGGAGACCAGACACAGCGGAACGCCCGCTCATGCTGTTGTCCGTGCGTGGGGGCGGTGTGGGCCGCGCCGAGTGGCCCGTATGGGGATCCGGCTACAGGCATCAGGATTTGGCGTGCTCCCGGAGGTTCACACCTCGTCGGGGGCGAAACGTCCACTATCAGTTGGTGCCGAACATGAGGAGGGCTGTGACGCCGGCACCGTCCTTGCTCGCCGCCAAGTCGAATCCGAGACTTCGCAGGAGGCGCAGGGCGGCCCGGTTGCCGGTCGTGGTCTTTGCTTGCACACCCTGGGCGCTGAGTGTGGCCGCTGTCTGCAGGACGCCAGCCATCGCGAGTCGGCCCACCCCGTGGCCGCGGGTACGCCGAGTCAGCCAGATGCCCGTTTCCAGGATCTCCGGCACCGCTGTCCGTGTGAGCCGAACAGAGCCCACAACCTGGTCACTGGCGAGGATGGCCCAGGTGGCCTCACCGACAGGCCCGCTGAGCCCGGTGCGCCGAGTGCGGTGAAAGTCCTTCAACCATGCGATCCGGGCGGGCGACCATTTGTCTCCCGTCGTGACCGGTGGAGTCACCTCATTGGCCGCCGCATCGGTGATCGCCGCG
>DATHTJ010000093.1:0-20070 GCA_035463315.1 Pseudonocardiaceae bacterium
CAAGTTACGGCGGCCATAGCGGAGGGGAAACGCCCGGACCCATTCCGAACCCGGAAGCTAAGCCCTCCAGCGCCGATGGTACTGCACCCGCCAGGGTGTGGGAGAGTAGGACACCGCCGAACACAACCCCCACCACACACACAAGGGGCCCCCACACCACACCCCGGGGGCCCCTTAACTCTGCGACACTGAGAGGATCTGCGCCCGTGTCAGTCGGAACGAAGCTGACCGGAGATGCGGATTCCGAAGGTGGAGCGCGATGGCGGCGGGACTCCGGCGTGGACAGGGGCCGAATGGGGCATCGAGGTGGCCGACCTGAGGAGGGCGGTCGTGCGCCGTCGCGGCGCCGAGACGATGCCGAGGTACCACGTCCGGAACTTCCCGCAGACGCGGATGTTGGTGAGTTGGACCGGGAGGTCCGCAAGGAATTGTTGACCCTGCCGAAGGGGTTGGCCGACCTCGTCGGGAGCCATCTGGTGGCGGCCGGTCGCGTGCTGGACGAGGATCCGCAGCTGGCCTTGGCGCACGCCCGGTTCGCCCGTAGCAGAGCGGGTCGGGTCGCCGCAGTCCGGGAGGCCGCGGGCCTTGCCGCTTACCACGCAGGGGAATGGTCGGAGGCGTTAGCGGAGCTTCGCGCCGCGCGCCGGCTAGGCGGCGGTCCGGGGCGCTTGGCGGTGCTGGCCGACTGCGAGCGCGCGCTAGGACGTCCGGATCGTGCCCTGGAGATCGCGCGCAGTCCGGAGGCAGCACAGCTTGGCACTGATGAGGCGGTCGAGCTCCGGATCGTTGCTGCGGGGGCGCGGCGCGACCTTGGCCAGTTCGACGCCGCGGTGGTCGCACTGCAGGGGCCGGACCTGGAGGTGGCGGGGCCGGAGCCGTGGCGGGCCAGGCTGCGCTACGCATACGCGGACAACCTGGTGGCCGCCGGTCGCGAGCAGGAGGCGATCCGCTGGTTTCTGGCCGCTGATGAAGTCGATGCCGAAAACGCCACCGACGCCGCGCAGCGGGCCATCGAGCTTAGCGAGCGTCTGGAACCAAGATGAGTGGTCCGCTGGAGGGCTACGACGCGGTGCTTCTCGACCTCGACGGCACCGTGATCCGCGGAGCCGAGCCTGTCCCGGGGGCGCTGGATGTGGTCAATGAGCTGCGCCAGGCCGGAAGGTCGGTGCAGTTCATCACCAACAATGCAGCGCGGGCGCCCGACGAGATTGCCGAGCACCTCACCGCGCTGGGTGTCCGGACCGTTGCGGATGAGGTCGTCACTAGTGGCCAGGCCGCGGTGGCCATGCTGGCGGCGCGGCTGCCGGCGGGCGCTGCGGTCCTGGTCGTCGGCTCCGAGGCGCTGGTCGCTGCGGTGCGGTCGGCCGAGTTCCGGGCGGTGACCGCGGCGTCCGAGCAGCCGGCCGCGGTCGTGCAGGGCCATTCCCCGGAGACCGGGTGGGCCCGGCTGGCCGAGGCGTGCCTGGCGATCCGCTGCGGCGCGGTGTGGATCGCCTGCAACATCGATCGCACGCTGCCCACCGAACGGGGCTTGTTACCCGGCAACGGTGCCATGGTGGCGGCGTTGCAGGCCGCCACCGACCGGGAACCCATGGTGGCCGGCAAGCCGGCCCGCTCACTGCTCGACACGGCCGTGGACCGCACCGGTGCGCAGCGGCCGCTGGTAGTCGGCGATCGACTGGAGACCGACATCGCCGGGGCTCGTGCTGCCGGACTGGACTCGCTGCTGGTCCTGTCCGGCGTCGCCGACGCCGTCGCGCTGCTCACCGCGCCACCGGAGCAGCGGCCAGTTCACCTCGGCGCGGACCTGCGGGTGCTGCGCGGATCCCTCGACAAGACCCGGATCCAGGCGCGGCCCGGCTGGCGCGTCGACTCGGCCGACGGCACCCTGCTGCTGCACCACGACGGGACCGTCGGCGACCCTCTCGACGCGTTGCGGACGCTGTGCGCCGCCTGGTGGGCTGAGCATGCCGGGCCAGTCGGAGTGCGCGCCTGCGACCACACCGCCGCCGCAGCGCTGGTCGCCGTGGGCTTGAGCGAGGCAGCTCGGTAGCGTGGCAGGGACCCAAGCGGCCGAGGAGACCAGCTACATGACGTCCCAGCCACCCCCCCCTGATACCGGCATTGCCGACGCGCTCACCAGCCTGCAGGATCTTGACGAGCTGCCGACCGCGGAGCACGTGGCGCGGTTCAACGCCGTACACGACTCGCTCACCGCAGCTCTGTCCAGCATCGACGAGGTCTAGGTGGCCCGCAGGGCCCGGCTCGATGCAGAGCTGGTACGGCGAGGTCTGGCCCGATCTCGCGACCACGCCGCTGAGCTTGTCGCGCAGCGTCGGGTCCAGGTCCAGGGGATGACCGCTACCAAGCCGGCTACCGGCGTCGACGCGGACACCCCGCTGCTGGTACGGGCGAAGGAGACCGAACCCGAGTGGGTGTCGCGAGGCGCTCGAAAGCTTCTCGGTGCACTGGACAACCTGATCACCGGGGGTCCGGTCGTGGTGGGGCGGCGCTGCCTGGACGCCGGCGCGTCCACCGGCGGCTTTACCGAGGTATTGCTGCACCGCGGGGCCCGTGAGGTGGTTGCGGTCGACGTCGGATACGGGCAGCTCGCCTGGTCGTTGCGCACTGATCAGCGGGTCCGGGTGCAGGACCGAACGAACGTGCGGACACTGCAGCCGGAGGACATCGGCGGCGCCGTCGATCTGACCGTGGCCGACTTGTCGTTCATCTCGCTGCGCCTGGTGCTGCCGGCCCTGGTCGGATGCACCACGTCAGAGGGCGACCTGCTGCCGATGGTCAAGCCCCAGTTCGAGGTCGGCCGCGAACGTCTGGGCGCCGGCGGTGTGGTCCGTGACCCGGTCTTGCGCGCGCAGGCCATGCTGGACGTGGTGGCAGTCGCGGTCGACCTCGGGCTCTACCTGGTCGACGCCATCGCGAGCCCACTGCCAGGACCGTCCGGCAACGTCGAGTACTTCCTGTGGCTGCGCCGCGGTCCGGCCGATTCGCGGCGCCGCGCCGAGGAATTGGTGCACGCCGCTGTCCAGGAGGGCCCGCAATGAGTTGTGGACGTGAGGTCCTGCTCGTGTTGCACACCGGGCACCCAGAGAACCTGCGCACCGCTGAGAAGGTCGCACACCGGCTGGCCACAGCGGGGGTCGGGTTGCGGGTGCTCGCCGAGGAGGCCACGCATCTCGATCCCGCGCTGCGCGACCACGAGGTGCCCACCAATCCGGACGCTGCCGCGGGCGCGGATCTCGTGGTGGTACTCGGCGGCGACGGCACCCTGCTGCGGGCCGCCGAACTGGCCCGGCCGTGCGGCGTCCCGCTGCTCGGCGTGAACCTAGGCAGAGTCGGCTTCCTCGCCGAGGCCGATCTGGACTCACTCGATGAGGCAATGCGCGCCATCGTCGCCGGAAACTACCTCGTCGATGAGCGGATGACCGTCGACGTCACCGCCACTCTCAACGGCTCCACGCTGGCCCGGACCTGGGCGCTCAACGAGGCCAGCGTCGAGAAGAGCTACCGGGAGCGGATCCTGGAGGTGGTGCTGGAGGTGGACCGCAGGCCGGTCTCCGGGTTCGGCTGTGACGGGGTGCTCTGTGCTACCCCCACCGGGTCCACCGCCTATGCCTTCTCCGCAGGCGGGCCGCTGGTGTGGCCGGATGTCGACGCGCTCGTCGTGGTCCCCAGCAACGCCCATGCACTGTTCGCCCGCCCGCTGGTGGTGTCGCCGGACTCGGTGGTGGCCATCGAGACCGATCCGCACGGGCATGCCGCGGTGCTGTGCTGCGATGGGCGGCGGACCTTCGAGCTGCCGGCGGGCGCTCGGGTCGAGGTGATCCGTGGTGCCACGCCGATCCGGCTGGTGCGCCTGCACGATTGCCCGTTCACTGACCGGTTGGTGCGCAAATTCGAGCTGCCGGTGCAGGGTTGGCGGGGTCCCCGGCCGGGCTGACCGGTTACCTGGCGCGGCGCGCTAGGGTGCGGTCCGTGCTCACCGAGATGCGCATCGAGGGCCTCGGTGTGATCGATGAGGCCACCCTGGACCTGCACCCCGGTCTGACCGTGGTGACCGGTGAGACCGGAGCGGGCAAGACGATGGTGGTCACCGGCCTGCACCTGCTCGCCGGCGGGCGGGCCGACGCCTCCCGGGTCCGCCGCGGCGCCGACCGGGCCATCGTGGAGGGCCGCTTCCGGCCAGCCGAGGGCAGCGCGGCAGCGGCCCTGGCGGGTGAGGTGGGCGCCCGGACCGATGAGGACGGCAGCCTGATCGCCAGCCGCACCCTCACCGCGGACGGCCGCTCCCGGGCCTACCTGGGTGGTCGCTCGGTCCCGGCCGGGGTGCTTGCCGACCTGGCCGATGGCATGCTCGCGGTCCACGGTCAGAACGACCAGCTGCGGCTGCTGCGGCCCGGCGAGCAGCGGGCCGTGCTGGATCGCTTCGCTGGCGACGGGGTGTCCGGGCCGCTGGACGCCTACCGCCGCGTTCGGCAGGAGTGGCTGCGCTGCTGCGCCGAGCTCACCACGCGGCGGGATCATTCTCGGGAGCTGGCCAGGGAAGCCGACCTGCTCGGCCACGGCCTCGCTGAGATCACCGCCATCGACCCGCAGCCCGGGGAGGATGGCGCCTTGCTGGCCGAGGCTCGGCGGCTTGCCGACGCCGATCAGCTGCGGGAGACCGCCGCCATCGCGCAGTCCGCGATCAGTGGCGCGCCGGACCCCGACCCCGACCAGCCGGGCGCGATCGGTCTGGTCGGGGAGGCCCGCCGTCGCTTGCAGACGGCGGAGGATCCTGAGCTGCAGGCGCTGGCCTCGCGGCTGGGGGAGGCCGCGGCGCTGCTCGGTGACGTCGGCGCCGGGCTCGGTGGCTACCTCGAGGCCCTGGACGCCGACCCGACCCGGCTGGAGCAGGTGCTGGCCCGGCAGGCCGAGCTCAAGCGGCTCACCCGCAAGTACGCCGCCGACGTCGACGGTGTGCTGGCCTGGGCTCGCCACGCCCGCCAGCGCCTGGCTAGCCTGGACACCTCCGAAGCGGCCATTGCGACGCTGGCGGCCCAGCGCGACGAGCTGGCCCACGAGCTGGCCCGGCATGCCAGCGCCCTCACCGCGGCGAGGGCTGCCGCGGCCCGGGACCTCGGGGACGCCGTCACCGCCGAGCTTGCGGCGCTGGCGATGGGCCAGGCCCAGCTGTCCGTGGCGGTCTGCCCGGCGCTGGCCGGAGACGGCGACGCGGCCGGACTCACCGTTGCTGGGGCGCGGCTGCGGGCCGGGCCGGAGGGCACCGACGAGGTGGAGCTGCACCTGGCACCGCACCCCGGCGCGGGGGCGCTGCCGGTGCACAAGGGCGCCTCCGGGGGCGAGCTGTCCCGGGTGATGCTGGCGCTGGAGGTCGTGCTCGCCGACGCCGACCCGGTACCGACGATGGTCTTCGACGAGGTCGACGCCGGGGTCGGCGGACGCGCCGCAGTCGAGATCGGGCGGCGCCTGGCCCGGCTGGCCCGCAGCCACCAGGTCGTGGTCGTCACCCACCTGCCACAGGTTGCCGCCTATGCCGACCGGCACCTTGTGGTGGACAAGGCGACCTATGCCACCGGGCTGACCAGCAGCGGGATCCGAGAACTCGACGGGGTGGCCCGGGTCAGCGAGCTGGCCAGGATGCTGGCCGGACTGGATGACACCGATACCGGGCGCGCGCACGCCGAAGAGTTGCTGGCCGCCGCCCTGGCTGACAAGAGCCGGCTCGTGAGGGCGTAACAGTGTGATGGCACTCAATGCCACTCACGGGCAAGCGCCCCGGCGCGCCTCCCCGGTCAGCGACGCGGATTTTGCCACCATCAGCGGCATGAAAATCTCCGGCCTGCTCAACCGATCCGGCCGTGAGCTGCCCGGCGTGACCGGGTTGGCCAGGACGGACCGCCGCACCGACGCGCTGGTGCGGCGCGTCGGCCCCGGCGACATCGCGGTGCTCGACGAGGTCGATCTCGATCGGAGAACCGCCGATGCACTGGTGGCTGCCGGCGTCGCCGGGGTGGTCAATGCCGCACCGTCGATCTCCGGCCGGTTCCCGAACCTGGGTCCTGAGATCCTCGTGGCAGCGGGCATCGTCCTGCTCGACGGGGTCGGTGCAGAGGCGATGCGGATCAAGGACGGCACCCGGTTGCGGCTGCACGAGGGCCGGGTGTACGTCGGGGACACCGAGCTTGCCCGCGGCACCGAGCAGACCGCCGACTCGATCGCCGACCTGATGATCGAGGCCAAGTCTGGGCTGTCCACCCAGCTCGAGGCGTTCTCCGCCAACACCATCGAGTTCCTCAGGCACGAGCGTGCCCTGATCATCGACCGGGTTGGCGTGCCCGACGTTGCGGTCCCGATCGACGGCCGGGAGGTGCTGGTGGTGGCTGCGGGCTACAACCACACCGCCGACTTGGCCGCGCTCAAGCACTTCATCCACGAGTACCACCCGGTATTGATCGGCGTCGAGGCGGGTGCCGATGCACTGCACGCCGCCGGGCATCGGCCGCATCTGATCGTCGGCGATCCGCGCCAGATCAACACCGACACGCTCAAATCGGCCGACGAGGTCGTGGTACCCGCCCAGCCTGATGGCTTTGCCCCGGGGCTCGAGCGGATCCAGGACCTCGGGATCGGCGCGGTGACCTTTCCTGCAATGAGCAACCCAGAGGATCTTGCGCTGTTGCTGGCCGAGGCACACGGCGCCACGCTCGTGATCACCGTCGGGTTCCAGGCCACCCTGCACGAGTTCCTCGATCGGGGTCGGTCGGGATCCAACCCGTCCACCTTTCTCACCCGGCTGAGGTTGGGCAGCAAGCTTGTCGACGGCCGTGCTGTCGCCGCCTTGTATCGCAGCCGGGTATCGACCGGGGCAGTGCTGCTCATCGTGCTCGCCGCCCTTCTCGCGGTGGCTGCGGCGCTGCTGGTCTCCAACATCGGCGGCGCCTACGGCGTCCTCGTCAGTGATACCTGGAATGACATCGTCTCCTGGGCCAAGGGGTGGGGATAGACCGTGATCTCACTGCGGTACCACGTGATCTCCATCGCCGCCGTCTTCCTCGCCTTGGCCCTCGGAGTAGTGCTCGGGTCCACCGCGATCAGCGACCGGCTGCTGTCCGGGCTCAGCTCCAACCGCGACGAGCTAGGCCGCCAGGTGAGCGACCTGCAGGCGCAGAGCAACGAGCTGCGTGCCCGGTTGGCCGATGCGAACGTGTTCGGCGCGGCGGTCGCCCCCCGCGCGGTTGCCGGCACCTTGCGTGGCCGCACCGTGGTGCTCGTCACCACCGCGGACGCCGATCCCGCGGACCGGGACGCCGTGACCGCGCTGCTGGGGAACGCCGGTGCCGCCGTCACCGGTGAGCTGCAGCTGACCCAGGCATTCACCGACCCGTCCCGCTCCGATCAGCTCAGCGAACTCACCACCCGCTTGCTCCCGGCCGGGCTACGGCTGCCCACCGCGCCGGACGCCGGGACGTTGGCCGGCGGGCTGCTCGGCTCGGTGTTGCTGGCCAACCCGCAGAACGGGCAAGCGCAGGCCACTCCGGCGGAGGCCACTGCTGTTCTCGCCGGGCTCGGTGACGGTGGTTTCGTCCGGGTCGGCCCGCAGGTTCGACCAGCTCAGCTGGTGGTGGTGCTCACCGGAGGTGCAAGCAGTGGCGATGGCAGCGGCGACCGGGCCGGCATCCTGGCCCGCTTCGCCACCCAGCTGGACCGCTCCGGTGCCGGCGCAGTGCTCGCCGGCAGACCTGGGTCGGCCGAGGGCAACGGTCCGATCGGGGTGGTGCGAGCGGACACTGCGGCTACCTCGGTGCTGTCCACGGTCGATGACGTCAGCACGGCGGCCGGGCGAGTGGTGACGGTCCTCGCACTGGCGGAGCAGGCGGAGGGTAGAGCCGGACGGTACGGTACCGGCGGCAACGCGCAGGCCGTGGTTCCCGCGATCCAGGGCTGATCAGCGCAGTGGCTCCCGGGAGCCACCGCGCCCAGGGTTACCACGAGGTGCAGTGTTACCGTGAGGTTCCGTGGGTCGGCGGTATGCCGCCAGCTACAGCGTAACCGGTCGCCGAGCAGGCGGCCGGTCCGGACCACGGGAGACGGTCTTGGTGAAGCACGTCCGCCCAACCAGGTACCTGTTCGTCACCGGAGGCGTCGCCTCCTCACTGGGCAAGGGGCTCACCGCCTCCAGCCTGGGTCAGTTGCTGACCGCCCGCAGGCTGCGGGTCACCATGCAGAAGCTTGATCCCTATCTCAACGTTGACCCCGGGACGATGAACCCGTTCCAGCACGGCGAGGTGTTCGTCACCGAGGACGGCGCCGAGACCGACCTGGACATCGGACACTACGAGCGGTTCCTGGACCGCGACCTTGGCCGCAACGCCAACGTCACCACGGGCCAGATCTACTCGGCGGTGATCGCCAAGGAGCGGCGGGGGGAGTACCTCGGCGACACCGTGCAGGTGATCCCCCACATCACCGATGAGATCAAGTCCCGGATCATGGCCATGTCCGAGCCGGGGGACGATGGCCGCCCGCCGGATGTGGTGATCACCGAGATCGGTGGAACGGTCGGGGACATCGAGTCGCTGCCGTTCCTCGAGGCGGCCCGCCAGGTGCGCCACGATGTCGGCCGGGACAACTGCTTTTTCCTGCATGTCTCCCTGGTGCCCTACCTTGCGCCGTCCGGCGAGCTGAAGACCAAGCCGACCCAGCACTCCGTGGCCACGTTGCGCAACATCGGTATCCAGCCCGACGCGCTGGTCTGCCGCGCGGACCGGGAAGTCCCCGCCGCGCTGAAGCGCAAGATCGCTCTGATGTCCGATGTGGACATCGACGGGGTGGTCGCCGCGCCGGACGCACCGTCGATCTATGACATCCCCAAGGTGTTGCACTCTGAGGGCCTCGACGCTTACGTGGTACGCCGGCTCGGGTTGCCCTTCCGGGACGTGGACTGGACGGAATGGGGGGACCTGCTGGACCGGGTGCACGCCCCGACGGAGGTGGTGAGGATCGCCCTGGTGGGCAAGTACGTGGACCTGCCCGACGCCTACCTGTCAGTGACCGAGGCGCTGCGCGCCGGGGGGTTCGCGCACCGGGCCAAGGTCGAGATCCGCTGGGTGCCCTCAGACACCTGCGAGACCCCAGCGGGCGCGGAGACCGCGCTGGCCGGAGTGGACGGGGTGCTGGTGCCCGGTGGGTTTGGGATCCGCGGGATCGAGGGCAAGATCGGGGCCATCCACCATGCCCGGATCCGCGGGATCCCTGCCCTGGGCCTGTGCCTGGGCCTGCAGTGCATGGTGATCGAGGCCGCCCGGAACCTGGCCGGGCTCGACGGCGCCGGCTCGACCGAGTTCGACGAGGCCACTGCGCATGCGGTGATCTCCACCATGCCCGATCAGACCGACGTCGTGGCCGGTCATCGGGACATGGGTGGGACGATGCGGTTGGGTGCCTACCCGGCGTCGCTGGTGCCGGGCTCCGTGGTGGCCGGGGCCTACGGCGCCACCGAGGTCTCCGAGCGGCACCGGCACCGCTATGAGGTCAACAACGCCTACCGGGACAAGCTCGCCGCCGCGGGTCTGGTGATCAGCGGGACGTCCCCCGACGGCCAGCTGGTCGAGTTCATCGAGCTACCGGCGTTCACCCACCCGTTCTTCGTCGGCACCCAGGCCCACCCCGAGCTCATCAGCCGGCCCACCCGCCCGCATCCGCTGTTCGTCGCGTTCGTCCAGGCGGCGCTGAACTATCGGGCCGCGGACCGGTTGGCGGTCGAAATGCCGGACGGGCCACGGTGAACGCGCCGCATGAGTTCGCGGTGTCGCGCAGCGACACCCTGCACGTCGGGCGGGTCGTCGCGCTGCGGTTGGACCACGTGGTGATGCCCGGTGGACGGACCGCTGGGCGCGAGGTCGTCGAGCATCCCGGTTCGGTGGTCGTCCTGCCGCTGCACGACGACGCCTCGGTGGTGATGATCGACCAGTACCGGCACCCGTTGGGCCGCCGGATCCGGGAGCTACCCGCCGGGCTGCTCGATGCGCCGGGAGAGGACCCGGTGACGACCGCTCGCCGCGAGTTGGTAGAGGAGGTCGGTTATCTCGCGCGGGACTGGTCGGTGCTCGTCGACCTGGTGGCGTCGCCCGGGTTCAGCGACGAGGCGGTGCGGGTATTCCTGGCCTGCGGGCTGACCGAGGTCGGCCGGCCCCCCGGTGGTGACGACGAGGAGGCCGACCTGCACGTGGTCCGGTTGCCGCTGGCCGAGGCGGTGCGCCAGGTGCTGACCGGTGAGATCGTCAATGCGTCGGCTGTCGCGGGACTGCTTGCCGCGCACGCCGTGCTGGCTGGCCCAGGGCTCGGTCCAGCGCTGATCGGCCCATCGCTGATCGGTCCAGCGCTGATCGGCCCAGCCGAACTGCGGCCGGTCGGTGCACCGTGGCCGGACCGCCCAACCCGGTTCGCCGACCGCCGAGGAGGCACGCCGCCGTGAAGATCGGTGTCCCTCGGGAGCTGAAGATCCACGAGTACCGGGTTGCGTTGACGCCTGCCGGGGTGCTCGAGCTGACCCGCCGTGGGCATGAGGTGCTGGTAGAACGCGGTGCCGGTGCCGGCTGCGCATTCCCGGACGAGGCCTACGTGGCCGCGGGCGCCCGTGTCGTGCCGCTGGCCGACGAGGTGTGGGCCGAGGCTGAGATGGTGCTCAAGGTGAAGGAGCCGGTGCCGCAGGAGTATCACCGGATGCGTAAGGGCCAGATCTTGTTCACTTACCTGCACCTGGCCGCGTCGGCGGAGTGCACGACTGCGTTGATCGACGCCGGGATCGACGCGGTCGCCTACGAGACCGTGCAGCTGCTCGACGGCTCGCTGCCGCTGCTTGCCCCGATGAGTGAGGTCGCCGGACGGATGGCCCCCCAGGTGGGAGCACACTGTTTGGAACGCATGCAGGGCGGGCGCGGGGTGCTGCTCGGCGGGGTCTCCGGGGTGCCGGCTGGCAAGGTTGCGGTGCTCGGGGCCGGGGTGGTGGGGATGAATGCCGCCACCATTGCGCTGGGCATGCAGGCCGAGGTGGTGGTGTTGGATACCAACATCAACCGGTTGCGGGAGATCGACTTCGTTTACCGGGGCCACCTGCAGACCATCGCGTCCAACGCCTACGAGGTGGAGAAGGCCTGCCTGTGGGCAGACCTGGTGATCGGGGCGGTGCTGGTGCCCGGTGCCAAGGCGCCCACCCTGGTGAGCCATGACCTGGTCGGCCGGATGCGCTCGGGATCGGTGCTGGTGGACATCGCCATCGACCAGGGCGGTTGCTTCGCTGACTCCCGGCCCACCACGCACGCCGACCCCACCTTCACCGTGCACAACTCGATCTTCTACTGCGTCGCCAACATGCCCGGTGCGGTCCCGCACACCTCTACCTATGCGCTGACCAACGTCACGTTGCCCTACGTCTGCGCGCTGGCCGACAAGGGACTGCGGCAGGCGGTGCGCGACGACCTAGCGCTGGCCCGGGGAGTCAACGTGCTGGCGGGCTCCGTGGTGCTTGCCGAGGTCGCACGGGCGCATGACCGCGAGTACCTGCCGCTGGCCGAGGCACTCGGGTGAGTACGGGGCTGAGACCTGCTGGCAGGGTCGACGTGACAGCTCTGCCCCGAGCAGCCGCTGCGCAGGATGGCGCGATGCCGCCGGCGCTGGCGGCGGTGATCTCCGGGTATCTGGATCATCTCGCGGTGGAGCGCGGCACGTCGGCCAACACGCTGGACTCCTACGCCCGCGACCTGCGCCGCTACGGCGCCTACCTGGCGTCGGCTGGGGTCGCCGGGCTCGCCGAGGTGCGCGCGGAGCAGGTGACCGGGTTTCTTGCGGCCCTGCGCGACGGCGCCGGTGGGCACCGGCCGCTGGCCCCGTCCTCCGCGGCCCGGGCGCTGGTCGCGGCCCGGGGTTTGCACCGGTTCGCTTTTCGGGAAGGTCTGGTGCCGGCGGACGTCGCGGCCGACGTGCACCCGCCGAGCCCGCCGAAACGGTTGCCCAAGGCGCTGGGAGTGCACGACGTGCTGCGGCTGCTGGAGGTGTTCCCCGCCGGCGGGGGACCCCGCGCGCTGCGCGACCGGGCGTTGCTGGAGGTGCTGTACTCCACCGGCGCCCGGATCTCCGAGGCGGTCGGGCTGGACCGGGACGACGTCGACGCCCCGGCTCGCACCGTGCTGCTGCGCGGCAAGGGTGGCAAGCAGCGGCTGGTGCCGGTAGGGCGGCCAGCGCTGGCCGCGCTGGATGCCTACCTGGTTCGTGGCCGGCCAGCGTTCGCCGCCCGGGGGCGGGGCATTCCTGCGGTCTTCCTCAACGCCCGCGGCACCCGGCTGTCCCGGCAGAGTGCCTGGGCGGTGCTGCAGGAGGCCGCGGCGCGGAGCGGGATCACCGCCGCGGTGTCACCGCACACCCTGCGGCACTCCTTCGCCACCCACCTGCTGGAGGGTGGTGCCGACGTGCGGGTGGTGCAGGAACTGCTGGGGCATGCCTCGGTGACCACGACCCAGGTCTACACGCTGGTGACGGTGGATACCCTCCGTGAGGTCTACGCGACCGCCCACCCGCGGGCTCGTGACTGAGGCGCGTTGAAAGCGTTTTTCGCTGCGGAATACGCTCCCCGAGGATCGTACCGCGCTGGGAAGGGGTTCCATGTCGACCTGGGCGTCAGCACAGCAGCCGCTGGCTGTGCCGACCCCGCCGATCCCGTATGACGACGGAGCCGTCGACGACGGGATCGATCCGGTCAGGCGCCGGCGTCGTGCGGTGCCGCAGCCACCTCCACTGGACCGGCACGGGCCGGCGCGGGTGGTGGCGATCTGCAACCAGAAGGGTGGCGTCGGCAAGACCACCTCGACGATCAATCTGGGAGCCGCGCTTACCGAGTACGGCCGCCGGGTGCTGCTGGTCGACTTTGACCCGCAGGGTGCGCTGTCGGTCGGGCTCGGGGTGGCCTCACACCAACTGGACCGCACCATCTACAACGTGATCATGGAGCAGGGCGTCCCGGTGGAGGAGGTCGTCCAGACGACGTCGGTGCCAGGCATGGACCTGCTACCCAGCAACATCGATCTGTCCGCCGCAGAAGTGCAACTGGTCACCGAGGTGGGTCGGGAGCAGACGCTGGGCCGAACCTTGCGGCCGCTGCTACCGCACTATGACTTCATCCTGGTCGACTGCCAGCCGTCCCTGGGCCTGCTCACCATCAATGCGCTGACCTGCGCCGACGGCGTGTTGATCCCGCTGGAGTGCGAGTTCTTCAGTTTGCGCGGAGTGGCGCTGCTGATGGACACCATCGACAAGGTGCGCGAGCGGCTCAACCCCAAGCTGGTGATCACTGGGATCCTCGCCACGATGTACGACCCGCGTACCTTGCACGCCCGCGAGGTGCTGACCCGCGTGGTGGAGGCTTTCGGTGACACCGTGTTCGACGCGGTGATCAACCGCACGGTCCGGTTCCCGGAGACCACCGTTGCTGGCGAGCCGATCACCCGGTGGGCACCGAAGTCCGCCGGGGCGAATGCCTATCGCACGCTGGCTCGCGAGGTGATCGCGCGATGACGGCGGTGACGGCGGTGCAGGATGCGGTGGTGCCGTCGGCTGCCCCTGGTGCGTCTGGCCGCTTCACCGTGCGGCTGGACAACTTCGAGGGCCCGTTCGACCTGCTGCTGCAGCTCATCTCGCAGCAGCAGATGGACGTGACCGAGGTGGCCTTGCATCGGGTGACCGACGAGTTCATCGCGCACCTCCGCGTGCTCGGCGAGTCGTTCGACCTGGACGAGACCACCGAGTTCCTGGTTGTCGCGGCGACCCTGCTGGACCTCAAGGCGGCGAGGTTGCTGCCCTCGGCCCAGGTCGAGGACGAGGAGGACCTCGCGCTGCTGGAGGCGCGGGACCTGCTGTTCGCGCGGCTGCTGCAGTACCAGGCGTACAAGCAGGTCGCGGCGCTGTTCGCGGAGCTGGAGTCCGGGGCGCTGCGCCGTTACCCGCGTTCGGTGGCGCTGGAGGAACGGTTTGCCGAGTTGCTGCCTGAGGTGCTGCTCGGCGTCGACGCTGCCCGGTTCGCCGAGATCGCGGCCGCGGTGTTTCGGCCCAAGCCCCCGCCCACGGTGTCGCTTGAGCATCTGCATGCTCCCCGGGTGTCGGTGCACGAGCACGCCGCCCTGCTACGCACCCGGCTGGCCCGCGACGGCCAGGCGAGCTTCCGCAGCCTGGTTGCCGACTGCGGGCACACGAGCGAGGTGGTCGCTCGCTTCCTGGCATTGCTGGATCTGTACCGTGCCGCAGTGGTGGTCTTCGAGCAGCTCGATCCGTTGGGTGATCTGCACATTCGGTGGACGGGTGGCGCCGAGCAGGCCGCTGTGACAGCGTCGGATTCAGACGAGGACGAGGACTACCGGTGAGCGAATCCGCACCCGTCGTGGTACCCGCCGAGACTGTTGTCTCCGCCGAGACTGTTGTCTCCGCTGGATCGGAGAGCCTGCCAGGGCTGTCCAGCGATGGCGAGCTTGACGCCGCCCTGGAAGCGTTGCTGCTGGTAGTGGACTCCCCGGTCGGTGCGGATGCGCTGGCCAGTGCGCTGGATCAGCCGGTGCAGCGGGTGGTCGAGGCATTGCACCGGCTGCGTGACGGCTACACCGACGCCGGCCGTGGTCTTGATCTGTGTTCCGTGGCGCAGGGGTGGCGGTTGCACACCCGCGATGTGTACGCACCGTTCGTGGAGCGGCTGTTGCTGGACGGGCAGCGCGCCAGGCTCACCCGGGCCGCGCTAGAGACGCTGGCTGTGGTGGCTTACCGCCAGCCGGTCACCCGCTCGCGGGTCGCCGCGATCCGGGGAGTGAACGTTGACGGGGTGATGCGCACGTTGCTGGCCCGCGGTCTGATCGAAGAAGCCGGGACCGACCCGGACACTCACGGCGCCCTGCACCGCACGACGGAGCTGTTCCTGGAGCGGCTCGGGCTGTCCTCATTGGACGACCTACCCCCGATCGCCCCGCTGCTGCCCGACATCGACACTATCGACGATGTCCCGCTCTGAGACCATGCCCCAGTCAACCTCTGGGCTGCCAAGGCTGCACAAGGTGCTCGCCCAGGCCGGAGTGGCCTCCCGGCGTGCCGCCGAGGAGATGATCGCCCGGGGTCGGGTCCAGGTGGACGGGACCGTGGTGCGCGAGATGGGGGTACGCGTCGACCCCGAGCAGGCCGTCATCCACGTCGATGGCATGCGGCTGGAGCTGCGCTCCAACGTGGAGCACCTGGCGTTGAACAAGCCCCGCGGCGTGCACTCGACGATGTCCGACGACCGCGGCCGGCCCTGCGTGGGCGACTACGTGGCCGACCGGGCACAGCGCCTGTTCCACGTCGGCCGCCTTGATGCGGACACCGAGGGTCTGCTGCTGCTCACCAATGACGGAGAGCTGGCGCACCGGCTGATGCATCCCTCCTACCGGGTCCTCAAGACCTACCTGGCTGAGGTACCCGGCCCGGTCTCGCGGTCCGTGGGCCGGACCTTGCGGGCCGGGGTGGAGTTCGACGACGGCGCCGTGGCGGTGGACGGATTCCGGGTCGTGCAGTCGCTGCCGGGCAAGGCGTTGGTCGAGGTGGTGCTGCACGAGGGGCGCAAGCACGTGGTGCGCCGGCTGCTCGCTGAGGTCGGGCACCCGGTGCAGCGCCTGGTGCGCACCGCGATCGCCGACGTCCGCCTCGGGGAGCAGCGCCCCGGGACAGTTCGGGTGCTGTCCCGTCCCGAGGTGGGTGCCCTCAACCGCGCGGTCGGCCGGTAGCTCCCGCACCGCCACTGGCTGTGGCGGGCAGAATGGGACCCGTCATCGAGCTGGGAGGTCAGTCGGGTGCAGCAAGGCTGCGGGTTGCGGGGCGTGGTGGCGGTGGACGGGCCTGCCGGCACCGGGAAGTCCACTGTGGCCCGCCGGCTGGCGGCCTCGCTGGGTGCCCGATACCTGGACACCGGTGCGATGTATCGGGCTGCCGCGCTGGGCGTGCTGCGCGCTGGTGCCGACCCCGGCGAGCCCACTGTCGTGTACGAGGTGGTGGCGCAGCGGCACATTGAGGTGGGCACCGACCCGGATACCCCCTCGGTGCTGCTGGACGGCGAGGACGTCGCCGGGGAGATCCGTGGCCCGGCGGTGACCACTGCGGTCAGTCCGGTCTCCGCGATGCCCGAGGTGCGCCACCTGCTCGTCGCCCAGCAGCGCCGGATTATCCGTGCCGCGACCGCCTGCGGCGGGATCGTCGTGGAGGGGCGCGATATCGGGACCGTGGTGGTGCCCGACGCCCCGCTGAAGGTCTTTCTCACCGCGGATGCGGCGCAGCGGGCAGCGCGCCGGGCAGCCCAGGACGGTGTCGAGGACGTGGCGGGGGTCCGTCGCGACGTCGAGCGCCGCGACCGGTTCGACTCCAGCCGGGTGGCGTCGCCGCTGCGCGCTGCCGAGGACGCCGTTGAGCTGGATACCACCGCGCTGGACGTCGACGCCGTGCTGCGCACGGTGCACGAGCTGGTGGTTCAGCGCGGACTGCTCGCCACAGTCGTTCGGGGGTGGCAGTGACTCCCGAGCTGTCCCAGGGGACCTCCGAGGTACCTGACGGCACCTGGCTGTGGTTGCAGGGCTTCACACGCTGGATCGGGACCTGGTGTTTCTTCGTCGGTTACCGGCTGCGCGTCCGGCACCGGGATCGGATCCCGACCAGCGGGTCCCTCGTGGTGGTGGCCAACCACAGCGCGATGGTCGACGGCCCCCTGCTGTACGGGCTGCTGGGACGGCGCAGTTCGTTCCTGGTCAAGCAGGAGATGTTCCGCGGCCTACTGGGCTGGATGCTGCTGCGGATCGGGCAGCTGTCCGTGCGCCGCGGCGAGGCCGACCGCGCGCCGCTGCGCACCGCCGTGCGGCTGCTGCGTCACGGCGGGGTCGTGGTGGTGTTCCCGGAGGGCACCCGCGGCGAGGGCGACGTGGCCAACGCATACCAGGGCGCCGCGTGGCTGGCCCGGACCGGTGGGGCCAGCCTGCTGCCAGTGGCGATCCGCGGGACCCGGCGGCCGCCGCGGAGCAACCGGCGGTTCCGGCCGCCCGTCGACGTCCTGGTCGGTGAGCCCTTCGCGGTGCCCCCGGGCCGGGGGCGAGCGGCGCTGGTTGCTGCCACCAACGAGATGCGCAACCGGCTGGTGGCGCTGGTCGCCGAGCTGGACCGGATCCGCGGCCTCGGCCTGCCGCGCGCGATGCGGCCGAAGGGAGCGGGATGAGCAGTTCTGTGCGCGGCGATGGGAGCTGGTCCGACGAGGCCGAATGGGCGGCGGTGAACGACGTCGAGGAGGGCGACGCCGAACCGGACGTGGCACTCGAGCAGCCCGTGCTCGCCGTGGTGGGGCGTCCCAACGTGGGCAAGTCGACGCTGGTGAACCGGATCCTGGGGCGTCGCGAGGCGGTGGTGCAGGACGTGCCGGGGGTGACCAGGGACCGGGTGGCCTACGACGCGCTGTGGAATGGGCGCCGGTTCACCGTGGTGGACACCGGGGGGTGGCAGCCCGACGCGCGTGGCCTGCAGGCCGCCGTGGCCGGGCAGGCCGAGCTGGCGATGCGCACGGCGGATGCGGTGCTGCTGGTGGTCGACGCCACGGTGGGGGCCACTGCCGCGGAGGAGGCGGTGGCGCGGGTGCTGCTCCGCTCGTCCACCCCCGTCGTGCTGGCCGCCACCAAGGTGGACGACGACCGGGCGGTCGCCGACACCGCGGCACTGTGGTCGTTGGGGCTGGGCGAGCCGTACCCGGTGAGCGGGTTGCACGGTCGTGGTACCGGCGATCTGCTCGACGCCGTGCTGGCGGCCTTGCCCTCCTCGCCGCGGGACGTCGCGGGCCGGGCCGCGGGACCGCGCCGGGTCGCCCTGGTCGGCAAGCCCAACGTGGGCAAGTCGAGTTTGCTCAATCGGCTGGTGGGGGAGCAGCGGTCGGTGGTGCACGAGATCCCGGGTACCACGGTGGATCCGGTGGACTCGCTGGTGGAGCTCGATGGTGAGGTGTGGCGGTTCGTGGACACCGCTGGGCTGCGCAAGCGGGTCAAGACCGCCAGCGGCACCGAGTACTTCGCCTCGCTGCGCACGCGGGCGGCGATCGAGGCCGCTGAGGTGGTGGTGGTGCTCATCGATGCCAGCGAGCCGATCACCGAGCAGGACCAGCGGGTGATCACCGCGGTGGGGGAGTCCGGGCGGGCGCTGGTGCTGGCGTTCAACAAGTGGGACCTGGTCGACGCTGATCGACGTGCGGAACTGATCCGGGAGCTGGACCGGGACCTGGCCCGGGTGCGCTGGGCGGAGCGGGTGAACATCTCGGCGCGTACTGGGCGGTCGGTGGCCAAGCTCGCGCCGTTCCTGCGCACCGCCCTGGAATCCTGGGACCGGCGAGTGCCCACCGGGCAGCTCAACGCGTGGCTGTCGGAGGTGATCGCGGCGACGCCACCGCCGGTGCGCGGGGGCCGGGCACCCAAGGTGCTCTTCGCCACCCAGGCCGGCACCCGCCCGCCCACCTTCGTGCTGTTCACCACCGGGTTCCTTGAGGCCGGGTACCGGCGTTTCCTGGAGCGGCGGCTGCGGGAGACCTTCGGCTTCACCGGCAGCCCGGTGCGCATCGCCGTCCGGGTCCGGGAGCGCAAGCCTCGATAGCTCACCGCGTCCGTTCGCTCGTTCTTGAGGTACTTGAATACAGAGATATCGGTCACGACCTTGGGTCGGTGGGCGGAACAAGGGGCAGGCTGGAGGTACGACCACGACATGACCGAAAGGTGCGGTGTGACCCCTACGATCGAGGTGTTCTCCGACTTCGTCTGCCCGTTCTGCTATCTCGCTGAGCAACCGCTCGCGGACGCCGTCGAGGGTGGTGACGTGCAAATCGCCTGGCAACCCTTCGAGCTGCGGCCGGAACCCACGCCGACGCTGCGACCTGAGAGCGACTACCTGCAGTCGACATGGCAGCAGGTGATCTACCCGATGGCCGAGCGCATGGGCGTCCCGATCGTGCTGCCTGCGGTGTCGCCGCAGCCCTACAGCCGGCTCGCCTTCGAGGGCTTCGCCTACGCCGCGGAACACGGTGTCGAGCAGCGGTACATCCAGCGGATGTTCCGGGCGTTCTTCGTTGAGCAGCGCGATATCGGGCGACCGGAGGTCCTGACAGACGTTGCCACCGAACTCGGGCTGGACGCCGACGATTTCCGCGCGGCCCTGGACTCCGGCCGCTACGCCGAGGCGCACCAGCAGGCGCTGCGCCGGGCCCGGCAGCTGCAGATCACCGTTGTGCCCACGTTCCTGTTCGGCGGTCAGCGGCTGGAGGGCATGCCCTCTGCCGAGGGCCTGAACCGGCTGCTCAACAGCGCGGCCGTCGTTCGGTAGCGGTTCACGGTCGCCGCAGGCGCTCAGCTAGGCTGTGGGGGCGCCTGCAAGGGCGTGGCCGGGACGTGGCGCAGCTTGGTAGCGCACTTGACTGGGGGTCAAGGGGTCGCAGGTTCAAATCCTGTCGTCCCGACCAGATTGTAGCAGTTCGGAGGGGGTTTCGGAACTGAACCGGAGCCCCTTCTGGATCTTCGGGAGCCAAATGGGGAGCCAGTCGGTGTTCGGGTTACGCGGAGGTGGCTTGCCGCGGACTGGTCTGCCTGGTTTTGAGGATCTTGTTCATGGCGGTCGCGGCTGTGGTGAGGGCGGGGCGGATCTCGTGGCGGTAGACCGTTTCGGTGACGGAGGTGCCGCTGTGGCCCATCAGGTCGCTGATGTCCTCGATCCGGACGCCGCCGTTGTTGCTGAGGATGGACACGAAGCTGTGGCGTAGCTCTCGGGGGGTCCAGTTGTGCCCGAGTCCGGCCGTTTGGGTGATCTTCTGGAACTGGCGGCGGTTTTGCCAGCGGTCGAGTGGGGTGCCGTCCTCACGGCAGAACACCAGGTTGTGGTCATGCCAGGTGTCGGCTGCTTCACGGTGTTGGGTGGTTTGGTGGGTGTGGTGCGTGCGCAGCGTGTATATGGCCTTGGTCGGGAGTTTGAGCACGCGTCTGC
>DATHTJ010000094.1:0-1787 GCA_035463315.1 Pseudonocardiaceae bacterium
TTGTCGACCTGTTGGGACTGCGGACGGCCGAAGCCGGCGTCGCGCAGGATGGTCCCGATGAAGGAGCCCTCCCCGTAGAGCCGGATGTTGGTCGGGGTGAACCGGAGCATGCTCACTGCCAGCGCGCCCGGGTCACCGAACCGCTGGCCGACCTGTCTCGCCTTCTGCTGGTACTCCGCCAGGATGCGCTCGGCCTCCTCCCGCTTGCCCAGAGCGTCCCCCGCCAGCAGGAAGTTCTCCTTCCAGGTCACCCCGACCTTCTCGGCGAACACGGTAGGGGCGATCCCGCTGAACTTGTCGTAGAGGGCCTCGTGACGCACCTTGTTGGACAAGATCAGGTCCGGCTGCAAGGCGGCGATCTCCTCCAGATTCGGCTGGTTGATGGTGCCGACCAGCTGCACGTTCTGGGCGCGATCCGCCAGGTAGGGCTGCAGCCCGGAGGTGGCATCGGCGCGGACCGCCCCCACCGGGGTGACGCCCAGGGCGAGGACCGAGTCCAGCTCACCGGTGTCGAGCACGACCACCCGCTTCGGGTTGCCGGTGATCTCGGTGCTGCCCATGGCGTGCTGCACGGTCCGGAGAGCGGTGTCGGCGCCGCTCGGTGCATCACCCGGATCCGCTCCCGAGCCACCGCAGCCACTCACCATCAGCGCAACCAACGCGAACACCGCAGCTGTCAGTTGACGGGGCTGTCGCATCCCACTCCTCCTGAGTCAGGCTAGGCAAGGTTTGCCTAAGCAGGGAAGAAGATAACCCGAAAGGGTAAAGGTTCGCACCTGATCGATCCGTTGAGTTGCAGCCGCTCCGCTGATCGGGGCACAGTGGTTTCACAAACGGCCTAATCAGCCTGGGGGCAACATCACCGCGGACAGGTGCGGGCTTGGGCTTCGCGCACGTCTTGCCGGGCGCACGTCTTGCCGGCTGCCGCCGTGACTACCTGCCAATACTGCCTGATGCCTGGTGGGCGTGACCTGACGTGCACAATGGCGGAGTGGCGTGCTCCGCGACGAGCCGGACGTGCGCTGCCTGCCGACGCCTGATGACCACCACTGGGGAGGGAGCAATGGCCGACCACGAGCCCATGATGGACGTCGCGTGCGGTGACCCAGAGCTGTCCGAGGAGCTTCGCGACGCGCTCGCCCTGCTGCGTGACCGTAGCGACAATGATGACTTCCGCACCCTGGTCGACGACGTGCTGGCCGGACGGTGCAGCCTCTTCGAGGCATCCGGCACGGCAGCGTTCAACGACGTGGTCTTCGCCCGGATCGCGCAGGAGTTCGACGAGCTGACCGAGGACGAGAAGCCCAAGGACGAAAAGCGGAGCCGCACCGGGCAAGCCGGATCATCGGGCCCAGCAGCAGCCTCCTGCGGCATCCCCTGCGCTGGCTGCCCCGGCATCTGCGCGGCTCCGGGCACCGGCTGACCCGGCACTACGTCACCGCCGGCTGGCGATGAAGCTGCGGTGCCGCAGCAGCGCCTTGCGGGCCGACTTGACAACCCGCTTGTCGGGATGATGCTCGCTGATGACCTCGAGCAGTTCAGCGACCCGGGGATGCTCGGTACACCAGAAGTGGCTGAGCAGCGCGGCCTGCTCGTCCGGTCCGCAATCCCCGGCACCCAGCGCGGCGAGCAGGTCGTTGAGCACGCCGACGATCTCCCGCGCCGCCGGCCCGGCACCGCGGTGCGCTACCCACGCACCGGCGTCGGCAAGCCATTCCTCTGGTTCGAGGCGCTCGATCAGCTCGATGAGATCCCGGGCGGTCGCGGTGGCCGGATCCGGCCGGCTG
>DATHTJ010000095.1:0-5242 GCA_035463315.1 Pseudonocardiaceae bacterium
GACGCGCGTAGCGCTGCACGGCGGTCTGCTGCGCGCTGGGGCCGCCGGTGCGTTCGGAGTACAGCCACTCGGCGTAGGTCGCGAAGCCCTCATTAAGCCAGATGTCACGCCAGTGGCGCACCGAGACACTGTTCCCGAACCACTGATGGGCCAGCTCGTGCACCACCACCGTGACGTCTGCGCCGGCGACGAAGAACGTCGGCGCGTAGACCGGGCGGGTCTGGGTCTCCAATGCGAAACCCAAGTTGGGGGCGTCTGGCACTACGCCACCAAGGTGAGTGAACGGGTAGGGGCCGAAGATCTCGGAGAGGAAGCTGATGACCTCGGGTGTCCGCTCCACCGAGGCCCGCGCGGCAGCCGCGACCTGCGGATCAAGCCCCTGCGCATAGGCGGCCAGAGAGGGACCAAGGGGCGTGTCCCGACGGACGATGTCGTACTGGCCGATCGCCACGAACGCCAGATAGCTGGCCATCGGCGCGCTCGCCTGCCAGCGCCACCGCTCCCAGCCCGGCCCGGCCGGTTCCGGACCACCGAGCAGCGCCCCGTTGGAGATCGCCTCCACACCCGCGGGCACGGTCGCGGTGACCGCAACAGTCGCCTTGTCCGACGGGTGATCATTGGACGGGTACCACCAGGCGGCGCTCTCCGGCTCCCCCGCCGCGACCGCGCCGTCCGCGGTGCGTCTCCACGGTGGGTCCTCACCGTCTCCGGCTGGAATGTCGGAGGGCACCCCGGCGTAGTCCACCTGCACGACCATCGGCTGGCCGGCCCGCACTGGCTGGTCTGGGGTGACCTGCAGCTCACCACCGTCCTGCCGGATCGTGGCCGGCTGGTCGTCGACCGTGACGGCCGAGGCAGCCAGCCTCAGGTCGAGGTTGAACTGGGAGAGGCTCTTGGTGGCCCGGGCGGTGATCGTGGTGTGGCCCGTGAGCCGACCGGTGAGAGGGTCGTAGCGAATCTGAATGTCGTAGCCGGTGACGTCGTAGCCGCCGTTGCCCGCGTGCGGGAAGTAGGGGTCCCCGATGCCGTCGGCGCCGGCGACCGGCCGCCCAGCGTCCGCGGCCGGGGCTGACGCCCCCGGTGCAGAAGGAGAGTCCGAACTCCGCCACGGGTACACGATCACCGCGACCACCACGAGCAACGCCAGGCCCAGCCCGATCAGCACTCTGATTCGCAAGGTCTACCTCCCGGCATCCGACCCTAGGCCCTGTGTCCGACCGGCCTACCGACGGCCACCGCCACCGCGGCCCGGATCTGCTCGTGCAGCGCGCGCAGCCCGGCCCGCTCGGTGTGCACCTCCAGCACTCGCACCCCGGGGACCGGGGACAGCGCCGCGGCCAGCTCGGCGGGCTGCACCTGGGTGTGCGGCACGTGGTGGGCCGCGCACAACGCCGCGAGATCGGTGCCCTGCGGGGTGCCGAAGACCCGCTCAAAGGCGCCGTTGTGCGCCGGGGCGCCCTGCTCGAGGAGCCCGAAGATGCCGCCACCGTCGTCGTTGGCGACCACCACGGTCAGGTCCGGGCGGGCCTCGTCCGGACCGGCCAGCAGCCCGTTCGCGTCGTGCAGGAAAGTCAGGTCACCGACCAGGGCGTAGCCCGGCCCGCCGTGCATCAGCGCGGCCCCGGTTGCGGTGGCGATCATCCCATCGATGCCGGCGACGCCCCGGTTGGCCAGCACGGTCAGCCCGCGCCGCGGCCGGGCGGCCAGCGACACGTCCCGGATCGGGTTGGACGAGCCGAGCAGCAGCAGCGCACCGGTGGGCAGCGCGGGCAGCATCAGCCGGGCCACCCCGAGGCCGGTGGCGTCCGGGTGACCTTCCACTGTGGAGCTCACCGCGGCGGCGGCCCTGGTGTCGGCCTGCTGCCAGCGGTGCAGCCACTCCGGGTCAGGCAAGCCAGCGCAGCGCAGCGCGGTGCCCGCCGCAACGGCGTTGCCCGCCGCGTCCGTCCACTCCGGACGGTCGGTGAGGACGGTGACGGCCACCGTCGGGTCAGCAAGCAGCCGCTGCACCGGCCGGTGCAGGGTGGGGCGCCCGAGTACCAGCACCTGCTCCGGCCACAGCGCCTCAAGCACCGGCGAGCCCAGCAGCCACGGCCCGGCCATCAGCCCGTCGGGCCAGCCGGGCGCGGTGGGCTCGGCCACCAGCGGTAGCCCGGGCGGGGCCGCTCCGGCACCATGGCCGGCGATCACGAGCGTGCGCCGACCCAGGTCCAGCTCCACCTCAACGCGGACCGGCGAGCCGGCGGGCACCACGGTCCAGGGCGCGTTGGTTGGACGGCCTTCAAGAGCCTCCAACCGGTCTGGCGCGGCCTCGGGATGTGATAGGGGCACGAGCGGCTCGCGAAACGGCACATTGAGGTGCACCGGCCCCGGCCCGCCGCCCAGCGCGCCGCGAGCGGCCGCGATCGCTCGATCCACTGTCGACCGCCACTGAGCGTGCTGCGCGCAGTCCCACGGTGCCGCCAATGACGGCGCCGCGCGCACTGCTGTGCCGAACAGGCCGGCTTGGTGCACGGTCTGGTTGGCCCCGGTGCCGATCAGCTCGCCCGGGCGGTCAGCGGTGACCGCCAGCAGCGGGATACCGGCGTGGTGTGCTTCCAGCACCGCCGGGTGCAGGTTCGCCGCGGCGGTGCCCGAGGTGCACACCACCGGTACCGGCACGCCGGAGCGCAGCGCCATGCCCAGTGCCAGGAACGCCGCGGAGCGCTCGTCGATCCGGACGTGCAGGGCTAGCCGCCCGGCCTGCTCGGCCGCGCACAAGGCGAAGGACAGCGGCGCGTTGCGCGACCCCGGGCACAGCACGGCGTGCCGCACACCACACCGCACCAGCTCGTCGACCAGCACCGTGGCCAGTGCAGTGGACGGATTCACGAGTGTGCAGCATGCCTTGTGCCGGCGCCCGACGCGTGCTGGCCCAGGTACCGGACTGTGCCGCGAGCGTGCGGACGGGATCAGGAACGAGGTGCCGCGATCAGGGCGGTCGTCTCCATGGGCAGCTCGGCGACCCGTTCGATATCCAGGCCGGCCCGATCCAGCAACGCCCTGAACGTGTCAAGGGTGCGGTGCCGACCGCCGTTCGTCATCAGCAGGTGCAGATCCCACAGCGCCGGCAGCACGGTGGAGCCCTCGTCCACCACAAGGCGTTCGAGGATCAGCAGTCGCGACGAGGAATCCACCATTCCCCGCCGGCAGTTCTCGAATACTCCGGCGACTGCGTCGTCGTCCCAGCCCGCCAGCACCCGGCAGAGGAGGTAAACGTCCCCACCCGGGGGAACTGAGGTGAACATGTCGCCGCCGACCAGTTCGACGCGGTCTAGTCCGATCGTGGCGGCCAGGTTCTCGCGAGCGACGGGAATCACGTACTCACGGTCGATCAGCGTGCCACGGGCATCCGGGGTGGCTTCCAAAATCGCGGTGAGCAGGTGCCCGCCGCCGCCGCCGACGTCCACCACCATCTTGCCGCCGGAGAAGTCGAAGATCTCCGGCACGTGGTGGAAGAAGAGATTGCCGGCGTTCATGGCGCGCTGGAACCGCTCGGACGTGTCCTCATCCTGGCTGAGATAAGTGTAGAGCGGCTGGCCGTAGGCCGCCTCGAAACCCGAGCTCGCCGTGCTGATGGCTTTGTGCGCGTGACCCCAGGCGGTGTAGAACTCCTCGCCGTAGAGCAGGCACATGTCACGCAGGGACTGGGGCCGGTCGAGCAGCGCGGCGGTCACCGCGGTATTCCGGTAACCGGTCCGCTCGTCGCCTGTGAATACTCCCATGGCCACCAGAAGTCGCATCAGGCGGTGAATACCCTCTTCCTTTGACCCCGTCGATTCGGCGAGCTCGCTGCTCGTGGTCCGGCCGGCTTCGATGTGATCAGGCAGTCCGAGTTTGACCGCAGTGTAGACGGCCTGCGCCCGCCACCCACCGGTGATCAGCTCGACCACATCTCGAGCCGCCTGCATGTCGACTGTCATCCAAACCTCCAGACCGCAGCTGATCGAACTGCGGAATGCACTCCGAAATTGCCCGGCATCAGCCAGGATCACGAGAAGTATACCACTTTTTGGTAATGCGCAAGCCACGCTCGCCGGACTCGGACTGGTCTTCGGTAAGGAGTGCGGAGCGGCCGCCAGCAGCTACTCGAGCGAATCGTGCCGGGACTGTCACACGTGGAGTGTTCCCCGGGCGACGACGACGGCGGACCCGGCCACCTCGACCGACTCGATCCGTTCTGACGTTCCCTCGGCCGTGGCGCGCATCGTCGAGGGACGGCCGATCTCGACACCCTGGAGGATCTCGATCTGCTGCCCGAAGGAGATAAGACCGTGCCGGGCGAGGTGCACCGCGAGTGCGCCGGCGGCCGAGCCCGTGGCCGCGTCCTCCACCACGCCATAGGCGGGCGAGAACATGCGCAGCCTCCAGCGCGAGCCCGAACCCGCAAAGCAGTTGGCGGCCATGTCGGGCAGCCTGGCGAGGGCCCGCTGGTCGGGCTCGAGGCGGGAGAGCGCATCCACACCGTCCAGTCCGACGAACACGTGCCGCGGCCCGTTGCGGTAGATCTCGACCGGCAGGGTGGACGCCGCCACCCCGAGCCCGGAAAGCAGCTCGTCCGCATGTTCGTACGGTCCCCAGGTAGGGACCGGTTGCCGCATGCGGGCCGAGACGACCCGTCCACCATCCGCACGGTCGAAATCGAACGGTATGGTGCCCATGGCGGTCTCCAGGTGGATCCGGTCCGCAGAGGTCGACTCGCCGAGCACGATGGCGGTACCCAATGTCGGATGCCCGGCGAACGGCAACTCGTTCACCGGGGTGAAGATGCGGACCCGCACGTCACCGCCGCTCTCCGCGGGAAGCACGAACGTCGTTTCCGATAGATGCATCTCCCGCGCGATCCGCTGCATGCGTTCGGCGGGCAGGCCGGACGCATCCAGGAAGACAGCTACCGGGTTGCCTTCCAGTGGGATGTCGGTGAAGACGTCGGCCACCACGTACTCGCGCGCGCCCATGGGCTTTCCCTTTCTCGTCGGCGAGCAGCCCAGCCTGCACGGGTCCGCTCGTAGCGCAGCCTACGGTGCGGGCGATCCGGGCTCGGCGTGCCAGGACTCCACCTGGCCGTTAAGCTTGGATGAGGACCGCCGCGGAATGGGGAGGACATGACTCAAGCCGATGCACAGGCCGGAGGATTCGGCACCGACGACGAGCTTCGCCGCCGGAACCGCGCCGTCGTCGCGGACTACATGAGCCGGAAGGG
>DATHTJ010000096.1:0-6945 GCA_035463315.1 Pseudonocardiaceae bacterium
GCCTGGCCCGGGCTCAGCGGATACCCGCACCTCGCGACCGGTGACCTGGACGGTCAACGGCTGATCCCGGTACTGCACGGCGAACTTGAGCCGGCCGAACCGTCGCGGCCAGTGCGGGTTGAACCACAGCGCGTCCTGCCGGGTTTCCAGCCCCGCGAAACAGCGCTGCAGCAGGTCCACGCACCCGGCCATCGCCCCCAGGTGCACGCCCTCGGTGGTGGTGCCGCCCTGGATGTCGACGATATCGCTGCGCAGGGCTCGCTCGAAGTGCTCCAGCGCCTGCTCCCGGTTTGCCCGGGCCAGTACCCAGCCGTGTACCAGCACGCTGAGCGTGGACCCGTGGGCCGTACGGGCCAGGTAGTACTCGATCGTGCGCGGGATGGCCTCGGGCGGGAGCGCGTAGCCGAGACGGCCGAGCAGCTCGCACAGCTCGTCGGCGGAGAGCAGATAGAACAGCATCAGCACGTCGGCCTGCTTGGATGCCTGATAGTCGTCCACCGACCGGCCCTCAGCCTCGAGGATCCGGTCGAGGCGCTGGATGTCTCCGTAGCGGCGGCGGTAGGAGTCCCAGTCCAGCTCGGGCAGGTCCCGGTAACCCTCGAACTGGCTGATCACGCCGTCGGCGCCGATCGGCACGTACATCCGCTGGCTGACTTCGCGCCAGTGCAGCAACTCCGCCGGCCCCAGGCCGAGACTCTCGACGAGCTCGGTGCGCCGGGTCGACGGCAGCACCGCGAGCACGTCCTGAGCCCGCAGCAGTACCCACACCGCCATCACGTTCGTGTAGGCATTGTCGTCAATGCCGGGCTCGGTGGCGCCGGGGTAGCGGGTGCTGTACTCATCGGGACCCATCACCCCTCGGATATGGTAGCGGTCGCGGGCCGGGTCGTAGCACGCCAGGCTGGCCCAGAACCGCGTGATCTCCAGCAGCACCTCCGCGCCATGCTCCGCCAGGAACGCGAGGTCCCCGGTGGCCTGGTAGTACTGCCAGATGCTGTAGGCCACCGCGAGGCCGACGTGGCGCTGCAGGTGGCTGGTGTCGGGCAGCCAGCGACCCGACAGTGGGTTGAGGTGCACCCGCTGGCTTTCCTCACGACCGTCACTGCCCGACTGCCACGGGTACATCGCCCCGACGTACCCGGCCTCGCGGGCCGCGCGCCGCGCCGCGCCCAGCCGCCGGGTCCGGTAACGCAGCAGCGCCCGCGCGAGGCCGGGCAGCCGCAGGGTCAGGACCGGGAAGACGAACAGCTCATCCCAGAAGACATGCCCGCGGTAGGCCTCGCCGTGCAACCCGCGGGCCGGGATGCCGGCGTCGAGGTCGAGGTTGTGCGGCGACACGGTCTGCAGCAGGTGGAACACATTCAGCCGCACAGTGCGCAGGGTCTCGACGGCCGCGGGACCGTCGCCGTCGGTGAGGTCGACGCGGAACCGCCGCCACAGCTGGTGCCAGGCCAGCTCGTGGCTCTCCACCAGGTCGTCGAAACCCGGCGCCTCGGCGAGCAGGTCTACCACCGCGACGGCTGGATCAGAGACCGCGACGTCGCGGGAGGTGACCAACGCGACAATCTTCTCGACTGCGAGCGGTTCACCGGCTCGGAGCTCCAGTGTCAGCTCGTGGGCAATCTGGGCGGCCTCTTGCCGAAGGCATCGCGGGAGTTCGTCGGGTATCCCGTCGCGGCACACCCGGGTGCGGGCCGCCTCGGCGATCCGCAGCTGTGACTGCGTCGTGCGGGCGAGCAGGAGCACCGTGTGCGGGTCGGGCTGCCCGGTCCAGGCGATGTCGAGGTGCCGGCTCGCCATGCCGCGGTAGCGCGGAACCCCGGTGTTGGCCACCGCGCCGTCGATGCCAGACGCCACCCGCAGCTGCCCGCTCCAGTCCTCGGCCGTGAATAAGGTGTGCAGGGCGGCCAGGTGCGGCTGCGTCATGTGCACGAACCGGCGCTGGCGCACGGACGTGTGCCGGCCCGCCGCGTCGACGAACCGTAGCTGCCGGCTCAGCACCCCGCGCCGCAGATCAAGCTCCACGCGGTGCTGCAGTACCCGGACCCGGGACATGTCGATCCAGTCGCCGTCCCCGATCGCGAAGCGCAGGTCCAGCCAGTTCGGCAGGTTGACCATGCTCTCGTTCTCGACCGCCTGGCCGCCGATCTCGTCACGGAGGCGGTTGTAGCAGCCCGCCGAGTAGGTGCCGGGGTAGTGGACGCCGTCGGCCGCGGACTCGGGAGCGGCACCGCGCGTGGCGAAGCGGCCGTTGCCGACGGTGCAGAGCGCCTCCCGGCGGCCCTCGTCGGCCGGATCCCACCCGTCGAACACGACTGTCCATGCGTCCGTCATCCCGCCGCCTTCCTTCCGCCAGCGACCATAGGACCCGCCGCGGGTCCGACGGCACGGTCGAAGGACCTGCTCGCGGGGACCAACGCCTCTGCCCGTGTTGTGCCCCGGTGCCGGATGCTGGTCCCACTGGCTGCGTGACCCAGCGCTGGAGAAATCGGAGTCGCATCATGATCCAGACCACGGACCTGGGCACAGCGGTGGAGCACGCGCTGCGCGCGCCGTCGGTCCACAACACCCAGCCCTGGCGTTGGCGGATCCGCCCAGAGGCGGTGGAGCTGCACGCCGACTGGAACCGGCACCTGCCCGCGACCGACCCGGACCGCCGCGACCTCGTCCTCAGCTGTGGCGCCGCCCTGCACCACGTGCAGGTCGCCTGTGCCGCCCGGGGGCTGGCCGTGGAGGTGGACCGCCTGCCCGATCCGGAGGACCCCGGCCACCTCGCTACCGTCGCGATCCGGCCGGGTCCGGGCGACTCCGCCGATGCCGCCCTGTTCCCGGCGATCCACCGCCGGCGGACCGACCGGCGCCGGATGAGCCACCGCCCGGTGCCGGCGGGCTACCTGCGGAGGCTCACCGAGCAGGCGCGTCGCGCGGGTGCGCTCCTGATCCCGGTGATCGGCACGCCGATGCGCCAGCGGCTTACCGCCGCCCTCACCGAGGCCGCGCACCGCCAGGAGTTCACCCCGGGCTACGGAGCCGAGCTGCAGTTGTGGACCCGCCGCTACGCAGCCGCGCGCGACGGCGTGTCCGCCGCCAGCGTGGCGCCGCCCCCGGCCGGTCTCACGGGATCGTCCCCCCTACGCCGGTTCCCCCGTGCACAGCTCAGCCAGCCGCGGCAACCACCCGGGCACGGCCCGGCCGATGACGCCGCCGAGCTGTTGGTGATCGCCACTGCGGGCGACGATCCGCTCGACTGGCTGCGCGCCGGTGAGGCCACCAGCGCCGTGCTCCTGGCCGCGACCCGAATGGAGCTAGCCACCACGCCGCTCAGCCAGGCCGTCGAGGCCGAGCTGAGCCGGCGCGAGCTTCAGCACGAGGTGCTGCAGGTGCCCGAGCACCCCCAACTCATCATCCGGGTGGGATGGCCGGCCTCTGGGGCCGCTGAGCTGCCGGTCACGCCGCGGCGCGACCTGAGCTCAGTCCTGCTGCCGACCTGACGCGAATCTAGCGCCCAAGAGCAGGGCGCCGATCAGCTTGTTGGCGTCCCGCCCTGCCGGCCACGGACGACGACGACCGGGCATGGCGCGTGGTGCACGCAATACGACGCAACCGACCCCAGGTGCATCCCGGGCAGCGCTCCCTTGTGACTGCCGACGACCAGCAGCTGCGCTGCCTCGGCGGCCCGGCACAAAGCAAGAGCGGGGCGCTCCTGGACAAGGCGCTTCTCGACGTGTACCCCGGGCACGGAATCTAGCGCCTCGGCCACCGCCCGGTCCAGCATCTGGCGAGCGTCCCGGGCGTAGTCCGCCTCCGTGTAAGTAGGCACGATCATGATCGTGATAGGGATCTCCCATCCGGTCACGGCGTGGATGTCGGCATCGATGAGCCGCGCCTGCTGTGCTGCCCACCGCAGCGCGGCCATGGCCGATACGGACCCGTCGACGCCGACCACGATCAGCGGGCGTGATTCCTGCTCGCTCACAAGGCACCCTCCCGTTCTCCGTCTGTCCCTTCGTACTGCTCGGGCGCTTACTGAGCGAGAGCCGTTGGTCCCTGCCAACGCGCGCAGGACCGCCTCGATGCCGGCGTGGGAAAGGACCTACGCCCTTTCCTACGCCGGTCGCGCCGGCGTAGGAAAGGAGGCACGTCAAAGGAGGTTGCTATGTCATGCTGGTGCGGTCATGGCCCGTGGCACCACCACGGTCACCACTACGGTTACGCTTACCCGCCGCCTGCTTATCCGCCGCCTGCCTACCCGCCGCCCTACTACGAGCCGGTGCCCCCGCGGCGGGGTCGCCGGGCACGGGTCGAGGACTTGGAGCGGTACCTGAGCGACCTGAATGACGAACTCGCGCGGGTGCGTGAAGAGCTCGCTGAGCACCGCAGCGAAGGACGCGAGACCGACCAGGCCTGACTCACCGCATGTCGGCCACCGCCTCGATGACCATCGCAGCCAGCTGCGGGTCTGCACGGCCACCCTCCCGTGCCGCCCGAGCAACCGCGGCTTCACTCCGCGTCACGTCGAAGACCGCCAACTGGCCGTTCCGATGGCAGACCTGGATTGGCCAACGGCATGCATGTCGAGCCGCGGCGTGGTCTCGTTGACGGGCGGCTTTGCAGCGGGCAGGCTGCCCGTGTGTCCGGTGACGGCATCGTCAGCTGCCCGGCCTGCAGAAAGCGTAACCGCGTACCGCCTGCTGCGGCCGGGGTCCCACGCTGCGGCCAATGCAAGGCGCCGCTGCCATGGCTGGTGTCCGCGGGCGACGCCGACTTCGCCGAGGTCGCGGAGGCAGCCCGGGTGCCAGTGCTGGTGGACCTCTGGGCGCCGTGGTGCGGACCGTGCCGGATGGTCGCGCCTGCGGTCGAACGCGTGGCCCGGGAGCTGGCTGGGCAACTCAAGGCGGTCAAGGTCAACGTCGACGAGTCCCCGAGGGTGGCCGCCCGCTTCCAGGCGAGGAGCATCCCCACCCTTCTCCTGCTGCGCGGTGGGTGTGAGGTTGCCCGTCAGGTCGGGGCGGTGCCGGCCGAGCGGCTGTTGGCCTGGGCGCGGCAGGAGGTGGCTGGGCGGCTCAGCGACTGACGCCCGCGAGACGGTGGTAAGAGCTGCGTCACGCCCCGCGGCAGTGGCAGCCTGGTCGGGCTCACCCCACCGCCCACGCCAGTAGGTAGAGGACCCCCAGGCCGGTGACGAAGCTGGCCGTGTGCACCACCTTGTCGCCAGGGCTCTCCTGAGCGGTGACCCGCGGCAGCAGGTCTGCGGCGGCGATGTAGATGAAGTTACCGGCGGCGAACGGCACGAGGACCGTGACCTCCACGCTGCCGGCCAGGGCATACGCCGCGATGCCGCCAAGGGGGAAGGTCAGGGCCGAGGCCACGTTGTAGACCAGCGCGCGGCGCGGGCTCCAGCCGCTGTGCACAAGGATGCCGAAGTCGCCGAGTTCCTGCGGCACCTCATGGGCAGCGGCGACGAGCCACGTGATGAGACCCAGCCTCGTGTCCAGGATGAAGGCGCTCCCGACCGCCAGCCCGCCGATGAGATTGTGTAGACCGTCGGCGACGAGAATGAGATACCCGACCGGCTGGTGCGCCCCGATCGGTCGGTGGCAGTGGTGCCAATGCAGGTACTGCTCGACTACCTGGACTGAGCAAAACCCCGCTTCAGGTGCTGTGACCAGGTCTTTTTACCCGATCTGAGGGCAAGACTCGACAAGCATGCCGTAGCTAGTCAAGATATCAGTATGCCGGTTACCCCCGTGATACCCGATCTGGCGGCGCTGCTGGAGTCCTGGACGGTGCACCTGCGCGCCGAGCGCAAGAGCCCCCAGACCGTGAAGAGCTACACCGCCGGGGTGGGCCAGTTCCTGGCCTGGTGTGCCGCGCAGGATGCTCCAGCGGTGCTGGACCGGGCCACCGTGAACGCCTTCATCGCCACCGTGCTGGACTCCGGCGCCGAGGCCGCTACCGCGCGAGCCCGGCAACTGGCGCTCCGCCGGTTCTCCGCGTGGTGCGCCGATGAAGGCGAGACCGTCCGGGACGAGCTGCTCGGCCTCAAGCCGCCGAAGCTGGACGTCAAGGTGGTGCCCCGGCTGACCGACGACCAGTGCCGCGCGCTGGTCAAGGCATGCACCGGGCGGGAGTTCCGGGACCGCCGGGATGAGGCCATCGTGCGGTTCATGCTGGAGGCCATCGTCCGGGCCGGTGAGGTGGTGGCGATGGGCACGGGTGACGTCGACCTGACTCGCGGCCTGGCCATCGTGCGGCGCGGCAAGGGCGGCAAGGGCCGCCCGGTGCCCTTCGGGGCGCAGACCGGCCGCGCCATCGACCGCTACCTACGGCTGCGGCGCTCCCACCGGCTGGCCGGCACTGCGGCGCTGTGGCTGGGCGACCGGGGCAAGGGCCTCAGTTACGACGGGCTGTACGTCGCGCTGAAGTACCGCGCCGAGCTGGCCGGCATCCCCGACTTCCACCCCCACGTCACCCGGCACACCGCCGCACAACGGTGGCTCTCCGCCGAGGGCTCCGAGGGCGGGCTGATGGCGGTGGCCGGCTGGACCCGCCGCGACATGATCGACCGCTACACCCGGGCCACCGCATCCGAACGCGCCGTCGAGGAGGCGTGGCGACTGGGGCTGGGTGACCTGTGATGACCGCCCGTCCCGGCCAGCGCCCTATGAACTGGATCAATCCGCTCTACCTCAGCAAGATCGGGCGGCCATTGGACTTCCGTGCGGATCGCCGAGCAAGGCCCGATGTGTCAAGGTAGGTGACTAGTGGGAGGAACCGAGAGCTACGACCCCGTGGTACTCGTCGATCCGACGTCGCTGCCCGAGTTCGCCAGCGTGCTAAACGCGCTCCGCCGGGGCACGAAACGGTCCCGACTGAGATCGCTGGAGATCGCCTGCCCGGGCGGTGATCACCGTCTCGGCGAAGTGTTCGGCACCGGTGATCAGG
>DATHTJ010000097.1:0-20754 GCA_035463315.1 Pseudonocardiaceae bacterium
GTTGACCAGGGCGGTGTCGACGGGGTCGGGGATCGCGCTGGGGTACTTGCCTTATCTGGCGGCGCGGGGTGTGGAGTGTCACTACATCGAGAGTGCGACGCGGGTGAGCGCGCCGTCGCTGACCGGGCGGGTCCTGCAGTGGGTGCCGGGGGTGCGTACCTACACCCAGTACCCGCGGTGGGCGGGCCGGTGGTGGGGTTACGCGGGCAGTGTGTTCGACGGTTACGAACCGGTCGCGCTGCCGCGAGTGCCCGAGGGGGTGGTGCGGGTGGTGGTGACGGCGGGGGCGGCCACCCAGTATCCGTTTCGGCGGTTGTTCGAGCACCTCGCGCCGCTGCTGGCACCGCAGGGTGCGCTGCAGGAGGCGACGGGGCTTGCGGTGGAGGTGCTGTGGCAGACCGGGGACACCCCGGTCGCCGACCTGCCGATCCAGGCCATTCCGGTACTGCCCGCAACGGAGCTGGCTACCGCGCTGGCCGGTGCGGACATTGTGATCAGTCATGCTGGCACCGGGTCGGCGCTGGCCACGCTGGATGCCGGGCGGTACCCGATCCTGGCTATCCGGGACAGTGCCCGGGGTGAGCAGGTTGATGACCATCAGCATGAGCTGGCCACCGAGCTCGCCCGGCGGGGTCTGGCCCTGCACCGTGACCCGGATGCCATCACCATCAACGACATGCTCACCACCCTGCAAACCTCGGTGCGACACGCCAGCACACCGCCTCCCTTCCAGCTCCGCGCCTGACGCCACCCGAATCGGTACCGTCACCGCCGTGAACACCTTTGCCACGTCCGCAGGTGAGCCGGAGACCGTGCTCGCCGATCCCCGCAGCGATCCCCGCTGGCGCCGGCTCGCCCTAGGCCCGCACGGCAGCGTGTTCACCTCGCCGCCGTGGATCGACGCGGTGTGCGCCACCTACGGCTTCACCCCGGCCAGCAGCATTCTCCTGGGCTGGGACGGAGCACCACGCGCGGGACTGGCCTGGGTCCCCATCAGCGACATCCGCGGCGACCGGTTATCCAGCCTGCCGTTCTCCGACCGGGCCGAGCCGCTCATCGATGACCAGGTCGACTGGAAGGCCCTCGTGGACGGGGTCATCACCGCCACTGCTCCGTTGACACTGCGGTGCTTCGACACTGCCGTACCCGTCGGCGACCCCCGCTTCGAGCGGGTCGCCACAGCTGCGTGGCACGGTACGCCGCTGGATGGCAGCGCCGAGGAGATCCGGCAGCGGCTGTCCCAGCATGCTCGCCGCAATATCGCGATCTCCGAACGCGCCGGTGTCCGGGTCGAGGCGCACACCGGCCTGGACGCCGTGCGCCGGTTTCACGGGTTGCATGTCTCGCTGCGCAAGCGCAAGTACCGGCTCCTCGCCCAGCCCTGCGAGCTGTTCGACCACATCTGGGAGGCATTCTCGCCCGGTGACGCGGTCGTGACGATGCTCGCGCAGGCCGGCGACGAGCTGATCGCCGGCGCGGTTTTCCTCACCTGGGGCAACGTGCTCTACTACAAATTCGGCGCGTCGCGCCACGAACACCTGGCCCTGCGCCCGAACGACGCGATCTTCTGGGCCGGGATCCGCTGGGGGGTCGAACGGGGCGCCCGGCTCGTCGACTGGGGGCTCAGCGACCTCGACCAGCCAGGACTGATCGCGTACAAGCGCAAGTGGGCTACCGAGCAGCGCACCATCGTGACGCTGCGCGCCGGTGGAGAACAGGCACGCAGCAGCTCCGAGGCTGGCCCGATGCTCGGTGAGCTCACCCGGCTGCTCACCGATGATGCGGTACCGGACGAGGTGACCAGGCAGGCCGGCGCGCTGCTGTACCGCTATTTCTGCTGAACCAGGTGATCCGGCCGTTTTGCGGGCCGCTTGCCGGCCGCCTGCACCACTCGACCGTGCGGTGTCTTGCCCCACGGTTTGACCACCGAGAGCCCCGTCGCCGCGAGTAGCAGCACCAGCGCGAGTGACCTCGCGAGCAGCGTCTGCATCTGGACCGGCTCACCTTCTCCGGCGACGATCTGATCCAGCCGAGGCAGCATCAACAGCAGCCCGGTTGCGGTCAACGCGACGGCGATCCCGCACTTGGCGAGCACCCACCAGTGCCGCACCAAGCCCCATGGGGTGGACAGCGCGAGCACCAGTCCGCTGACCAACGACATGAACACCACCGGAATCAGCACCCACGAGGCGAGCGTGCCCATCGCGGCGGCAATGCCGCCCTGCACCACCGGGTCACCGGCGGACAGGCCGGTCACCTCCAGCGCCACCAGAGCACCGTCGAGTCCGAGCCACCCGACTGAGACCGCGACGTGGACCGTGAGCAGGGCCGCCCGGGCCCGGCGCGGTAGTCGCGGGATTGCGAAAATCGACGCAGTGATGGCGGTCAAGGCTCCCCCTCTGCTGCCAGCAGACGATCTTTGGTCAGCGTGCGCCATGCCCCCGCAGCAGCGTCGGGACAGTTCGCACCAGGATCATGAGATCGGTCCAGAAACTCCAGCTACGCACATAGGTCAGATCGAGTTCCAACATCTCCAGCGTGCCCATCGTGCTGCGCCCGCTGACCTGCCAGAGCCCGGTGAGGCCGGGCGGGACGTCGAACCGCCCGGCGTACTTGGGCGGGAACATCTCTTTTTCCCACTCCAGGCACGGGCGGGGGCCGACCAGCGCCATCTGGCCCCGCAGGACGTTGAGGAGCTGGGGAAGCTCGTCGGCGCTCGTGCGGCGCAGGATCGAGCCGAGCCGGGTCACCCGCGGGTCACTGTCGATCTTCCAGCTGCCGCCGACCGAGGTGTCCTCACCGCGCAGTTCGCGAGCAATGAGCTCCCGGTGCTGCGCATCGGAGCCACCTAGCCGCATGGTGCGGAACTTGTACATCGTGAACGGCCGGCCACCCTGGCCTATCCGCTGCTGGCGATACAGCGCCGGGCCCGGAGTCCCGAGCCTGATCGCCAGGGCGATGATCAGCATCGGGATCACGAGCACCAGCAAGGCAACCAAGACCACTGTGAGATCGACGGCGCGCCGGGCCACCGGTTCCCACCGAGCGGGCAAGCGCACTTGATCAACGCTGCTGGACACTGAGCCTCCCCGTGGTGATTCCCATCAGCATGAAAAGCACGTCCCCGGTACCGCGGAGCGTCAAATGCGGATCGATGACGGTGAGGATGAGCACGAACCACCAGCAGACCCACAGCGCCGAGGCCGCCACCCCGACGGCGCCCGGCCGCTCCATGAGCTCCCTGGTCCTGCGCAGCACCGCGACCGCCAGCCAGAGGAAAGCGGCCAGCAGCGGGATCCCGCCGATCCAGAGGAACTGCAGGTAGCCGCCCTCCAGGTAGATGACCTCACGCCATCTCTCGGGTGCCGGCAGCACCGAGTTGGGTGATACCCCGAGCAGGACGTTGATGAAGTCGAACCTCGGTAGGTAGAAGTTGGACAGGTTGTTCCAGCGGCCGATCCAGCTGCGCGGCACTCCGTACTCGCCGAACCCCTGCAACCGGTTGATCAACGCTGGCGCGCCGAACGCGAACGCGAGCGGGACGAGCCACAGGAACCGCATCGAGCCGCGGCGCACCGTGCCGAAGCGCCACAGGATGAACCCGGCCGCCACGATCGCGGAGATCCAGGTGGAGAACTGGCCTGCGGCCAGCACGCCCGCACCGAGCACGGCTCCCAGCACCAACCGCTCCCGGTAACCCAGCAGCCCCCGAACCGCGCAGCAGATCACCAGGGTCAAGCAGATGATGATGTAGTCGCCGGTGGCCAGTGGCGAGCCGAGCGTCGTGGTGCCCCGCTCGGCGAGTGCGGCCACGTTGCTGTCTGGCGTCCAGACGGCCTGCAGCATCGCCACGACCGGGCCGAAGTTCAGGGTCTGCAGGATTGCGATCACCGCAACCACGGCCCCCGGCCAGATAATCAGCCGGAAGCACCGCACCAGCTGGGCCTCGGTACTGACGGACAAGCGCACCAGCAGGTAGATGGCGACGAGTTTGCAGACCGGCAGCACAGCGACCAGGTCGGAGGTCGCCGGCGTCTGCCCGCGCAACATCAGTGACAGCAGCGGCCACGCCGTCGACATCAGCAGGAAGACACCGATCGGGATGTCGAGTTGATGCAGCCGTAGTGGTACCCGGTCGCCCCGGCACCATCGGAGGTAACCGCCGACCACCGCCCCGGCCAGCAGCACGGCCAGCAACGCCTCGTTGGGGCGCACCAGCGGGATGAGGTTGCCGCGGTCGATGCCGGCAAGGATGGGCAGGGTGCCCAGGTAGGCGTACGTCGCGAAGATCGGCCGATACGCCGCCGCGGCGAACAGCGCGACCAGGGCCAACACCCCGATGACGGTGAGAACGAGCAGCGGCCCGGCCGCCACCGCGAGGACCCCGCCGACCAGGACGCAGCCAGCAGCTCCCAGCCCGAGCCAGCCGCTGATCACCGGGATTGAGCGGCTCTCCCCAGCGCCAGGGACCAGGTCACTCCCGCCGGCGGCGGGACTGGGGCCAGGGCCGGGCGGAAGCGTTCGGGTCATGACCCACCACCGATCCTTCGCGGCACCGCGACACGGAGTACCAGGACATAGACCCCGAGGACATAGACCCCTAGTGCCAAGGCACCACCCAGGGTGAGAAGTACCAGGTCTCCGAGCCGGCCGATGCTCGTGACGTGCTGCAACCACCACGCTGCAGCGGCCACCGGCAGCATCGCGACCGTGGCCATCAGGGCGCCGGCAAGGGGTCGGAACTCGATGAACCGCTCGGGTTGGATCGCCCGGCGCAGCGCAACGAGCACCATCCCGGCGGCGGCAAGCTCACCGGCCAGGATGGCGCCGACCAGCCAGACGAGCCGCGACCCCTCGGCGGGCAGCAGCAGGGTCGCGACGGCGACCACCAGCATCACGACGAAGGCCACCTCGCTGGCCCGTCGCGGAATGCGGTCGTCGAGGCGCGCGAACAGCGCCTGGCGGCCGATGTCGTGCACCCCCCCGACCATCTGAGCCACCGCCACCACCCCCAGGCAAGTGGCGAGTACCCCGATCAGAGCCGCATTCCGCAGCTCGCCATTGGCGAGAATGTTCGCGGTGGGTCCGGAGAGCACCGCGAGCAACACCAGCAGCGGCAGGCTGGCGATGATGGCGTAGGACAGGCCTTGACGCCACGCCGAGCCGAAGATGACACCGTCCTCGCGGTGGGCGGCGTGGGCCAGCCCGGGGAGCGCAGCCATCGACACCGCACGGGCACTGACGTAGGACAGCGAATAGAAGACGGCGTAGGACAGCTGCACGACGAAAACACCACCCGGCACCGTGCCGGCCAGTGCGAACAGCACGTACATCGCCGCAGCCGGCCAGGCCGCCACGCCGACGGAGCGCATCAGCCTGCGGGTGACCGCGCGGGCCTCGGGGTCATATCGCCAACCCATCGACGGGCGGGTCAGCAAGCCCACCCGTGCGGTGCCGAACAGCTGCAGTGCCGCGTGCACCGCGACGGCTGCCGTGCTACCCACCCCGAGCACGATCACCAGCTCGGCCGGCACGTTGTCGACGTCGAGTCCCGTCCCGTAGTACCAGCCGGCCAGCACCACCGTCAGGATCAGGATGACGTTCTCCACGGCCGGTGCGCCCGCTGCAAGCGCGAAACGTCCACGGGCCTGCTGAGCGGCCATGCCCAGGTGCAACAGGGTGTACAGCAGAACCTGCGGTGCGACAAGCAGGACCAGCAACGTGGTGAGCCACAGGGCCCGAGCCCGCTGCGCGGGGTCGGGGATCCCGAAGGTCAGCGTCCAGGCCACCGCCGGGGAGAGGATCATCAGTAGCGCGACGACCGCGGCCGAGACGGCGAGCATCCACCCGGTCACCCGGCCGAACACCTCTCTGGCCCGGGACAAGCCGCCGACACCCACCGCGCGGACCACGCCGGGCACCAGCACCATCGCGAGCACTGGCCCGGCGATCAACGTGAACACCAGGTTCGGGACGACGTAGCCGGCCTGGAAGGCGTTGGCGAAATAGGTGGGACCCAGCACCGCGCCGATCACCACCACGCGGAGCAACCCGGTGGCCCTGCTGACCAGCGTCCAGCCGGCAACGGTCGCCGAGTTGCGCGCTGTGGTGGTGGGGGCTTCGTACTCGAATGCTGTCACCGGCAGGGCGGCCACAGCCCGGCCCTCACTGCCTCGTCCGGCGCCGGGCACTCACTGCCACGACCCCACCAGCCACGAGTAGCCCCATCAGCGTGCCGATGCTGGCCGCGATCAGCGGCTGCGGGCTTACCGGCTCAGACAGCGCGTAGGGCTGTGTCAGCAGTTGGGCGATCGGTCCCGACCTGCCGGTGAGGTTGATCTCGTCGATCCGGGCCTGGATCGCCTTCTCCCGATCCAAAGACGCGGTGAGCTGCGTCCGGGTTTCGGTGAGGGAAGCCTGGGTGGCGGTTCCAGCCAACACCTCAGTCGTGCGCTGCTGCTCCTGCGCTTGGAGCTGAGCGGTGTTCGCCCGCGCTTCAACGAGCTGGGTCTCGAGGTTGCGGGTCACCCCGCTGGGCTTGCCGGCAAGCGCCAGGTACCCATCCATAACAGCCTGCAGCGTCTGCCTCGCGGCCTCCTTGGTGGACCCCCGGGCCTCGACCTGGATGACCTCGCTGGTCTGGAGGACCTTCACACTCACGTCCTGGTCCAGATCCTTGAACGATCGCCCCTGCTGCTGCGCGACCGGGTCGAGGACAGCGCGGCTCTTCAAGTACACGAGCTGAGTGCTGAGGTGGCGATCCTGCCGAAGCGGGTCGCCACCCTGCTGGTCCTGGCTGATGGGGTAGAGAATCTCCGCCCGCGCCCCGTAGGTTTTCGGCAAGACCAGCACGCCGACCAATCCGGCAGCTGTGCCGAGCAGGGTGAGTATCAGCGCCACCAGGACCAGGCGCGCCGTCACCCCACCGCCACCGCCGGGATCCGCGGCAGGCTCGGTCCAGCTCGCCGAGCGCTGCGGCGGCACCACGTCGCCGGCCTCCGCGGACTGCCGCGGCTGCTCTGGGGAAGCGGTCGAGTGTCCATTGGACTCACTCGACCCGTAACGGAAGACCTTTCCAGCGTTCGTCACAGCGCACCTCCGAGCACATCGCAGACCCGGGCAACCTGCTCGACGGTCAGGGTCGGGGACATCGGAACGGAGAGGATCCGGCCAGCCGCCGCCTCTGCCACGGGTAGTTTCTGGGCAGCGTGGGAGGTAGCCAGGGCCGGCTGCTGATGGCAGGGGATGGGGTAGTGCACGCCCCACCCGATGCCGGCCGCGGTCAGCGCCTCGCCGACCTGGCGCCGGTCATCCACCTGGATGACCGCGAGGTGGTACACGGGTTCGGCGCCCGGCTGCACTGACACCGGCGTGCAGCGCTGCGGCAGCATCTCCCGGTAGGCCGCCATCGCCGCCGCGCGCCGGGCATTGCCGGCGTCCAGCCGGGGCAGTTTGGCCGACAGCAACGCCGCCTGCAACGTATCGAGCCTGCTGTTTCGCCCGACGAGCTCGTGCCGGTGGCGGTCGGCCGCAGACCGCCCGTGGTTGGCCATGCTGCGGATCTTCTCGGCCAGAGCGAGATCGCTGGTGACCACCGCGCCGCCGTCGCCCAGGGCACCGAGATTCTTGCCGGGATAGAAGCTGAACCCAGCGGCGACGCCCACGCTGCCGGCGGTAGCCCCCCGGTGCCGGGCACCGTGCGCTTGCGCGGCGTCCTCGATGAGGGCCAGCCCGTGGGCAGCGGCGATTGCCGAGATTCGCTCGGGATCCACCATCTGGCCGTACAGGTGCACGGCGATGACCGCGGCCGTCGAGGGGTTGATCGCCGCTTCCACCGCGTCCGGGTCGATCAGCAGGGTATCGGGACACACGTCCACGAACCGAGGTCGTGCGCCGGTCGCGCAGACCGCCTCGGCCGTGGCGATGAACGTGTTCGCCGGGACGATGACCTCGTCGCCGCGCCCGATTCCGAGGCCGGCGAGGATGAGTTCCAGCGCGTCGGTGCCGTTGGCTACCCCGACGCAGGCCCGCGTCGCGCAGTAGGTCGCGAACTCGCGCTCGAAACGCTCGACCTCCGGGCCACCGATGTAGCCACCGTGGTCCAGCACGGTCTTCCAGGCCAGGTCGAACTCCTCGCGCAGCCCGTTGTTCACACCTGGCAGGTCGAGAAAGGGAATACTGGCGCTGCCGGTCATGAGGCCACCACCCGCACGAAGTCCGCCCCAGCTGAGGCGGTGCTGCCTGCGATGAGGGCCGGGCGCCCGGTGGCCTCGGCAACGTCGGTGGCGGCCAGGACCCGCACGATGTCCAACCCGCGCTCACCGGATGTGTTCGGCTTGGCACCGGTACGAATGCACTCGATGAAGTGGCTGTCCTGAACCAAGAGTGGCTCATTGAACTGCACGTATGGTGAGACGATGTCTCCGGTCCGGTAGGACACCGGCATAGCGTGCGACTCACCGTGGTCATCCGGATCCGCTGGATCGACGCCGATGTCGTACACCCGGATACGCTCGTTGTCCGACATGTCGTCGTAGACGGCCATCTTGCGTTCGCCGACCACGGTGACCCGCCGGACCTTGCACGGGTCCAACCAGCTGACGTGCACGAATGCGTGGGTGGCAGCCTGCTCGAAGTCCAGCCGCAAGTAGGCCACGTCGGCGTGGCGGTGCCCGACGTGCCGTTTGGCCCATACCCAGGCGGTCCTGGGAACCTCATCGAGCAAGAACGATGCGATCGAGATGTCGTGCGGGGCGAGGTCCCAGATAACGTTGCAGTCGCGCTGGTACTTGCCCAGGGACAGCCGGGCGGCATCAATGTAGAGGACCCTGCCGAGCTCTCCGGAGTCGATGATCTCCTTCAGCTTCCAGACGGCCGCGTTGTACTCGAAGGTGTGACCGGCCATCAGGTGCACGCCGCTGGCCGCCGCCGAGTCGACCATCTGCTGCGCGTCATCGACCGTCATGGCCAGCGGCTTCTCTACCAAGGCATGCCGCCCGTGGCGCAGCGCCTGCAGGGCGACCTCAGCGTGCGTGGAAGGCGGGGTCGCGACGACCACCGCGTCCACCCGCTGCAGCACGTCGCCAAGACAGTGTGCCGATTCCGCCGCGGGGTAGCTTCGCCTCGCCTCCGCGATCCGCTCGGGATCCTGCTCGACGATGGTCACGTGCACACCCGGCATGCTGCTGAGCACCCGCATATGCTTGGAACCCCAATAGCCGTAGCCCACCACCGCTACGCGGACGTCGGGATCGAACGTCGTGACACCTCCCGATCCCGAACGACGAGCCTGGGTTCCTGCCGGTTGGGTGTTACCTGCAACGAACTGCATCGAGACGGGCCCCCTGCCGTGACTCAACTGAATGTTGCGGAACGCACACGGCAAGTAGGCTCGGCCAGTGACCGAACCTCTTCCCGCGAGCGAAACTGTCCCCTTACGTGGGATCGCCCCATCCCACACTGCGTATATCTACCACGCACCGCCACGCGTTACCTGCTCAGCGTCACGCTTTAGAGTCTCACCCTGATGGCGCAACCGCCTTCCACGCCCCATCTGAATGCGGATAGTCACCCAGCGATGACACAGCGAAGTACCCGGTGGCCAGCGGCCCCCACCGTGAGCGTGTCCGCCGCTCCCGTACATCGTATGGGCGGAGCGGGCCCGTGTCAGGGCGCCGGGGGGTAAACCCGCTCAGTTCCTTGCCGCGAGCTTCGCCAGCCGCTGCGGAGTCGGCCAGCGCACGTTCCACGCCCAGCCGAGCTTCTCGAACAACCAGATCACCCGGGCCGACATGTCGATCTGCCCCCGCAGCACGCCGTGCCGAGCCGACGTCGGGTCAGCGTGGTGCAGGTTGTGCCAGGACTCCCCGGCGGACAGGATTGCCATCGGCCAGAAGTTCGCGGCCTTGTCGCGCGAGGCGAACGGCCGGCTGCCGATCATGTGACACACCGAGTTCACCGCCCAGGTGACGTGGTGCAGGAACGAGACCCGTACCAGCCCAGCCCAGAACAGCCCGGTCACCGCGCCCCACCACGACCAGGTGAGCAGCCCGCCGATGATTCCAGGCAGCACGAGGAAGATCCCGGTCCACAGCCAGAACAACTTGCTGACCCGCACCATCGTCCGGTCGGCCAGCAGGTCCGGGACAAACCGGCGTGGGTTGGACAGGTCCCGGTTGAACAACCAGCCCATGTGGGCATGCCAGAAGCCCCTGGCCACCGCGAGCGGGGAGGTGCCGAACAGCCATGGCGAATGCGGGTCGCCCTCCTTGTCAGAGAACGCGTGGTGGCGCCGGTGGTCGGCCACCCAATGCAGCAGCGGCCCCTGCATGGCGGTGCTGCCCAACACCGCCAGGCCGACCCGCAACCACCGCTTGGCCTTGAACGAGCCGTGGGTGAAGTGACGGTGGTACCCGACCGTCACCCCGAGGCAGCTGATGTAGTACATGGCCACGAAGAGCGCGACGTCAATCCAGCCCAGCAGCCCCCACCCCCAGGCGGCCGGCACCGCAGCTATCAGGGCCACCAAGGGGGCGAGCACGAACACGTACACGAGGATCTGAGGTCCCAACGTCCGTTGACCGGAGAGAATCGGCTCGGGGTCCGTGCGCTGGTGGCTATCTCCGGCGGTCAGCGTCATCGCTGGTGCTCCTCGTGGCGTCAGGGGTGCGGCGACCACCCGCGACAGCAGGGGGTGCCACCATGCTCGCGCCCGTGGCGGAACCGCAGGTGACGGGTCATGGCATAACTAACGAGATCGTAGATTATCGGCCCGATGCCCGCCCCGCCAACGCCGCGGCAGCTGCGCTCTGAGCAGCCTGCCGCTATGCGGCCCGATTGACCGCGTTCTGCATCCAGGACGCTGGGGAGGACTGGACTGTGTCACCATGTGGCCGCGGGTCTGGCCCGCTCGTCCGCCGTAGTGTAAAGGCAGCACCTCGGATTTTGGTTCCGATGGTCCAGGTTCGAATCCTGGCGGCGGAGCGCTGCCCAGTCTCCGGGCCGCTGGGTAGACACCGAATGCGACCGCGACCGCTCTGGGAGCACCGCGCCCCGTAGGATCCGCGCTACCGGGGGGATCGACCACATCGAAATGGGGAAGGGGCAGGCTGATGCTCCCAGGCGGGAGCCTCACAACAGCGATCGTGCTGGCGGCCGGCGAGGGCACCAGGATGCACTCCGCGATCCCCAAGGTGCTACACCCGATGGCCGGCCGTCCCCTGGTGGAACACGCAGTGCGGGCTGTCGCCGGGCTGGCTCCCGAGCATCTGGTGGTGGTGATCGGCCACGGCCGGGACGCCGTGCACGCCCACCTGCGCGTGCTCGCCACCGCACTGGACCGCGACGTGCGCGCTGCCGTCCAAGCTGTCCAGCACGGCACCGGCCACGCGGTCTGCTGTGCACTGGACATCCTGCCCGCCGGGCTGTCCGGGACGGTGCTGGTCAGCTACGGCGACGTACCGCTGCTGGACACCCCCACGCTGTCCGGGCTGATTGCCGAGCACCACCGCACCGGACACGCCATGACCATGCTCTCCGCAGTGGTGGCCGACCCGACCGGCTACGGTCGGGTGCTGCGTGACCCGTCAGGTGCGGTCACCGGCATCGTCGAGCATCGTGACGCCACCCCGGCGCAGCGAGCCATCACCGAGATCAACTCTGGGGTGTACGCCTTCGACGCCGTGGCGCTACGCGATGCGCTGTGCCAGCTGAACCTCTCCAACAGCCAAGGCGAGCTGTACCTGACCGATGTGCTGGGTCTGGTCCGGGGCAGCGGGCTGCCGGTCGGTGTGCACGCCTGCGCAGACCCGTGGCTGGTGGCCGGGGTGAACGATCGGGTACAGCTGGCCGCCCTGGGCGCGGAGCTGAACCGGCGGCTGCTGGAGCATTGGATGCGCGCCGGGGTCACCGTCGTCGATCCGGCCTCAGTGTGGCTGGACGCCGACGTGCAACTCGCCCCCGACGTCGTGCTGCATCCTGGGGTGCAGCTGCACGCAGGCACAGTGGTCGGTCCGGCTACGGCGATCGGGCCCGACTCGACCCTGTCCGGTTGCACCATCGGCGCGGGCGCCACCGTGGTACGCACCCACGCGGTCGGCGCGATCGTCGCTGACGGGGCGCAGCTCGGCCCGTTCGCCTACCTGCGGCCGGGCAGCCAGATCGGCGAGCGGGCCAAGGTCGGCACCTTCGTGGAGACCAAGAACGCGCAGCTGGGACCGGGGGCGAAGGTGCCGCACCTGAGCTATGTCGGGGACGCGACGATCGGCGAGGGCAGCAACGTCGGCGCAGCGACCGTGTTCGTCAACTATGACGGGGTGGCCAAACACCGCACCACCGTGGGTGCGCACGCCCGGACCGGTGCGGACAACATGTTCGTGGCCCCGGTGACCGTCGGCGACGGCGCGTACACGGCGGCTGGCTCGGTCATCACCGAGGACGTGCCGGCGGGGGCGCTGGCCGTCGCCCGCGGTCGCCAGCGCAATGTCGAGGGCTGGGTGAGCCGGCGGCGGCCGGGGACGCCCGCGGCGGAGGCGGCGAAGCGGGCGCAGCAGGCCGATGGTGATCCGACGCGGCAGGAGCGAGCATGAGCCTTTCCCCGATGTCGGCGATCTCGAAAAAGAGCCTGATGCTCTTCTCCGGGCGCTGCCACCCAGAGTTGGCCGAGGAGGTGGCCAAGCACCTCGACGTTGCCATCACCCCGCAGTCGGCCTACTCCTTCGCCAACGGTGAGATCTTCGTCCGGTTCGAGGAGTCGGTCCGCGGCTGCGATGCCTTCGTCGTGCAGGCCCACGCCGCCCCGATCAACGATGCCATCATGGAGCAGTTGATCATGGTGGACGCGCTCAAGCGCGCGTCGGCCAAGCGGATCACCGCAGTGATGCCGTTTTGGGGTTACAGCCGCCAGGACAAGAAGCACCGGGGGCGCGAGCCCATCTCCGCCCGGCTCGTCGCGGACCTGTTCAAGGTCGCCGGCGCGGACCGGATCATGACGGTGGACCTGCACACGTCGCAGATCCAGGGCTTCTTCGATGGCCCGGTGGACCACCTGTTCGCGCTGCCGGTGCTGGCCAACCACATCAAGAACACCTACGCCGGGCGTGAGTTAGCCGTGGTGTCGCCGGACTCCGGCCGGGTGCGGCTGGCCGAGCGCTGGGCCGAGACCCTCGGCAATACGCCGCTGGCGTTCATCCACAAGACCCGCGACCCGCGACGGCCCAACCATGCGGTCGCCAACCGAGTAGTCGGTGACATCGACGGCCGGCTCTGCGTGGTGATCGACGACATGATCGATACCGGCGGCACGGTGGCCAGTGCGGTGCATGCGCTGCTCGATGGCGGCGCTACTGACGTGGTGGTCGCCGCCACTCACGGGGTGTTGTCCGGCCCGGCCAGCCAGCGGCTGGCCACCTGCGGTGCCCGCGAGATCATCTTCACCAACACATTGCCCATCGCAGACGAGAAGCGCTTTCCCGCGATGACGGTACTGTCCATCGCTCCGCTGCTGGCCCGCGCGATCCATGAGGTCTTCGAGGGCGGATCGGTCACCAGCCTGTTCGACGGCAATGCCTGACCCCAGCGGTGGGTCACCCTCGTGTCGAGCGGATGAGCGCGGCGCGCCTATACTTGATGGGTTGCCTCGGCGAGGGAGAGCCCGGCGCTCTTCGTGATCGACGCGGCGGTGTCCTGCTCGCGATATGTGAGTTCGGGCGCGCCCGTATGCCGGTCACGAAGGTGGGCGCTGCCACCGCCGCAGGCCCGCCGACCTCGATCCGGCGTCGCGCCCACCGGCGTCGCGCCTCGAACCCGCGAAGGAGTCCACCGTGTCCGAGGTCCGTCTCGCTGCCGAGCCGCGCACCGAGTTCGGCAAGGGCGCTGCCCGCCGCACCCGGCGCGCCGGCAAGATCCCCGCAGTGCTCTACGGGCACGGTAGCGATCCGCAGCATGTGGCGCTGCCCGCCCTGGAGTTCGCGCGGGTGATGCGAGAGCAGGGCAGCAACGCCGTGCTGAGCCTCGAGGTGGACGGCCGGCCGCAGCTCGCGCTGACCAAGACCGTCACCGTGCATCCCCTCCGCCGCTACATCGAGCACGTCGACCTGCTGGTCATCCGGCGCGGCGAGAAGGTCGTGGTGGACGTCTACCTCGTCGTCACCGGCAACGCCGCCCCGGACACCCTGGTCACCCAGGAGCTGGTAACCCTGCAGGTCGAGGCAGATGCGCTGTCGATCCCCGACGAGTTCGAGGTCTCAGTGGAGGGCGCCACGGTCGGCACCCGGGTACTGGCCAGCGAGGTCGTGCTGCCGCCAGGTGTGGAGCTGCGGACCGATCCGGAGTACCTCGTGGTCAATGTCGTCGCCGCCCCGACCGCCGAAGACCTCGCAGCCGAGGGTGCCCCCGAAGAGGAGACGGCATCCGCAGCGGCTGATCCCGCCGACGAGCAGGCCTGACGGGCCTTCGGTGACGCCGTGACCGCTGACGGCAGCACCGACCAGGTCGCCGGGGAGGTCGCCCTTGTGGTGGGGCTGGGCAACCCCGGCCCCGGCTACGCCGGCAACCGGCACAACGTCGGGGCCATGGTGGTCGATGAGCTGGCCCGCCGGGTGGGTGGGCGTTTCAGGTCGCACAAGGCCGGGGCTGACGTCCTGGAAACGCGGCTGGCCGGGCGGCGTGCGGTGCTGGTCCGCCCGCGCTCCTTCATGAACGTCTCCGGGCCGGCGGTCGCGGCCACGGCGCGGTTCTTCACCGTCCCGCCGACCGACGTGGTGGTCATCCACGACGACTTGGACCTCGACCACGGCGTGCTCAAGCTCAAGCGCGGCGGTGGCGAGGGTGGGCACAACGGGCTGCGTTCGATCTCAGCGTCCCTGGGCAGCCGGGACTACCTGCGGGTGCGCTTCGGTATCGGCCGCCCGCCGGGCCGGATGGATCCGGCCGACTTCGTGCTGCGCGACTTCTCCCTCGGGCAGCGCCGCGAGCTGGACCTGTTGGTGGACCGCTGCGCCGACGCCGTCGAGCAACTGCTCGCCCAGGGCTTGGCCGCCACCCAGAATCAGCTGCATTAGAGGACTCCTCAGCTGCCGCCGTCGGGCCTGATCGTGATGGCAGCGTGTGGGTGCCGAACAGGTCATCCACAGCCGTGTTACGCCGCCAGCCCCCCAGGCAACTGGGGTGCGGTTGATTTCGCGAGTGGGTTCGTCCTGGTTAATGAGTGTTGTTAGTGGTTCAGGATGGGAGCTACGTTTGACCGGGCTGCGCCTTGGGCGAGATAGAGTTGTGCCCATTCTTTGTCGATGCCTGTCGCCGGGTTTCTGTCACAGTAGGGTTTGTTGCCGTTGGCTGTGTAGTAGCGCAGCACGTTGAATATTTCGTTGGTGTTTCTGAGGGCTGGGTCTGTGTATCGCGCTCCTGGCGATGCCGGCTGATGTTTCATGCACGTGAGCGCAGCGCCGCCCTCGTTGTCGAACACGGGGCCGGGCTCAGGAGGAGATGAACCACATCCGGCCAGCATGAGCAGCAAACCGGTGGCTACTACGGCACAGCGCATATCAACTCCCGTTATCCCGATCCCAGCAAGCTCCGCAGGGCCAACCCCAGACCTACGACAAGCACCAAAACCGCGGTCATGGTGGGCAGCGCGGCGCTCACCCGCGCACCGCGGTCGCGCCACCGTTCGGATACGACGCTGCGTGCCATCCGGTCACGGAGGGTCACCATGAGCACGCCGGCAAGAGTGAGCGTGGCCGCCATGCCGAGGCCGTAACAGAGCACCAAGGCTATCCCGAACCAGCTTCGTCCGAGCCCGATCGCACCGAGCAGCACGAACAATGCTGTCGGGCTGGGCACCAGGCCTCCTGCGATGCCCATGCCGACCAGCCCGACCCGCCCGGCTGGCCGCTCCTCGCCATCCCACCCGTGGCCGTGGCCGTGCCCGTGCCCGTACGCGTGGCCGTGGCCGTGGAAGGCGCCGGCCAGGGCGGGGGCGCGGTCCATGGTGGCGGGCGGGTGCGTCGTCCCCCGGTGCCGTAGCGCCGAGCGCAGCAGTCCGGCGCCCACCATCGCCACGAGCAGCCCGCTGAGGATGCCCAACCAGCGCAGCACCGCTTCTGGGGCGAACGAGCTCAGCACCGCGACCAGCAGGCCGAGGATCAACACGCCAGCGGTATGGGTGAGTGTCACGGTGACACCGACGAGCACGGCGTCTCGTCGGGTTCCCCGACGGCCGGCAAGGTAGGCCGCCATCACAGTCTTGCCGTGACCGGGCAGCGCGGCGTGCGAGGCGCCAAGCAGCAATGCCAGCAGCGCCGCAGCGGTCCCGACTAAGGGGGTGAGTTGGGTGCCGCCGGCCAGCTCGTTGAACGTGCGGGTCGCCGAGGCCAGGGCGTGGTCCAGCCAGCTGAGCCTGGTGGCCAGCGGTGCGCTGGCACCGGTGCTCCCGCCGATGCCGGGGGCGACGTGGACTGTGGCTGATCGTTCGTCGCGGGGGTTGCTGAGCAGGTCGTCGGGGTAGCGGCGCAGCTCATCGCTGATGCTCGCGCCAGCGACAGTCGAGGAGACCACCCGTAGGCCCTCACCGATGGCGGTGATCTCCCGCCAGCCGATCCGGTCAGCCCGGAAGCTGTCGGTGAACTCCACCAGTGCCGTCGCGTGCAGGTTGGCCGGTGCGACCAGCGAGCAGGTTACCCGGGTGGTGAGCAATGGCGGCTGTCCAGGCGGGTACGTCGCTGCGGACTGCGTAACCCGCCATCGCACGGGGCTGCCGTTCACCGTGGCCGTCACCGCTGCTGCCAGCGCGGCGCATTCGGCCCGACCGTGCTGGTCGGCCTCCCTCGCAGAGATCGTGCCGTCGCCGTCGGTGTCAGTTGCCGCCTTGTCCTGCAGGGTCGGGATCTCGGCGGTGTCGACCACCGCGTGCAACTCGATGCGGTCGGGAAACAACGACAGCCCGTCGTAGTGGTTGACAGTGAAGTCCCCCAAGGGGTGCGCGTCTGCCACCGGCCCCCCGGACAGCGTCACCGGCAGCACCAGCATCGCCGCGCAGCCAGCAAGCAGCACCACCAGCCTCCGCCAGGGGGACAAGCCGTTCAGCGCGGCCCCCCGAGCTCGGCCAGCGTCTGCCGCGCGCGAGGCGCGGCCAGCGGCGAGAAGTGCGGGTTGATCACCAGAGCCTGAGACAGCGCCGCGCGAGTATCGGCGGCTCGGCCCAGCGACGCCAGGATCATCCCCCGGTGATAGGCGAAGGTGGCGTTACGCCAGCCCAGCGCCGCGGCCTTGTCCGCGTAGGCCAGCGCGTCGCTATCCCGACCGTTGACGTGCAGCGCCCAGGCGAGCGCGTCGGCGCTGAACACATTCTGGTGCCGAGTCCACTCCTGCTGCGCTCTGCGCAGTGCTTCAGCGGGGTTGCCGTGGTCGGCAGCCACCTGGGAGGCAGCCAGGTCGTCCACCGAGCCCTGCGCGGCGTAGAGCTGCTGCTGGGCGGCGAGCACGTCGTACTGCCCGCGGGCCTGCGAGTCCCGTCCCACCGACTCCAGGAGCTCGCCGTATTCCAGCAAGTACTGCGGCAACGGCATCCGGGAGGTGATCTGCGCGTAACCGGCGAGCGCGTCTGCGGTCCTGCCCGTGGCGGCGGCCACCTTCGCCCTGCCTTGCAACAGGGGGATGTTGCCTGGCACTGCGAGCAGTCCCTGCTCGTACTGGCTGGACGCCTCATCGAGCTGACCGGCGTTGAACGCAAGCTCACCGAGGTAGTAGCGGCAGAACGCGACGTTGTCCGGGCTGGCTGAGACACCGAGTGCCCACTCCAGCGCCAAGCGCGCGTCCTCGACCCGTCCGTGCAGCTCAAGGTCGTAGGAGGCGCGGGTGAAGGAAGCGACGCCTGGGTGAACGTCGAGCATGGACTGGACCGCCGCCGTCGCACCGTCAGCGTCGCCGAGTTGAGTGAGGGCATCAGCGAGCACCCCGTAGACCTCGGCGGTCCACGGGCTGAGCGCCTTGGCCTGCTCACCCCAGCGCTGACCGGCCGCGAAGTCGTGCCGGGCGTTGGCGAGCTGACCCATGCCGATCATGGCAGGGACGTTATCGATGGGCATCAGCCGCAGGGACTTCTCCAGCGCGCCCTGGGCCTTAGCGTAAAACGAGGGATCCGCGGTGATCCGGGCCTGCTCGACGTAGGCGGCCCCGAGTCGGGCCCAGGTCGCCGCGTCACCGGGCATTCTGCGCAGCTTGTCCTGCGTGGCGTAAATGACCGCGTTGAGATCCTGTCTGCCGACCTGCGGGACCGCCGACGCGGCGGCAGGCGTGGGGTCACCGTGACCCGGGAGCACCCCGCTGAGGGTTACCACGGCCAGCACCGCCCCGGCCAGCAACACAGCGATCGGCACCAGACGACGGAACCAACCGGAATGACCGGTCATCGACCACTCCTCACGCTCACCAGGCAGGCCCTGGGACGCCGCCGAACACGGCACCGTCCCAGGGCCCCAACCATGTCACCGGGCTATCAGGCAGAGGCCGCAACCACCGTCCCGCGACGACGTACGAGCAACACCCCGCCAGAACCGAGCAACACCAGCGCGGGCAGTCCGGTCACCAGCGCCATCGGCAGGGAGCCACTACCCCCACCCCAACCCCCACCAGCTACCGGCGGAACCGCACCACCGAGATTGGCCTGCGGCGGAATCGCGCCACCGGGAAGCCTTATGGTGCTGTTGACGCTCCGGTTGTGCGGCAAAGCGACGTACGGGAACGTCGCACCGAAGGGCACATCGTTGAAAGGTACGGCGTCACCAGCAATAAGGGGGTTGACCAGACCGGTCTTGGCGGCGCCCTCAAAATACAGAACCTCGATGTCGACCACATCGTCGGCCAGACGCCGACCGTTCGGGAAACCCTGCCGGTCACCAGCGAGCAGGCCGAGACGGTTCGGCAACGTAGCCGGCGGAACGGCGGTGTTCAGCCGCAACTGATCAGACGGCACGAACTTCGCGGGGTTGACATCGGCGTTGAGGATCTGCGAGTTCAGGTCAGTCTGAATCGGCGCGGGGCTGCCATCCGGCATCGGTGCATTCTTCGCGATCCCGGTGAGGAAGAGCTCCACCAGATCGTGGCGCGGGGTAGCCGGAGCCGGAATGCCATAGATCCTTTCAACGAGACGCGGCACCTCGGGGTCGAGCACCCGGTCGAGGAATCCGGGGACGGTGAGATCCGCCTCAGGGGGGATCGCGTTGAACGTGTCCTTGAGGTTCGCCGGGAGTATCACCTCGTTGGTCAGCGGCATGGCCAGGCGCGACACCTGCACATAATCACCAGTCGGTGTGGCCCTGCCTGGTGAGAGCTGTAGCGACCTGCGTGAGGTGGCGCTCCACGTGCCGATCACCGGGTTGCGGGCGGAGTCGCCACGGAGCACGAGATCGGTCACGGGAACCTGCAAGGCGATCGTGTTCACGTTGTACCCAGCCACGGTGTCCTGGCCGATCTCGGTCAGGTTGCCGCCGTAGAGCAGGTCGAAGACACGCAGATCCAGGAAGAACGCGTCGTCGGCCTGGCCGACGAAACTTTTCCCGCCGCTCCCGACCCCGACCACCGCCTCCCGCCGCAGCTTGCCGTAGTCCGGCATCGACCCCGGCCCCACATTCGACGGCGCCACCGGCGCATCCCGGAGCAGGACCGTGCTCCTCCCGTTCCTGATCTCGGTCAGAGTGTAAGTCTGCCGGAACAGCAAATCATCATCATTCAGGCTGGTCACCGGCCCGATGTTGTACAGGAATGTTTGGGCCGCGCCGCGGCGGTCCTCGGTACGAAAATCCCACCGGTAGGTGATATCGGGTCTGCCGTCACCATCGTTGTCGATGTTGATGTCATGGTGGGTATCCGTGGCCCACGGGTAGAAGGTCGGACCACCATTAGGCTCCTGCAAGGGAAGCCAGTTCGCGACGAACGTCACCGTGTCCGCCTTGTCAGGACTCACAAAGGCATAAAAATCGGTGTTGTCAGCCTGCGGATCAGTCGCGATCAGCGGAGCCTCCCGGTGACTCGAAGCGCTGGCAGCACCAGGGACCATGGCAAGCGTAACCGGGAGCAATGCCGTCCCGGCGGCGATCATCACCATCGGGACACGACGCCTCCTCCAAGATGATCTCGAAGGCGCGAGCGGGGACTGAGACATCTGCCATCCTTTCACCGGCCACAGAACCGGAAAGCCCTACCCGAGGGACGCGCACCGGTACGGCGCGCACACTGACAACGGAGCCCTCATCGACGTAACGAACCCATTGACACTCGCGATACGAGCCGTTCAGTCACCCAAATGAGGGAACCCCCTCATCGCAGCAGCGAGACCCGGCTCACCGAAAAGCCGGGGAGACCAACTCCCGCGAACCTAATTCACCACATCTCTGGTATTCGTCCGAGCCCGCTCTACAGTTCGTCACTAGATCGAGTGACCCGTTCAGCGTGAGCAGGACAATTGCACTATTTAGTTAAAGATTGCCTGGTCATCAGATGACAAGGGTGGATGCTTGAACGATTACATCAGTGGCTCTTCGACTCTGAGCGTAGCGGGCCGGTGATGATACAATCTTCACCTGCCCTGGGGTGAGAGCCGGTGACGCTGGCGTGGGTCAAGCGGATGTGACGCCCCAAGCAGGATTCGAACCTGCGACACACGGTTTAGGAAGGTGCGCGACGGCGCGTACTACGCGATCTACCAGAGACTTTCCTGTGTCAGGGGTTCTCGGTGGTCGCGTCACACGACGCCGGATG
>DATHTJ010000098.1:0-19643 GCA_035463315.1 Pseudonocardiaceae bacterium
CTTGCGCACCCTCCTTGGTCAGCACCGTGGTGAGCTGGCTCTGCACCTGCTTCAGTGGGATCTCGGTATCGTTGACGAACGCGGCGGCACCGACCTGGCTGGGGCCGGAGCTGCAGCCGCCGATCAGCAGCGCCCCCACGAGGGTTCCGAGCGCGGCACGGCGCGCGGCACCGACAACATGCAGGACGCTTCGCACGGACGCTACCTTCTCACGCTGCCCGGGTCAGCGCGGTTGCAGGGCGGCGAGTGCAGGGCGGTCCGGGTCACGATCGACTCCAGCGCGGCACCCATCTGGATCGGGCATCCTGGAGTCATGCGCACGATCGGCAACATCCTGTGGTTCATACTGGCGGGCTGGTGGCTCGCGCTGCTGTACGCGATCGCGGGCGTGCTGGCCTGCGTGCTGATCGTGACGATCCCGTTCGGCATCGCGGCGTTCCGGCTCGCCGGGTATGCGTTATGGCCGTTCGGCCGCCGGGTGGTCGTCCACCGCGGCGCGGGCGTGCCCTCGGTTCTGGGCAACATCCTGTGGATCGTGCTGTTCGGGTGGGAGCTCTTCTTCGCGCACGTCGTCGCCGGGTTGCTGCTGATGCTGACGATCATCGGCATCCCGTTCGGGTTCGCCTCGCTCAAGCTGTCCGTACTCGCGCTGGTGCCGCTGGGTACGCGGGTGGTCGACGCCGACACGACGTGGGCCTCGCCGCAGTACCGGATTGAGCCCGCGAACCGCTGAGGCCGACGGTGCGGCCGGACTCCGCTACCTGAAACGGGTTGAGTCGCCCGCTCGCGGCGTCAGGCGCCCGTGAGGACCGTGGTGACTAGGTTGGTGCACCAGTTGAGCAGTTCGCGGTCGCGCAGCGGTGCAGCGCCGATGCGGTTGGAGTCTTCCGTGGGCCGGGGCATGGACAGGGTCGCCACGGCGGGCTTGTACACCGCCTTGGGGTACAACCGGTTCAGCCGCACCACCTGCGAGTCCCGGAGCTGTACCGGGGCGAAGCGCAACATGGCGCCCGGCGCGGTCACCTCCGCGACGCCGTGTGCCCGGCACACCTGGCGGAAGCGAGCCACGTCCAGCAGGGTCACCACCGCAGGTGGGGGGGCGCCGTAGCGGTCGGTCAGCTCGTCGGTGACGCCGGCCAGCCCGTCGGCGTCCACCGCTTCGGCGATCTTGCGGTAGGCCTCCAGCCGCAGCCGCTCACCGGGGATGTAGTCATGCGGCAGGTGCGCGTCCACCGGCAGCTCGACCCGCACCGGTGCGGGCTCTGCGACAGCACCGGAGGGCGCCGCGCCGGCCGCGCTGCGGAATGCCTCCACGGCCTCGCCGACCAGCCGGATGTAGAGGTCGAAGCCGACCCCGGCGATGTGCCCGGACTGCTCACCACCGAGGATGTTGCCAGCGCCGCGGATCTCCAGGTCCTTCATCGCGACGGCCATGCCGGCGCCAAGCTCGGTGTGCTGGGCGATGGTGGACAGCCGGTCGTGCGCCTGCTCGGTCAGCGGCGTCTCCGGCGGGTAAAGGAAGTAGGCGTATCCCCGTTCCCGGCCGCGCCCGACCCGCCCGCGCAGCTGGTGCAGCTGGGCGAGCCCGAGCAGGTCACCACGCTCCACGATGAGCGTGTTGGCGTTGGAGATGTCCAGCCCGGTCTCGACGATCGTGGTGCATACCAGCACGTCGTGTTCGCGCTCCCAGAACCCGGCGACGGTGCGTTCGAGCTGGTCCTCGTTCATCTGCCCGTGCGCGACCGCGACCCGCGCCTCGGGCACCAGCTCGCGGATCCGCCGGGCGGCCTTCTCGATCGACGACACCCGGTTGTGCACGTAGAAGACCTGCCCGTCGCGCAGCAACTCGCGGCGGATCGCGGCACCGACCTGCTTGTCGTCGTAGGCCCCGACGTAGGTCAGCACCGGGTGGCGCTCCTCGGGCGGAGTGAGGATGGTCGACATCTCGCGGATACCGGCCAGGCTCATCTCCAGGGTCCGCGGGATCGGGGTGGCGGACATCGTCAGCACGTCGACGGCGGTACGCAGGGCCTTGATGTGCTCCTTGTGCTCGACGCCAAAGCGCTGCTCCTCATCGACCACCACCAGCCCGAGATCTTTCCAGCGCACCCCCGTCTGCAGCAGCCGGTGCGTGCCGATCACGATGTCCACCGAGCCGTCGGCCAGCCCGGCGAGCACCTCGGCCGACTCGGCGGGATGGGTGAACCGGGACAGCCCGCGCACCGTGACCGGGAACGAGCGCATCCGGTCCGCGAAGGTCTGCAGGTGCTGCTGGGCCAGCAGCGTGGTGGGCACCAGCACGGCCACCTGCTTGCCGTCCTGCACGGCCTTGAAGGCCGCCCGCACGGCGATCTCGGTCTTGCCGTAGCCGACGTCGCCGCAGACCACCCGGTCCATCGGGACACCGCCGCGCATGTCCGCCTTGACCTCATCGATCGCGGCGAGCTGGTCGGGCGTCTCGGTGTAGGGAAAGGCGTCCTCCAGCTCGGCCTGCCACGGGGTGTCGGGGCCAAACGCGTGTCCCGGGGAGGACTGCCGCGCCGCGTAGAGCTGCACCAGCTGGGCGGCGATCTCCTTGACCGCCTTGCGGGCCCGGCCCTTGGTCTTGGACCAGTCCGACCCGCCCAGCTTGTTCAACGTCGGTAGCTCCCCGCCGACGTAGCGGGTGACCTGGTCGAGCTGGTCGGTGGGGATGAACAACCGGTCCCCGGGGTGCCCCCGTTTGCTCGATGCGTACTCCACCAACAGGTACTCCCGGGTGGACCCAGCGACGGTGCGCTCCACCATCTCCAGGAACCGGCCGATGCCGTGGTGCTCGTGCACCACGTGATCACCGGGCTGCAGCGCCAGCGGATCGACGGCGTTGCGGCGGCGGACCGGCATCTTCGACATGTCCCGGCTGCCGGTGCCGCCGCGGGCTCCGGTGATATCGGTCTCGGTGAGCACCACCAGCCCCAGCGCGGGAGCCAGGAAGCCGTCCTCCAGGGTGCCCCGGACCACCGTGACGGTGCCCGCGGCGGGTGGCCCCACGAGCCCCTCGGCGGCGTGCACCGCGGGCACCTCGGCGTCGCGCAACTGCTCGCAGGCCCGGTTCGCGGTGCCGGTGCCGGGCACCACCAGCACTGCCGCTGCCCCGGTGGCGGTATGTGCGCGCAGGTCGGCGAAGGCGCGGGCAACGTCGCCGTGGTAGGGCTCGGCGGCGCTGATCTGCAGCTGCAGCGGGCCCTCGGCGTCAGTGGTCAGCGGGCTCAGCGTCCACCACGCCACCCCGGTGGCGCGGGCGTGCTCGGCGACGTCACGCAGGCTGCGGTAGGCCGAGGCGGACAGGTCCAGCGCCGCGACGTCGACCGGCGCGCTACCGCCGCCCGCGGCGACCATCCAGGACGCCTCCAGGAACTCCTCCCCAGTGCGGACCAGGTCAGCGGCCCGGGCCCGGATCCGCTCCGGATCGGCCAGCAGCACGTGAGTGCCCTGCGGCATCGCATCGGTGAGCAGCGCCAGCTCCGACCCTGCCAGCACCGGGATGAGTGACTCCATGCCCTCAGCGGGCACCCCGGCGGCGACTTTCTCCAGCAGCTCAGCGACCGGCCCGGACGGCGCATTCTTCGCGGCGAGCTGCGCTGCCCGGGCCCGCACCGCGTCGGTGAGCAGCAACTCCCGGCACGGCGGCGCATACAGCTCGTCGGCAGGCGCCAGGGTGCGCTGGTCGGCGACGGCGAACGAGCGGATCTCGCTGACCTCGTCGCCCCAGAACTCCACCCGCAACGGATGGTCGGCGGTGGGCGGGAAAACGTCGACGATGCCACCGCGGACCGCGAACTCGCCGCGCCGGTCCACCATGTCCACCCGGCTGTACGCCAGGTCCGCCAGCCGGGCCAGCACACCGTCGAAGTCATGCATCTGCCCGACCCGCAGCCGCACCGGGGCGATCTCACCGAGGCCACCGAGCATCGGCTGGATCAGCGACCGCACGGTGGCCACCACCACCTGCAGCGGCCCGGTGGAGTCGGCAGGACCTTCTTCGGGGTGGGCCAGCCGGCGCAGCACAGCCAGCCGCCGCCCCACGGTGTCAGCCCGGGGCGACAGCCGCTCGTGCGGCAGCGTCTCCCAGGAGGGCAGCTCGGCGACCACCCCGGCACCCAGCATGTCGGCCACCTCAGTGGTCAGCTCGCCGGCCTCCCGGTCGGTGGCGGTGACGGCCAGTACCGGATGACCTGCGCGGGCCAGCGCGGCGACGGCCAGCGGTCGGGTTGCAGGCGGCCCCAGCAGGGCCATCTCGGGAGCGCCAGCCCGCCCGGCCAGCTCGCGCAGGGAGGGTTCTCGCAGCACGGCCTCGAGCAGGCCGGACAGGTGAGCGGATGTGGTCGGTAGCGCGGTCGCTACGGGCACCGTGGTGAGCCTTTCGGGCGCAGACGTCGACGCAGAACAGACCCCTGCCCGGGACGCATCCGGCGCACCGGGGTCGCAAGACCCACGATACCGGCCGGCTCGCCCCTGGACTGCCGAGGGCACGTCCTACGTGCCTGGACGCTGCCGCATTAGGTGCCGTGTTCGGCGATCTCGGTAACCAGATCGCCATGTTCGGTTGTATGCTGAAAGCAGTCGATCGCCCACCCAACTGCATTATGGCATTTCTTCTGGTACCGCCCCGTCCCAGAAGCAACGGTTTCCCTGGCGAATTAGATGCAATGGCGAGGTGGGATAATGGCGATCCATCAGGGCGGCCCGACATGACGAGAGTCGTGCTCGGCGACGACCACACGGTCTTCGTAGAATCGCTGGTCTCCGTGCTGGTCGGAGCCGGTTTCCGGGTGCCGGCGGTAGCCCGGAGCCTGACCGGGACCATCGACGCGGTCCGTCATCACCGGCCCGATGTCTGTCTCCTGAGTCACCACTTCTCCGATGGTGATGGAGTTGCCGCGATCGGCCACGTTATGGCGGTGAGCCCGGCGACCCGGATACTCATACTCACGGCAGACGGTGACACCGACGCGATGCGCCACGCCGTCCGGTTGGGAGCAGCCGGCTATGTGGACAAAACGTGGGGCGTCCGCAAGCTGCTCCAGGCGCTCCAGCGGGTCGTCGACGGTGCGGTCGTGCTGGACGCACCCGCGTCCACTCGCCTAGGGGGGACGACCAGTGGGCGGTCCGACACCTCCGAAGCCCGCCGGCTCGCCGCTCACCTGACGGTCCGCGAGAAGGAATGCCTTGCACTGCTTGTCGAGGGCCTCGACACCCGTGCGATGACCCTACGGCTCGGCGTCTCGACTACCACCGTACGGAGTCACGTGCAGGCGCTGCTGACCAAGCTCGGAGTGCACTCGCGGCTGGAGGCTGCCACGTTCGCCGTGCGTTACGACCTCGTCGATCATGATCAGAATGGTCCGGAAGGGCACACGAAGACGGGATAGTCGTGAGTGAGGCAATGCGGCGAGGCACGGTTCGCGGTGTGAGCCCGGTGCGGGTGCTGCTGGTCGATGACCACCAGATGCTGACCGAGGCGCTCGCGGCCAGGCTGTCCGCCACCCCCGACATCGTCGTGGTCGGGCACTGCGCGACGCGGGATCCCCATCCAGAGGTGCTGGCCACCGTGGCGCGCCCTGACGTCATCACCCTCGAGGTCACCCTGGCCCGCGACGCGGTCCCGCTGCTCACGCTGTTCCGCACCGCGTGGCCGCCCGCACACTTCGTGATCCTCACCGCGAACCGCGATCCGGAGCAGGCCGTCGAAGCCGCGCGGGCGGGAGCGCTCGGGTGGGTATCGAAGGAGTCCTCGATCGACACCCTCACCTATGCCCTGCGCTGTGCCAGCCGGGGGCAGGCGTGCTTTCCCTCGGAGCAGCTGGGCCGGGTCCTGCGGGAGCTGCGGGCCGACGTCGAGCGGGCGCAGCGCCGCGACGGACCGCTAGACGTCCTGACCTGCCGCGAGCGTGCCGTGCTGATGTGCCTGGTGGAGGGCCGACGTAGGGCGGAGATCGCCGACGAGCTCGGGTTGTCGGTGAACACCGTACGGACCCACACCAACAAGATCTTCGCCAAGCTAGGCGTGCACAGCAGGCTCGAGGCCGTCACTGTTGCTCGAAGTGCGCTGCGCGGCACCCTGCCTCCCGCAACGGGCGTAGCCGTTGTCCTCCAGACGCAGGAGCCTCTCTGCGTGGCCGGAGCCGTAGCGTCATGCCTGGTCAACACTGCCGATGAGGACTCCCACCAGGGGTGAAGCGATCGACGACATCCACGTGGCCGGCCGGGGGTCTCGCCCCCTGCCGGCAGTGTTGATGTACCACTCGGTTGCGCCCTACGACCAGGACCCCTATCTCGTGACGGTGCGCCCCGACCGGTTCCAGCAGCAGCTGCGCTGGCTGGACCGGCGCGGCCTGCGGGGCACCTCGATGCGCGAGCTGCTGGCGGCCCGGCACGAAGCCGCTGACCAGCGTCTCGTCGGACTCACCTTCGACGACGGCTACGCCGACTTCGCCGAGCACGTGCTGCCCGCGCTGGCGCGGTTCGGCTTCACCGCAACCGTGTTCGTGCTCGCCGATCTGCTCGGCGGCGGGAACTCCTGGGACCAGGCAGGCCCCCGCAAGGCTCTCATGACGGCCGACCAGGTCCGCCACGCGGCGGCCAGTGGCATGGAGATCGGCTCGCACGGCCGGCGGCATGTGTCGCTGACGTCGGCCCGCAACGATGACCTGACTGCCGAGGTCTCGGGGAGCCGGGCCATCCTGCAGGAGGTGTCCGGCCAGGAGGTCTCGGGCTTCTGCTACCCCTACGGGCACGTGAACGCGGCGGTCGTGGACGCGGTACGAGTCGCCGGCTACCACTACGGCTGCGCGATCTGGCCGTCGCCGCTCACCGGCCGGCACGCGCTGCCGCGGACCTACATCGGGGACCGCGACGGGTCGCTGCGATTGCTCGCTAAGTGGTATCGACACCAACTGCGGGACCGGCAACCCCGGCGGCACCGGCAGTACGCGCCACGGTGAGCCCGGCTCTGACCGTGCTGCACGCGGTCCAGCCCACCGACTCCGGGGTGGCCGGGTATGTCGCGGCGGTGGCCGCCGACCAGCTCGCCCGAGGATGGCGGGTCGTGGTCGCCTGCCCCGGCGGCGGTCGGCTCGCCGCCGAGCTGGGCACGCACGGGGTACCACGACTGCACTGGCCCGCGACGCGTTCGCCCGGCGCTGACACGGTGCCCGAGACGCAGCGGCTGCGCCAGGTGATCAGGGCGGTGCGGCCCGACGTGGTGCACCTGCACTCAGCGAAGGCGGGGTTGGCGGGACGGCTGGCCCTGCGCGGCGCCCGTCCCACGCTGTTCCAACCGCACTGCTGGTCGTGGCTCGCGGTCCGCGGTGCGACCGCGCGCGCGGCGCTTGCCTGGGAACGCCTCGCGGCACGCTGGACCGACATGGTCGTGTGCGTAGGCGAGGGCGAGGCTGCCCACGCGCGCCACCGGCGGGTGGACGCCCGCCACGTCGTCGTCCGCAACGGCGTTGACCTGGCAAGGTTCATGCCGGCCAACAAGCGGGCTCGGGCCGCTGCCCGGGATCGGTGGGGGGTGGGTGCGGAAGTGCCGCTGGCGGTGTGCCTCGGCCGGGTCACCCGGCAAAAGGGCCAGGATGTGCTGCTCACGGCGTGGCCCCAGGTGCGGCGGTGGTGCCCGGGAGCCGAGCTGTGCATCGTGGGCGACGGCGGCCTGCTGGCGACACTGCGTGGCTGTGCCCCGCCCGGCGTTCGGTTCGTGCCACCGGTCACCGATCCCCGGCCCTGGTACGCAGTGGCCGACGTGGTGGTCCTGCCGTCGCGCTGGGAAGGCTTGTCGCTGACCTTGCTCGAGGCGCTGGCCAGCGGCTGCCCGGTGGTGGTTTCCGATATCCCCGGTCTCGCGGAGGCCATCACCGCCGGAGTGGGCGCCCGGGTGCCGGTCGGCGACACCGGCGCACTGGCCGGGGCGATCGCGCGGCGGCTGGGCAACCGTGACCTGCGCACCGCCGAGGCACGAGCGGCCCGGCTCGTCGCCGGAGCATTCGATGTGCGGCGCACGTATGAGCAGCTCGCCGCCGTCACAGTGCAGGTCGCCCGCCATCGATGAGCGGGCGTAGCCTATACAGCGCTGACGTTGTCGTGAGAGATGACAATTCCACGAATGGGCTTCATCAAGCCGGCGCTGTTCGTCGACGCACGCCGACTGTGGCTTCCGGCGATCTTGGGCCATCGATGCCGCTTGTCAGGCTTTGGCTTGAGCCTGTTCATCGCGCTCCATCTGCTCGATCAAGCTCTTTGGACGCATATCCGTCCAATTCTCTTCGATGTAGTCCAGGCAGGGCCGGCGGCCTTCCGGACCGTGTACCACGGTCCAGCCACCCGGGACATCGACGAAGGTCGGCCACAGTGAGTACTGACCCTCATCGTTGATCAAGGCGTAAAATGTCCCGTTCTCGTCGTCGAAAGGATTGGTCGACATAAAGTGCACCTTCTCGAGTTGGTGACCATAGGTTGTGCCCGGACATCGATCTTAGAACACCTCATGGAGACCCACGCCGCACAACAGATGGAGATCACCGACGACAGCCTCCGCCCACCTGGAGCGGCGAGGCCCTTGACCCCGACCTAATCCTGCTGCGCCTGCTCACCGAGCCAGCCCCGGCCACGGCCGCCTGACCAGACCCGCGGACCCCTTCCCAGCCCGCCGACCAGCACGGACGGCGGTCGGTCCACCACACGGCGTAGGCGACCTACCGCCGATGACGGAGGACTCGGCGCCCGCCGGATGCGACTGTCAGTACAGAGCTGACTGCGGGGGGTGGACGTGGCTGGAAAGCGGTTGGCACTCGCGATCAACGGGCGGGAGCGACTTCTGGAGAACCGGCTGGTGCCGTTCTCGATGCCGGACGGTCCGCCGAGTGCCGGGAACGGGCGCACCCGGTTGGGGTCAGTCGCGATCGTGGGCCTCGGCTATGTCGGACTGCCGACGGCGTTGGCGCTGCTGGGCCGCGCATCGCCGATTATCGGCTTCGACATCAGTGACGATCGCCTGCGCGCCATCGAGACCGGCGACGTCGACCTCTCCGAGCTCGACCGACTGCGGCTGGCAGCGGCCAATGCCGACGAGAGCTTCCAGCTCACCAGCGACAGCGCCGCGCTGGCCGATTCCCACGCGGTGATCGTCTGTGTTCCCACTCCGGTGGACGAGCAGCGCATCCCGGACCTCACCGCCCTGCAGCGTGCCTGCCAGACCGTCGTCGAGCACGCCCATCCGGGGCAGACGATCATCCTCACCTCGACCAGCTTCGTCGGCACGACGCGGCAGCTGCTCGTCAAGCCCCTGCAGCAGCGCGGCCTGACCGTGGGCAAGGACGTCTATGTCGCCTTCAGCCCGGAGCGCATCGATCCCGGCAATCCCGACCACGTCCAGCGGGAGACGCCTCGGGTGGTGGGCGGCGTCACTGCCGAGTGCAGCGACCGGGCCGCGCGGGTGATCGGGCAGCTGACCAGCTCGGTGTACCTGGTGACCTCTCCGGAGGCCGCCGAGCTGACCAAGCTGTATGAGAACATTTTCCGCGCGGTCACCCTCGCACTGGCCAACGAGTTCGCCGACGTGTGCGGCACGCTGGAGCTGGATCCGATCGAGGTGACCCTGGCGGCCGCGACCAAGCCCTACGGCTTCCTCGGCACGTTCCCCGGGCCCGGGGTGGGCGGGCACTGCATCCCGTGCGATCCGCACTACCTGCTGTGGCAGCTGCGCGGACGCAACCGGCCGACGCCGCTGATCGAGCAGGCCATGCAGTCGATCCACGCGCGGCCCGGCCGGGTCGTCGAGCGGGCCGGGCAGGTCCTCGCCACCGACGGTCGCTCGCTGGCCGGCGCCAGGGTGATCGTGGTCGGGGTCAGCTACAAGGCCGGGGTCTCCGACGTCCGGGAATCGCCGGCGCTGCCGATCATCGACGGACTCGCCGAACGCGGCGCGGACGTTCAATACCACGACCCGCTGGTGCCGGTCATCCGGACGCCGCAAGGGCAGTTGATGCGCAGCGTCGCAGCGCCCACCGGAACTGACTGGGACCTGGCGGTGATCCACGTGCTGCACCCCAGGATCGACAACTATGCCGACAACGGCTGGATCGGGGACTGCCCACGGGTACTCGATGCGACCTACCAGTTCGACGGCACTCCGCACTGCAGCGTGGTGTGAGGGTTGCGATGACCCCCCGCCTGCGCGCCCACATGACGACGCCACCGCTGACGACGCCACCGCTGGATACCTCGACCCCGGCAGTCATTTTCAAGCTCGACCGCAACGTCATGCACCACGGCGGCCTGGGCGCGATCCGCAGCCTGGGGCGCCTGGGCGTGCCGGTCTACGGCGTGCACGAGGACCCGTTGGCGCCGGCGGCCAGCTCGCGTTACCTGCACGGCCGATGGGTTTGGCAGCCACCCGCCGATGATGTCGAGCGGGTGCGGGCGGGCCTGGTGACGCTCGCGGAGCGAATCGGCCGTCGCGCCGTGCTCATCCCCACCGATGATGCCGGCGCGATCTTCCTGGCCGAGCACGGCACGGACCTGAGGCGCCACTTCCTGTTCCCCGACCCGCCCCGCGATCTGCCCCGCCAGCTGGCCGGCAAGTACACGCTGTACCAGCTGTGCCGCGAGCTGGGCGTGCCCTGCGTGGCGGCCACCCTGCCGGGATCGGCCACCGAGGCGCAGGACTTCGCGCACCGGGTCGGGTTCCCGCTGGTCGCCAAGCTCGCCACCCCGTGGCAGAGATCTGGGCTGCGCAGCACATGGGTGGTGCACACTCGGGAAGACCTTCTCCGAGCCTGTGCCGGACGCCACGGCACGGTCCTGATGCTGCAGGAGCACATCCCGCACCAGGCTGGCCAGGACTACTTCTTCCACGGTTACTGCGACGCTCGCTCGCGCTGCCAGCCCGCTTTCGTCGGGATCAAGGAACGCTCCTACCCGGCGCACGCCGGACTCACCAGCCTCGGGCGCTGGGTGGACAACGCAGCGCTGCATCACCAGGCCACTGAGCTGGTCACCCGCCTGGGGTTTCGGGGAATCGTCGACCTCGACTACCGGTGGGATCCCCGGGACGGCCAGTACAAGCTGCTGGACTTCAACCCGAGACTGGGTGCGCAGTTCCGGCTGTTCCACGACACCGCCGGGATTGACGTGGTGGCGGCGGCGCACCTGGACCTGACCGGCCGTGACATCCCGACGGGCTTGCCACGCATCGGCCGCCGCTTCCTCGTCGAGAACTACGACCCGATCGCAGCACTGCGCTACCGGGGTGACGGCCTCGATCTGAGGTCCTGGGTGGCGTCAGTGCGCCGGGTGGACGAGTTGGCCTGGTTCGCCCGCGATGATCTCGCGCCATTCGGGCTGATGTGCCTGCGCATGGGGTGGCGGGCGATGACCCGCTACCGGGCCAGCCGTCGCGCCCTGGCGCCGATGACCACGCAACCACCCGCACGGAAGGCACTGACATGAACGACCCGGTCGACGTTGCCATCGTGGGCGCCGGTCCCTACGGCCTGTCACTCGGTGCCCACCTGCGCGCCGCCGGGGTGCCGTTCCGCCAGTTCGGACTGCCGATGCGGTGGTGGCGTACGGCGATGCCCCGCGGCATGTTCCTCAAGTCGCAGGGGTTCGCCTCCAACCTGTCCGACCCGGGCGGTACGCACACCTTGCGGGCGTTCTGCGAGTCCACCGGCCGGGACTACGCCGATTACGGGCTGCCGGTACCGCTGGAGACCTTCGTGGGCTACGGGGACTGGTTCCAGCGCGCCGAGGTTCCGCACCTGGAAGAGCTGCTGGTCAGCGCCGTGACCAGGGTAGGCGGGCACTTCGACCTCACCCTGTCCGACGGGAGCAGCGTGCTGGCCCGCAAGGTCGTCGTGGCCACCGGGGTGCAGCACTTCGCCCACCTGCCCAGCACCCTGGCCGCGCTACCGGCACAGCTCTGCACGCACACCTGCGCACATGACGATCTCGGCGTCTTCGCCGACCGCGAGGTCGCGATCATCGGCGCCGGCCAGTCCGCGCTGGAATCGGCCGCGCTGCTGCACGAGTCCGGGGCGCGGGTCACGGTGCTCGCCCGGGCACCGGGTCTGGCGTGGAACGGAGATCCGCTGGCCGCCCGGCGGTCGGTCCGGCGGCGGCTGCGGGAACCCGAGGCTCCGCTGGGCTCGGGGTGGTCCACCTGGTTCTACTCGACACAGCCGAGCCTGTTCCGCCTGCTGCCGGCCGCCCGGCGGGCACGAACCGCGCGGACCGCGCTCGGGCCGGCCGGCGCTCACTGGCTGCGTCAGCGGGTGGAGGGGAAGGTCCGCACCCTGGTCGGGCACTCGGTGCGGTGGGCCGATCCTGAGCCCTGGGGCGTGCGGCTGGGCGTCCGGGTCAGCGGACGGGGCTTCAACGAGATCACCGCCGATCACGTGCTGGCCGCCACCGGCTACCGCACCGACCTGGACCGGCTGACCTTCCTGGACGGGCAGCTGCGGTCAACGGTGCACACCCTGGCAGGTAGTCCCGACGTCGGCCCGGACTTCCAGTCGTCGGCGCCTGGCCTGTACTTCGTCGGACCCGCCGTGGCCCCGACCTTCGGACCGGTCATGCGGTTCGTTTACGGCGCGGCGTACGCGGCGCGCGCGGTGACCCGCTCGCTGGCCAGCACCCGCGGGCAGCGGATCGAAGCAGGGGCCCGCCGGTGACCACCACGCTCACCGCGCCGGGACCCACGGCCCCCCTGGACAGCCCTCTCGCGGGTCTGACCGGGCGGGTACGCCGGCACGCACCGGTGGCGCTGCTGCCGATGGTCGACGTCCTCGCCCTCGCCACCGCCGGCCTGCTCGCCGGAGCGCCCGGGTGGTGGGCAACGACGTATGCCTGCGCCGTGCTGGTGCTGCTGACGGCCGACGGGCAGCACCGGCTCCGGATCTGCCGGCGGATCTCCGACCAGGTGCCGCGGACCGTGGCGGTGACGGCGGTACCGCTGCTCGCCGTGCTGCCGTGGGCGGGGTACGCCGAGGGGCTGCGACTGGGGTTGCTGTCCGCCGCATCGTTGGTCGCGCTGCGCACCGGGGCCTGCGCCGCACTGAGGTCCGCACACCGCCGCGGGCGGCTGCTCGAGCCGGCGTTGGTCGTCGGCACCGGCGCCACCGCGGTGCGGGTCGTGGAACTGCTCGGCAACCACCCGGAGCTCGGGTTGGCGCCCCGGGGGTTCCTCGACAGTCGGCTCGCCGAGCAGCGCCTGCCACTCCCGCTGCTCGGCGAGCCAGCGGAGCTGGCCGACGTGGTCGCCCGGTACGGCATCCAGCGCGTCATCGTGTGCTTCCCGGCCACCGGGGATGCGGACCTGGTACCGCTGCTGCGGGTCGCCCGCCCGTTGCCCGCGGACGTCTGCCTGGTGCCGCGGCTCTATGAGCTGGGCGCCGCGGTACCTCGCGGCTACCTCGACGAGCTGTATGACATCCCGCTGGTCCCGCTTCGCCGGCTCGGGCACGGGCGGCCCGGGCACGTCGCCAAGGCCAGTTTCGACCTGGTGGGCGCTGCGGCGCTGCTCCTGGCGGTCACCCCGCTGTTGCTGGTCCTCGCGGTTGCGGTCCGGCTGCACAGTGGTCACCCCGTGCTGTTCTGCCAGACCCGCATCACCACGTCCGGCAAGACGATGGAGCTGGTCAAGCTGCGCTCCATGATCGACCACCCCGACTCGGACACCCGCTGGACGGTGCTGCCCGAGCAGACCACCTCGCTGGGACGATGGCTGCGTAGCACCCACCTCGATGAGCTCCCCCAACTGGCCAACGTGCTGCGCGGGCAGATGTCCCTGGTGGGGCCCCGCCCGGAGCGGCCGTACTTTGCGGCGCACTTCACCCAGCAGATCCCGCGGTACGCCGACCGGCACCGGATGCGGGCCGGGCTGACCGGGTGGGCCCAGGTGCATGGGCTGCACGGAGACACCTCCATCACCGACCGGGTCCGCCTCGACAACCACTACATCGAGTACTGGTCACCCTGGATGGACCTGATGATCTTGATTCGCACGCTGCGCACCGTGTCGTCAGGGGGAAGCCGGTGAAGGTCCTGCACGTGATCACCGGGTTGGGCGTCGGAGGCGCGGAGCTGCAGCTGCGGTCGGTGCTGCAGCACACCCGCCACCAGTCCGACGTCGTGACGCTCTACAACCCCGGTGCGGTCGCCGAGATGATCTCTGGGGACGGGGTGCGGGTCCGTGACCTGGGGATGACCCGCAACACCGAGCTGTCCGCGCTGCTGCGGCTGGCGCAGCTGATCCGCGCCGGTGGGTACGACGTGGTGCACGCCCACCTGTACCGGTCCTGCATCTACGGCCGGCTCGCGGCCCGGCTGGCCGGCACACCAGTGGTGGTGACCACCGAGCACTCCATCGGTGAGACGCACCTGGAGCGCCGGCGGATGACGCTGGGGGTGCGCGCCCTCTACCTGGGCACCGACCTGTGCTCCGACGCCACGATCGCGGTGTCCCCCGCGGTGGCACACCGGTTGGCGATGTGGGGTGTGGCAGCCCGGAAGATCGAGATCATTCCCAATGGCCTGGACTTTGGCCGGGTCGCCTTCGACGCTACCGCCCGGGAGGAGATCCGCAGCGAGTTCGGCCTCCCGCTCGACTCCTACGTCATCGGCGTGCTGGGCCGGCTCGACCCGATCAAGCGGTTCGACCTGGTGATCAGGGCTGCGGCGCCGCTGCTTGACGATCAGCACCGGCTGCTGATCGTCGGCGACGGTCAGATCCGGCCCGAGCTGGAAGCGCAGGCACACCGCCACGGCGTCGCGGATCTCGTGACTTTCACCGGGGAACGGCACGACGTCGCCGCCATGCTGTCCAGCCTGGACCTGTTCATCGCGTCGTCTGCGCAGGAGACGTTCGGGCTGTCGGTGCTCGAGGCCCTGGCGAACGGGATACCCGCGCTCTACACGACCTGCCCGGCGATGGAGGGCATCACCACCGGGCGGGCCCGCCAGGTACCCGGCGACGTCGAGGGGCTGCGCCGGGAGATCGAAACCGAACTGGCCACCGGGCGACGCCCGCGCGAGGCCGTGCCAGCCATCCGCGAGCAGTACGGCATCGATGCGGTGACCCGCCGGATCGACGACCTCTACGAGCGGCTCATCGCGCGCAAACAGCCCCGCCGCCGACCGGGCGTCTCCCGCGCTGTTCCCGATCTCAATGGGCCCGATCTCAATGGGCCCGATCTCAATGGGCCCGCTCCCATTGGGCCCGACCCCCTCGGAGGCAACCGATGAAAGCACTGGTCACCGGCGGAGCCGGGTTCATCGGCTCCCACCTGACCGAACACCTGCTGGACGCCGGGCACGAGGTCGTCGTGCTTGACGACCTGGCGACCGGCCGGTGGGAGAACCTGTCGCCGGCCATCGGTCACCCCCACTTCAGGTACGTGCGCGGCTCGGTGCTGGACGAGGCACTGGTCGATGCGCTCACCAGCGAGGTGGACACGATCTTTCACCTTGCCGCGGCCGTCGGCTCGTTCGTCATCAGGGATCGGACGTTGCAGAGCCTGCGCACCAATATCCACGGCACGGAGAACGTCCTCGCCGCGGCACACCGCAACCAAGCCCGGGTACTGATCGCCTCCAGCAGCGAGGTGTACGGGAAGAACACCAAGGTCGGGCTGCGCGAGGACGACGACCGGGTGGTCGGCTCGCCGCTGCTGCACCGCTGGTCCTACTCCGAGGCCAAGGCGGTGGACGAGAGCCTCACCCGCGCCTACGTCACCGAGCTCGGCCTGCGCGCGGTGATCGTCCGGCTGTTCAACACGGTGGGCCCCCGGCAGACCGGACGCTACGGCATGGTCATCCCCCGGTTCGTGGCGCAGGCGCTGGCCGGCGAGCCGCTGACGATCTTCGGGACGGGCGCGCAGGTGCGTTGCTTCTGCCACGTGCACGACGTCGTCCCGGCGCTGGTGGCACTCCTGGACTGCGCGGAGGCCTGCGGCACCGCCGTCAACCTGGGTAGCACCGAGCAGGTGTCCATCGGAGGTCTCGCGCAGCGGGTGCTCGCGATAACCGGCTCGGCCAGTGACATCGTTCACCTGTCCTACGAGGAGGGCATCGGCCCGGGATACGAGGACCTGCAGCGGCGCGTCCCGGACTGCACCAGGGCGCGGGAACTGATCGGTTTCGCCCCGGTCCGGACGCTGGACGACATCCTCCGGGCCGTGATCGCGGCGCAGGCCAGGCCGGGGCTGACGCCGGCAGCGGTGCGCTGATGAGCACCAGCATCGTGCGGGCCGGCTCACCACGTCTCGGCGGCACACCGCCGGGCGCCAGTCCGGCGGGAAACGGGCCCACCGCGCAGCAACGGTCCAGGAGGCGAGGCACGCTGACCGGTTCGGTCTTTCTCATCCTGCTGTTCGTCGGTGCGTTGCTGGTGGTAGGGCCCCGGATGATGCCGCCGAGCCGGCCGTCCACCCTCGTGGTGGGCTCCCTGCCGTTCTGGAATCTCACCGAGGGCCCCAACGTCGTGCTGGCGAACCGGGGCAACTTCAACGAGGTCTCCCCGTGGATCTACGGGATCGGCCGCAACGGCCAGATCGTCGCGCAGGTGCCCGAGCGGGCCGCCGAGACCGCAGCGGGCATGGAACGGCTGCGCAGGTCGGGGATCCCGCTGGTCCCGACGATCGCGAACGTGACCAATGGCCGGTGGGCCTACGAGCCGGTCGCGACCATGCTGCACGATCCCGCCGCCATGCAGCGGCACGTGACCGATGTCGTCGCGCTGGTACTGCGGGAGGGCTACGCCGGGATCGACATCGACTACGAGGATCTGCGGGCCACTGATCGGGAGGCGTTCACCACCTTCGTGACCCGCCTGGGCGAGGCGCTGCACGCCGAGGACAAGATCCTCTCGATCGCTGTCTTTGCCAAGACCACCGACGCCGGCGAGGACCAGCGCAACGTCGCGCAGGACTACGCGGCGATCGGTGCAGCGGCCGACGAGGTCCGGTTGATGGCGTATGACTACCACTGGGCTGCGTCGGGCCCCGGACCGGTCGCGCCGATCACCTGGGTCCGCCAGGTGCTGGACTACGCGAAGACCCAGATCCCCGCCAGCAAGATCGTGCTCGGGGTGCCGGTCGCCGGTTTCGACTGGGTGGACGGCCGGGGCGAGCCGGTGACCTGGCTGCAGTGTTTCGGCCGTACCCGGGCCTACAACGCCACCTTGCAGTACGACCGGCTCAGCCAGTCGCCGTCGTTCCGGTACACCGACGCCCAGGGCCGGGCGCATGAGGTCTGGTTCGAGAACGCCGAGAGCACCGCGGCCAAGCTCGAAGCGGCGAAAGCCGCCGGGGTCCGCGGTGTCTACCTGTGGATGATCGGCGGGGAGGACGACCGAACCTGGGCGCAGCTGCGCCAGATCCTGCCCGTGGAGACGACGCCTCCCGGTCCTGACGGATCGCCCCGCTGATGCCCTGGTGGTGGGTGGCGATCCTCGTCTTTGGCGCGAACTTCGCGCTGTGGTCAACCATCGGGCTGGCTCGGCTGGTACAGGAGAGATGGATCACACGCCCACGCCATGGTGCCGGTCCTTCGATGACCGTGCAGGACGTGGCCGTGCTCATCCCGGCGCACAACGAGGAAATGGTCATCGAGAGCAGCATCGAGGCGATCGCTGCCCTGGTCCCGCGAGAGAACATCCACGTCGTCTCCGACGGTTCCACCGACCGGACTGCCGAGCTGGTCCGCCGGGCCGGGGTCAACGTGATCGAGACCCGCACCAATGTCGGCAAGGCCGGCGCCCTGGAGGAGGCGATCGACCGGTTCGGGCTGGTCGAACGGTTCGACGTGGTGCTGTTGTTGGATGCCGATACGGCCATCGACCCGGGATACTTCGACGCGGCTCTCCCCCACTTCGATGACCCCTCAGTGGTCGCAGTGGCCGGCGCAGTACGGACCCACTGGCATGAACGCGGCCTGTCCCTGATCGGCAAGGCGCTGGTGTGCCATCGACAACGCATCTACGCGATCACCCAGCGGCTGCTGAAGTTCGGCCAGACCTGGCGGTACACCAACGCCACGCATATCGTGCCGGGTTTTGCCAGCATGTATCGCACGGCGGTGCTGCCTCGAATCGAGATGAACCCGCCTGGCCTGGTCATCGAGGACTTCAACATGACCTTCGAGATCTACCAGCAGCGGCTGGGCAAGGTCGCGTTCACCCTTGATGCCGTCGCGGTGACCCAGGATCCGGACAATCTCCGCGACTACGTCCGGCAGACGAAGCGCTGGATACTAGGGTTGTGGCAGACGGTGCGACGGCACCCGCCGCAGTTCAGCCTGTTCACCGTGATGCTCACGTTGCTGCTGCTTGAGCTGCTGACCAGCAGCATGTTCTTCGTGCTGCTGCCGTTCCTGGTGATCGTCCTTGCGGTGCCCGCGGTGTACTCCGCCGCGCTGACCTGGCCCGGGATGGCGCCGGTGTACGACACGGTCGCCGCGCACATGAGCCTGCAGGTGTTGCTGTTCGGGGTGGTCGGCGCCGACCTCGTGCTGACGTGCATCGTCGCGCTGATCGAGCGCCGGGCGCGCTTCGTGGCACTCTGGTTCTTCTTCCCGTTCCTCCGGGTGCTCGACGCCATCATCGCGCTGTACGTACTGCCCCTGGCCTGGTTGAAGTCCACCGGACGCTGGACCAGCCCGGCCCGCCGCCTGGTCGCGATGCGGCCAAGGATGGGCGAACAGGTGAGCATGTCCTCGGCGGGAGCAGCGGAGTGAGAGCCGCGCCGGGTGACGTCATGGAGATCGGGTGTTGCCGCCGGGGGACACTGCCGGGCACAGTTGCGCCCGTGCCGTTCTTGCGGGTTCTCCTCGTCGACAGTCACGCGATGCTGACCGATGCCTTGACCGTCCAGTTGTCCACCGCCGACGATCTGTGGGTAGTCGGTAGCTGCACACCCGACGACCCGCGCCTGACCGATCTCGTCCGCACGCTGCGCCCGGATGTGATCACCACGGAGATCGGACCCGCGCCGGTCGCGACCGGCGCGATGGTGCGCACGCTCAACGCTGCATGGCCCCCAGCACACCTGGTCGTCTTGACCGGTAGCCACGACAGCGCCCACGCTGTCGCAGCGGCGCGGGCCGGCGCAGCGGCCTGGGTGTCCAAGAAGAGCTCGCTGGATCACCTCCTGGAGGTGCTGCGCGCGGTACCGCTCGGCCATGCGTTCTACCCACCGCGGCAGCTCGGCGTGGTGCTGCGCGAGCTGCTCGACGACGCGCGCCGCGCTCGCGACTACAGCGCGCGGCTCGACGTGCTCAGCCACCGCGAGCGCGAGGTGCTGCTGCGCATGGTGGACGGCAGGCCGGTGAGCCAGATCGCCGTCGAGTCAGTCGTGTCCACCAGCACCGTCCAGACTCAGGTCCGCAACATCCTCGCCAAGCTGGGGGTGCGCAGCCGTCTCGAGGCGGTGCGCGTCGCTCGCGCCGCCGGTCTTCGGCCCGCTGGCGATCAGGCGTGACGGTGCCAGCTGGTTTCACCGCCGACCTACCTCTGCATCGGGGAGGATCACCCCATGCCTCGCGTCCCTGCACTGCTGGTGCTGCTCGGTCTCGTCGTCGGGTGCTCGCAGGGCACCCCGATCAGTCCC
>DATHTJ010000099.1:0-2857 GCA_035463315.1 Pseudonocardiaceae bacterium
AACGCCTTCAGCGGCCTGTTCACCGCGACCCACGCCCCACCCCACACAGCCTGACCAGGACAACACCGCCCCACCAGGCCCGACCGGAGACACCACAGTGGAAAAGCTGGACAGACCAGCAGTACTCGCATGCTCGCAACCAGACACCATGATCCACAACACCGAACACGGCTCAAAAATGATCACCCAAAGTTAACCGGTGGATCCAGGCTAAGGTAGCGCTGTCGGCGTGCTGGGTCTGGTGCCTTACCTGGGTCTGATGGAACACCCGCACCTGGGTATTCAGGGTCATAGAAGAGTTCGCCAGAAGTTCTGAGCTGCAACATTGGTAGTTCGCCGATACGGAGACGAGGTCCGACACAGTCGGCGCATGCGCGTGGCAATTGTGACTGAAACGTTTCTGCCTGTCATCAACGGCGTTAGCAACTCGGTGGTGCAGGTGGTAGCGCACCTGGTCCGCTGTGGACACGAGGCTATGGTCATAGCCCCCGGTGCGGGGCCGGACAGCTACCACGGCGTTCCGGTGGTCCGGGTGCCGGCAGTGGACCTGCCAGTGGTCGACTCAGTACCGGTCGGCTTGCCCACCCGCAAGGTGGTCACTGCCTTGCGGGATTTTGGCCCAGACATAGTGCACCTGGCCTCCCCGGTGATCGTCGGAGCGCTGGGGTTGTGGGCCGCCCGCAGGCTCGCAGTGCCCACAGTGGCTGTTTACCAGACTGATCTCGCCGGGTTCGCCGACTCCTACGGGTTGGGCTTCGCCGCCCGCACCGCGTGGCGCTGGATCCGGCGGGTGCACAGCGGCGCCGACCGCACGCTCACCCCGTCCAGTTCCGCGGCAGTTGCCCTGACCGCGCACGGCGTGCCGCGGGTGCATCGCTGGGCGCGCGGTGTGGACACCGGACATTTTCGCCCATCCCGCCGAGACGAACGGCTGCGCGCGCAGCTGGCCCCGGGCGGCGAGGTGCTCGTCGGTTTCGTCGGCCGGCTGGCGCCGGAGAAAAAGGTCCTGCGCCTGTCCGCGCTGCAGGACCTCCCTGGCATTCGGCTGGTCGTGGTGGGCGATGGCCCCGACCGCGGTCAGCTGGCCAAGCAGCTACCCACCGCCGCCTTCCTCGGCTTCAAGACCGGTATTGAGCTGGCGCAGGTATACGCCAGCCTAGACGTCTTCGTGCACACTGAGCCCTTCGAAACGTTCTGCCAGACAGTGCAGGAGGCGCTGGCCTCCGGCCTGCCGGTAATCGCGCCGGACGCAGGCGGCCCGCGGGACCTAGTAGCCCACGGCCACACCGGTTTCCTGCTACCCGAAACAGGCAACAACGCTGATGCCACCTTCGGCGACGCGTTGCGCCGTGCGATCCTTGCCCTGGCCCACGATTCAGCGCTACGCACCCGGTACGGCGCAGCTGCCCGCCGCAGTGTGCTGGACGCACCTGGCCAGCGCTCTGCAACGAACTGCTCGAGCATTATGCCGAGGTCACCGGCCTGCCAGCGAATATCCAGCGAGTGGCGTGACGCCAATGCGCATCGTCCAGCTGGCAAACTTTTACGGTCCGCGATCCGGCGGCCTGCGCACCGCCTTGCACCATTTGGGCGCCGGATACGCCGCCCGAGGTCACGAAGTCGTGCTGGTGGTGCCCGGACCCCGGCGGAGCGACGAGATGATGCCCAGCGGGGTCCGACGAATCACGCTGCCCGCTGCGAAGATCCCGTGTACTGGTGGATATCGCGCGCTCGACCCAAGCCGGGTGCGGGCGTTACTGGCCGGGTTGCGTCCCGACCGAATCGAGGTCTCTGACCGGCTGACCCTGCGCGGGATGGGACAGTGGGCCGCGGACCATGCGGTGCCCAGCGTGGTGATCTCCCACGAACGGCTGGACCGGCTGCTGAACCAATTCCTACTGCCCGACCTGGCGGCCCGCTGGGTGGCCGACTGGGCCAACCGGCGAATGGCGGGCTCCTACGACACCGTGGTGTGCACCACTCGCTTCGCCCGTGAGGAATTCGACCGGATCGGATCACGCAACGTTGTTCAGGTGCCGTTGGGGGTGGACCTGGTCACGTTCGCACCCTCGGACCGCGCCGGGCAGCCTTGCAACGGCGTGCGGCCGGGTTACCGGTCACCTTCCTCGGATTCGTACCCGGGCGCTGCGATGTGGCCAAGCTGCTCGCCACGTCCGATCTATCACTCGCACCGGGACCACACGAGACGTTCGGATTGGCGGCGTTGGAGGCGCTAGCCTCCGGCACCCCCGTGGTGGTCTCTCGTTCGTCGGCGCTGTCCGAGATCATCCTGCCCAACTGTGGTGCTGCCGTCGCAGACCATGCTCCAGCTTTCGCTGACGCGGTCTGCCGGCTGCTCGATGCACCCGAGCCGTCCCGACGAGCGGCGGCCGGGGCGCGCGCCGAGGAATTCCCCTGGCCGGCCGCAGTGACGGGAATGCTACAGGTCCTCCAAACCAGTTGGCAGCCGCACGAACCAGCCACAGGCGTCGCCGTTAGTGGGCGGGGCTGAGAGCGTCGCAGTCGGGGTAGATTGTGAACGATTCCTTGTCTTATTCACGGGTGAGGTCAGCTCGTGAGCCAGGCGGTGTTCTTGCGTTTGCGCATTCGCTTCCACGCGGGGGGAAGGTTGTTCTCGGCCCGCTCGGCGCGGGCGGTCTCGGCTGCATACAGGAGGCCGTAGGTGAAGCCGTTTCCGCCTTGGAGGTGGGCTTGGGCAGCGAGCTCGCGCAGCACTGGCCGTGACACGGCGGTGTCTTGGTGCTCGCCGAGGAGGTCTTGGACGGACTTGAGGCGCTTGCGCAGCCGGGTGGCCGGCTTGCCCAGCGTGGGCTGGACGGCCTCGGTGGCATAGCGC
>DATHTJ010000100.1:0-14639 GCA_035463315.1 Pseudonocardiaceae bacterium
GCTGCCCTACAACGACATCGACGCGGCTCGCGCCCTTTTCGTCGACAAAGGAGCGGAGATCGCCTGCGTCATCGCCGAGGCGGCCGCCGGGAACATGGGCGTGGTGGCGCCCGATCCCGGCTTCAACGCCGCACTGCGCGAACTGTGCCACGCGCACGGTGCGCTGCTGGTTCTGGACGAGGTGATGACCGGGTTCCGGGTCTCGGCCGCCGGTTGGTTCGGGCTCGAACACGTGCCGGCCGACCTCTATACCTTCGGCAAGGTGATGTCCGGCGGGCTGCCGGCGGCGGCGTTCGGCGGCTCCGCAGAGCTGATGGCCCACCTGGCGCCGGCCGGGCCGGTGTACCAGGCGGGCACGCTGTCCGGGAACCCGGTCGCGGTGGCCGCCGGGTTGGCCACGCTGCGGGCCGCCGACCGGGAGGTCTACGCCCGGCTGGACGCGGCGGCTACCCGGCTGGCCGGGCTGCTCGGCGAGGCACTGGACGCCCAGAGCGTGCCGCACGTGGTGCAGACTGCCGGCTCGCTGCTCAGCGTGTTGTTCACCGGTAGTGGGCCGGTGCGTGACTACGCCGGGGTGCAGGCCACCCAGACCTGGCGCTTCCCGGCTTTTTTCCATGCGCTGCTCGAGCACGGCGTCTACGCGCCGCCCAGTGCGTTCGAGTCCTGGTTCGTCTCCGCGGCACTGGACGAGGATGCCTTCGGGGTGATCGCTGCGGCGCTGCCGCACGCCGCTCATGCCGCCGCCTCTGCACCGGAGCCGGCATGAGCCGCACTGTGGTCCACCTGCTGCGGCACTGTGAGGTGCACAATCCGGACGGGATCCTCTATGGCCGGCTGCCCGGTTTCCGGCTCTCCGACGTCGGGGTTCGCCAGGCCGAGCTGGTCGCCGCATATCTCGGCGACCACGACGTGGTGCACGTGGTGGCCTCACCGTTGCTGCGGGCGCAGCAGACCGCGGAGCCGATCGCCGCCCGGCATGGCCTGGAGCTGGTCACCGACGAGGGGCTGATCGAGGCGGGCAACGTGTTCGAGGGCACCCGGGTGGCGGTCGGAGACGGGGCACTGCGCGACCCGCGGCACTGGCCCCAGCTGCGCAACCCGTTCCGGCCGTCCTGGGGCGAGCCGTACCAGCAGATCGCCGGCCGGATGCTGGCGGCGATGCACCGGGCCCGTGAGTGGGCCGCCGGTCACGAGGCGGTCTGCGTGTCACATCAGCTGCCGATCTGGACGTTGCGCCGGCATCTGGATCGGCGGCGGCTCTGGCACGACCCTCGCCGCAGGCAGTGCGCCCTGGCGTCGTTGACCAGCCTGGTGTTCGCCGACGAGGCCCTGGTCGAGGTGGTTTATAGCCAGCCCGCCGGCTGGTCGGACCCGAAGGTGACCGGGGCATGAGGTGCATCCTGGTCTTGGTCGCAGCGGTTCTCGCGCTGGCCGGCTGCGCCACGGGAACCGATGCGGTGGCCCGCGGCGGCACCTTCGAGTTCGTCTCGCCGGGCGGGAAGACCGACATCTTCTACGATCCGCCGGCCACCCGGGGCGTGGTCGGCGACCTGTCCGGGGACAGCCTCACCGAACCCGGCACGACGGTGTCGCTGGATCGCTACCGCGGTCAGGTGGTGGTGCTCAACGTCTGGGGTTCGTGGTGCGGTCCGTGCCGGTCCGAGGCAGCTGACCTGGTGCAGGTCGCGGCCGCCACAGTGGACCAGCGCGTGCAGTTCATCGGGATCGACGTGCGGGACAGCCGGCAGGCCGGGGAGGATTTCGCCCGCGACTTCGGCCTGACCTACCCATCAATCTTCGATCCGCCTGGGCGGACGTTGTTGGCGCTCAAGGGGATCCCGCGTTCGGTGGTGCCGCTGACCGTCGTGCTGGACCGCCAGCACCGGGTCGCCGCGGTATTCCTGCACGCAGTGCACGCGCAGGATCTGCTACCCGTGGTGCAGCGGGTTGCAGCCGAGCCCTAAACGCAACCCCCCAAGCTCCTACCTGGATCGTGGCCATCAGCGAACCCATCCGGCCCAGTCCCAGGAACGTGATTCGAGTCACCACGAAGACGCTACTATGAGGCGACCGCCCAGGGATCGATGCCGCCGTCGCGCACGGTTCCACACTTCGGGTCACAACTCGTTGACGGCTCTCGTGCGGTAACACCGGCAAGTCACTGGCGTTCCAGTTGCTCGCCAGGCATTGCCGGCTCAAATACCGCGGCGGATCACATCGCGGTGCTGACCGAGGCGCTGGGCCAGATCCCGGCCCGGCATCGGCGGGATGTGCTGGTCACCGTCGACGGGGCCGGCGCCACCCGGGACCTGGTCGGGCTCCTCACGCTGGAGGCCGCCCCGGGGCGCCGGGTGCACTACTTGGTCGGGTTCGACCTCGACGACGCGCCCGCACCGCCAGCACCCAGGTGCCCAAGGGCGCGGATTCGAGGTTGGTAGCCGTTGAGAGCGCCCGCGCCCGGGGTTGGCGGTACTTGAAGGGCTACCTACGCTGACCCACTGTGGGGCTGACTGAGCTGGCTACGTCTGGGCCGCTGTTGGTGGCGGCTGGGGTGGCGGTGCTCGCCGGGGCGGTCAGTTTCGCGTCGCCGTGTGTGGTCCCCTTGGTGCCGGGGTACCTCGCCTACCTCACTGGGTTGGTTGGCGCTGACGGCGACGCCGGAGCTGGTGATCCCACGGCCGGCCGGGGGCGGGTGCTTGGGGCGGTGGGGTTGTTCGTGCTGGGGTTCTCGGTGGTGTTCACCGCCAGCGTGGTGACCGTGCTCGGCGTTGCGGACCGGCTGGCCCTCAATGAGATCACTCTGCAGCGCGTTGGCGGTGTGGTCACCATCGCGATGGGGCTGGTGTTCGTCGGGCTGGTGCCGGCGCTGCAGCGCGACATTCGCGTGCACCCCCGCCCAGGACTGGGGCCCCGGCACGTGCTCGGCGCCCCGCTGCTGGGCGCGGTGTTCGGGCTGGGCTGGACGCCGTGCCTGGGGCCCACCCTGGTGGGGGTGATCGCGCTGGCCGTCGGCACCCCCGGCGGTGGCCTGGCTCGCGGGGTGCTGCTGGTCGCCGCCTACTGCCTCGGGCTGGGGCTGCCCTTCCTGCTGCTTGCCCTCGGCGCCCGGCGGGCGATCCGCGCGATGTCCTGGCTGCGCGAGCACGTCCGCGGGGTGCAGTTGGCCGGCGGGGCGATGCTGATCGTGGTCGGGCTGCTGCTGGTCACGGGGCTGTGGGCAGAGCTGATCGCGGTCTTGCGCGGGCCGGTCGCCGGCTTCGAGACGCCGATCTGATGACCCGCGCCTACCCCATCACCGCCGTACTGCGAAACACCTGGCGCGGGCTGACCAGCATGCGCACCGCGCTGGCGCTGCTGTTCCTGCTGGCGCTGGCCGCGCTGCCGGGCGCCCTGCTGCCGCAGTACTCGCTGAACCCGCAGCGAGTCCGGACATACCACAGTGAGCACCCGACGCTGGCCCCGATACTGGACCGGCTGGGCTTCTTCGAGGTGTTCGCCAGCCCCTGGTTCGCCGCGATCTACCTGCTGCTGTTCCTGTCTCTGGTGGGCTGCGTGCTGCCGCGCAGCCTCGAGTACGCCCGGCAGCTGCGCCGGGCACCGGTAGCCACCCCCCGCAACCTGGGCCGGCTGCCGCACCACGCGGTCGCCGAGTCTGCCGCAGGCACCGACGAGGTGCTGGCCGCGGCCCGGCGGCGGCTGCGCGGCTGGCGGATCGCCGAGCGGGCGGAGCCCGGCGGGGCCCGCACGCTGTCGGCCGAGCGGGGCTACCTGCGGGAGGCTGGCAACCTCGTCTTCCACGTCGCCCTGCTGGGACTGCTGGTGTCCTTCGCGATCGGCAAGCTGGTCGGCTACGAGGGCCAGGTGATCGTGCTGGCCAACGGCTCGCAGTTCTGCAACTCCGGCCCGCTGGCCTACGACTCGTTCCGTCCCGGCCTGACCGTCGACGGCACCGGACTCGCCCCGTTCTGCGTGCAGGTCGACGAGTTCACGCCGACCTATCTGAGCACCGGGCAACCGCAGGAGTTCCGCGCCAGCGTGCGCTACCAGGGTCCTGACGACCTGGCCACCGGCACCTGGCGTCCAGATCAGTTGGCGGTCAACGACCCGCTGCGGATGGGGGGAACCCGGGTCTACCTGCTCGGCCACGGTTACGCGCCGCAGTTCACCGTCACCTTTCCCGACGGGCAGCAGCGCAGCGGTGTGGTGCAGTGGCGCCCGGTGGACATCGCCACGATGCTCTCGGAGGGCACCACCAAGTTCGACCCGCCAGGGGTGACCGACGACGCCGTGCGGCGTACTCGCCAGCTCGCGATCACCGGGCTGTTCGCGCCGACCGCGGCGTTCCAGGGTGCGCTGCTGTCCTCGGGGTTTCCCGACCTGCTCGACCCCGCCGTCGCGATCGATGTGCTCCAGGGCGATCTGGGCAACAACTCCGGCCGCGGCCAGTCCATCTTCGAGATCGATCAGTCCATGGTGGACTCTGGACGGCTCAAGCAGGTCGCCCGCCAGAACCTGCGCCCCGGTGAGCAGCTCACCCTGCCCGACCGCACAGTGGTGCGCTTCGACTCCGTGACCCGGTTCGTCTCGCTGCAGGTCTCCTCCGACCCGGCGCAGCGCTGGGTGCTCGGTTTCGCGGTGCTGGTGCTCGGTGGCCTCGGGCTGTCCCTGGCGGTGAAGCGGCGCCGGTTCTGGGTGCGCGTCACCCCGGGTGAGCCGGACGGTACCGTGGTCGAGCTGGGTGGGCTGGCCCGCACCGAGGCCGCTGGGTACGGCGAGGAGTTCGACCGGATCGCCGTCGACCTGCTGCCGCCTGGGTCCCCGCAGGCACCGGTGACCGCGGCAGCGTCGAAGGAGGGACCGTAAGCGATGCCAGTCAACCCTGTCTTGGCGTCCTATGGTGACCTCGCCTACGGCACCGCGCTGGTGCTCTACCTTCTCGCGATGGTGCTGCACGCCGTCGGGTACGCAGCCGGGCGGGTCCCGGTTGCCAGCGCACAGCAGGTGGCGGCCGGGGGCGACGGGCCGGTTGCGACGTTGGCGCCCCCAGAAGGTTCACCGCCGCGGGGAAAGTCCGAGCGGATTGGTCGCTGCGCGGTGGCCCTCACCGTGCTTGCCGCGCTGGTACACGCCAGCTCGCTGGCACTGCGCGGAGCCGCCGTCGGGCGGGCGCCCTGGGCCAACATGTACGAGTTCACCTCGGCGATCTGCGTTGTCGCGGTGGTGGCCTGGTTGGTCGTGCTGTACCGGCAGCGGGATGGCGCGCCGACGCTCCAACGGCTGGGCGGGTTCGTGCTGCTGCCCGTGGTGGTGCTGATGTTCCTGGGCGGCACGGTGCTCTACGCGCAGGCCGCGCCGCTGATCCCGGCGCTGAACTCGTACTGGATCACGATCCACGTCTCTGCGGCGGCCACCGCATCGGGCATTCTGCTGGTCTCCGGGGTGGCCAGCGCCCTCTACCTGGTCCGGGAAGGGGCCAGCTCCCGGATCGCCGCCCGGCTACCCGGCAGTGCCACCCTGGACCGGCTGGCCTACCGCACCACCGTGGTTGCCCTGCCGATCTGGACCTTCGCGGTCGTCACCGGCGCCATCTGGGCCGAGGCGGCCTGGGGCCGTTACTGGGGCTGGGACCCGAAGGAGACGTGCGCGCTGGTCGCCTGGGTGGTCTACGCGGGGTACCTGCACGCCAGGGCGACGGCGGGATGGCGCGGTTCGCGGGCGGCCTGGATCAACGTGGTGGGCTTCGCGGTGATGCTGTTCAACCTGTTCTTCGTCAACATCGTCATCGCCGGGTTCCACTCTTACGCCGGGATCTGACACTGCGTTCAGGGAGGCAAGTGAGCGTGATCGACCCCGACGGCCAGGGCGATGGACACCCCTCGCACGATCTGTCCTCCGCGCAGCTGCTCCGGCAGACCAGGAGGCCCCCGCAGTCCGGCTGGCGACGGGCGCTGTTCGTGGCCTCCGGGCGCCTCGTCAACCTCGGGGAGAGCCCGTCGGACCTGCGGCGCCGGGAACTGATCTCCCGGATCAACCAGCCGCTGCATGGCTGCTACAAGATCGCGATGCTGAGCCTCAAGGGCGGCGTCGGCAAGACGACCGTCACGGCCACGCTGGGCTCCACCTTCGCCTCACTGCGCGGTGACCGGGTGATCGGGGTGGACGCCAATCCCGACCGGGGCACGCTGGCCCAGAAGATCCCGCTGGAGACCACTGCCACGGTGCGACACCTGCTGCGCGACGCGGATCGGATCAGCCGCTACTCCGACATCCGGTCCTACACCTCGCAAGGTCCCAGCCGGCTGGAGATCCTGGCCAGTGAGCAGGACCCTGCAGTGTCCCAGGCTTACGGCGAGGACGACTACCGGCGCACGGTGAACCTGCTCGAGCACTTCTACAACATCGTGCTCACCGACTGCGGGACCGGGCTGATGCATTCGGCGATGAAGGGTGTGCTGGATCTGGCGCACTCGCTGGTCATTGTCTCGTCTGGCTCGATCGACGGCGCACGGTCGGCGTCGGCCACCCTGGATTGGCTGGACGCGCACGGATACCGGGAGCTGGTCAGCCGGTCGGTCGCCGTGATCAACTCGGTACGGCCGGCTGCGGGCAACGTGGACCTGGACCGGGTCGCCACGCACTTCGCTGCCCGTTGCCGGTCGGTCTGCCGGATGCCCTTTGACGAGCACCTTGAGGAGGGCGGGGAGATCGACCTCGACCGTCTCGGTCAGGGCGCCCGGCTGGCCGCCCTGGAGCTGGCGGCGACCGTCGCCGACGACTTCCCGCACGCGGTCACCCGAGCCCACCGGTAGCCCGAGCCCACCGGGAGCCCGAGCCCACCGGGAGCCCGAGCCCACCGGGAGCTCAGGCGGGTCAGCGCTCGTTGCCGGGCTCCGGACGCTTGCGGTTCAAGCCTCGGAGGAACTCCGGATCGTCATCGGGTGCCAGCACCGCGCGTGCGGCCGCGCGCTGCGGGCCGAACGCCTTCCACAGCAGCGCGGTGACCGCAGCCACCCCGATCGCCGCCACTACGTACTGCACAGCAGCCACCTCCTCCAGGTTGCCACCGAGCGTAGTAGCGCCCAGGCGAGGCGGACGAGCAAGCCTCACCCGGATTTCACTGCACCGGACTTGACTGTGCGGCTTTGCAAGTCAACTCGACCCGGGGGTGCCGGGGTGGTGAGCGAGGCGAGCAGCGCGCGGACTTCGGTCTCGCGGAACCGCCGGTGGCCTCCGGGGGTCCTGATCGAGCCGATCCGCCCAGCGGAGGCCCACCGCGTGACGGTCTTGGGATCTACCCGAAACAGTGCAGCGACCTCCCCCGGGGTGAGTAGGCGCTCAGCGGGCGTTAGCTGGGACATCGAGGGCCTCCCCAGACTCGTCGATCTCGCAGTCGGGATGTTTCGGCTTTATCGTGACAGGTCGCGCGCAGGTACTCGAACAGTTCTGTCGAGGTAAAGCGCCGGTAATAGGATGAACCGGGCTAAATCGTAGCTGTGGCCGGATGAGGAGCGCGTAGGCTCAGGCGCCGTGGGGGCACCGCAGATCCCGCCGACTGGCACCGCGCTCGCCCGTGACGTCGCGCTCTACAGCGCGGCTCGGCTGGCTCTGGTGGCCGTGCTGGCGCTGCTCCTCGTGCTGGCCGGGGTGCCGCTGCTGGTGTCGATCCTGCTCGCTCTGGTGGTGGCACTGCCGCTGTCCATGGTGCTGCTGCGCTCGCTGCGCGTTCGGGTGAGCGCGGGGCTCGCGGCGGCCGGAGCGCGCCGCCGAGCCGAGCGGGACCGGCTCCGCAGCCAGCTCCGTGGCGAGCAAGACCCCAGTGACCAGCACTGATAGCTCACCGTGTGCAGAGGGCCAGTGCGGCGGCGGTGGCGGCCGCCCACACCAGCAGGGCCAGTCCGGTGTCCCGCAGCACCGGGATCAGCGCCGGTCCGTCCGCCCCACTCCGGACCCGACGCAGCGCGGGCGCCGCGGGCACCAGCGCGAGCAGGCCGGCCAACGTGGCCCAGTGGGTGATGGCGAAGCCGAGGGTCACCGCGAACGGGACGGCCACCAGCCCGGTGTAGAGCGTGCGGGTCCGGTGGTCGCCGAGGCGCACCGCAAGGGTGTGCTTGGCGGCGGCGGAGTCGGTGGGGATGTCGCGCAGGTTGTTGGCCACCAGCACCGCGGCTGACATCGCCCCGACCGCGACGGCCGCAAATCCACCCGTGAGGGTGACCCGCCCGCTGATGACGTACTGGGTGCCCAGCACCGCGACTGGGCCGAAGAAGACGAACACGGCCAGCTCGCCGAGCCCGGCGTAGCCGTAGGGGCGGCGCCCGCCGGTGTAGCACCACGCTCCGGCGATGGCCGCCGCGCCCAGCGCCAGCAGCCACCACTGTCCGGCCATCGCGACCAGCACGAGGCCCGCCACCGCGGCAACTGCGAAGCTGGCCAGCGCTGCGGCGCGCACCGCGCCGGGTGCCGCGACACCGGACCCGACCAGCCGCATCGGCCCCATCCGGACGGCGTCGGTGCCGCGAATGCCGTCGGAGTAGTCGTTGGCGTAGTTCACCCCGATCACCAGTGCCAGTGCCACGACCAGCGCCAGCAGCGCCCGCGGCGCCGAATGCGGCGGGCCCGTCAACCGTTCGACCGGGGCAGCAGCCGCGCCCCAGCCGGCCAGCACCGGGGCGATCGCGTTGGGCAAGGTGCGAGGCCGCGCCCCCTCTACCCACTGCGCCACGGTCGCCACGAGCCAACCCTAAGGGGTTGCGCAGCGCCCGCTCTGCCCTTGGACGGCGACGTGCGCGGCGGACACGTACTGGTGGGTGCCGATCCGCAGCCACCGGTCGGTGCTGCCCTTGCTGCCGGTGACGGCCTGCCCGGCGACGATGCACTCGACCCGTAGCGTGGCGCGCCGCGCCGCCAGACCTACCGCCGGGTACTGCGTGCCGGGGCCACTGCGGACGTGCAGCAGCGGGAGCCGCACGATGGCGAGCGGCCCCCCGTCGGTCCACAGGTAGGTGACGGTGACCCAGCTGTTGTCGCGCAGCCCCAGACCGTCCCAGAACGTGCCGTCCGCCAGGTCGATCCCGGCCGGGTTGAGCACCTGCCTGCCGAACTGGTCCCGGCCCTCGTTATGCCCGTCGTCGTGGGCGGCCTGCGCCTGGGGCCGGCCCAGCGGCAGGTCCCGCCAGGACTGGCGGGTGTCCGAGGGGTTCCAGTAGTCGTCGGTGGTGTTCCACGGCCCGACATCCCACACCGGCGCCCATTCGCAGCGGCCGCGGTCCGAGCAGACCTTCACTGTGTAGTCGCCCGAGCCGCGGGGGGCCAGCCCCCGGCGCGAGGGCAGCGCGACGAAGTGGTCCCGCTCGCGGATCACGTGACCGTTGGCCGTGGTGCCCCCGACCAGGCCCTCACGGGTCGCGAACACCCGGTAGCTGCGGGGCACCCGCGGGAGGGCGGCGAGGGTCTGCGCGACGGTCTGCGCGGTCAGCCGTACTGATCGCACCCGCGGGCTTGCAACACCGTCACTGCTGTGCAGCACGACCCGGGTCTGCACCGCCGTCACCAGGGCGTCCAACACCGCGGGCGCCTGCGGGTTGGTGGGCACCCACTCGGTCCACGACCCGTCCTCCCGGGTGCCGCGGACGTCGACGGCGACGGTCGAGCCGGCCGGCTGATCAGCGACGAGCTCCGCCACTACCTGGTTGCTGGGCTTGGCGAGCCGGTGCGCCGGGGTGAGCAGCATGCCTTCCGGCGCCCTGGTCCTGATGCTCGCTGACCCGGCGGGGCTGCCGTCCAGGCGCAGCCCGCCGGCGTCGGAACCGACGTTCGTGTCGTCCCAGTCGGGGGTCAGGGGGGCAAACCAGGTGACGGCCCCGTCCGTCGTTGCGTCCGGCGCGCCGGCCTGTGCGCCGGCCGGGAAGCCCGCCGCGACGAACGCCGCGAGCACTGTCACCGCCACCGCGGCGACCAGGGCGGTGCTGCGGACACGGCGGCTGCGGCGAGCCAGCGGCTTCACGGATGCTCCTGAGCGTCGGGGACAGGCGTTTCCGCTGTGACTGGTGTGATTGGTGGGTCGAGTGGTACTCAGAGAACCCGTAGTGCGTTGTCGCCGTCCATACCCAGAGTGGGTGAATCTGCACTGTGGGTGTTGGGGACGTGTCTGCCAGATCAGGTCAGGGGGTGGTGAACCGTCCGGCGATGCCGCGAAGGGAGAGGGGGCGGTCAGGACATCCTTGGAAGGGTTTCCACCGTCAGCTCTGGGTCGATGACCCGCAGGCGAGCCGCCTGGGCCGCCAGCACCGGCCAGTTCCGGGCCCGCGCGCAGGTCGCTACCTGCGCGGCGGCCACATCCGGGTCGAGGTCGCGGCCGCCGACCAACTCCCCGGCGCGAGCGGCCTCAGTCTCGTCGAGCGCCTCGAGGAGGACCATGGGGGAGGCCAGCAGGTCCTGCATCTGCTCGACATCACCGGGGTGGTGGCGCCGGATCTGCTGCCACGCCTCGGACAGTGCGGCCGCTGGGATGAGCAGCACGATCCCCCGCACCGCGGCCCGATCGGCCCACGTGGTGGCGTAGATATTCTCCCCGCCACCGAGGACGGCCAGCGCGGAGGTGTCCAGGACGAAGCCGCCGAGAGCGTCGTCGATACTCACGAGGCTTGCCGGGCCGCCGTTCCGAAGTGGCGGTCGATCACCTCATCGGCCCAGGCGCTCGCCTCGGGATGAGGATCCCCGACCCGGGCTCGCCAGCTCCGCCCATACCGTCGGGTAGCCCACGGACAGGGGCACCAGCCCGGTGCGCTCGTCGGCGCCCGCGTCTCTCACAGCCTGCGGGCCGGGGTTCAGGGGCCGATCAGGTTGCAGATGCGTTGGCCGACCTCGGCATGCCGGTCGGGGTGTAGTTCGGCGACCGGGTCGTCACCGACCAGCCAGGTACGAGGTAATGCGGTGATCCGATCCAGCACCGCCTGGCCCACGTCAGGGATTGGCTCGGTGACTACCCGTGATCCGGGACGGCTGGTGTCCCGGATCGGGACGGCCAGCATGTTGTCCTCGCTCAGTTCCAGGTACAGGTCGTTGGAGATGATCAGCCACGGCTCGGGCCCCAGCACCCCGCCCTTGATGTTCCAGACATCGCCGAACTGCGGGGGCCTACGCGGCATCGCTGGCATCCCGGCCGCGGTCCTTGCCTAGGCGGTCCAGCTCGGCGACCGCGTCGGCCGCCAGGTGCGCACGCTGATGTTCGTAGGCGGGCCCGGTCAGGTCCTCGGCTGCGCACCACTGCTGGTGGCGAGTCAGCGAGTCGCGCATCGTCTCCAGCCGGGTACACCGGGAAATCCACGCCGACACGCTCACTCCATGCTCGGTGGCTGCGGCGACCGCGTCCTGATAGACGCCGGCATCCATCGTGATCGTCACTCGGGTCGTGGGCATACCCTCACGGTACGCCAAGTGCATACCAAATGGTAAGCAGGACCAGTACTGCCGGTGCCCTCTACGGCAGCAGGTCAAGCTCGCCCGGACTCCGGTGGTGAACGCGGCCGGGTGATCTGCCCGGCTGGAGCGCGGGCCGCACCTCCCTGCGGCGCGTCACCCTCACCGATGCCGGGCAGGCCCGAGCTCGCTGGCTTGCGCGGCGGCCAGCGTCGCGCGCCACTGGGGCCGGGTGCAGGCCAGCACCGGGCTGGCGGTGCCGAGCTTGCTGTCGCGGACACCGACCCAGCCGGGCAGCTCGGTGGTGACCTCCATGCAGCCGTTTTGTCCCTGCGAGTAGCTGGACTTGCGCCACCCGGCTGCGGTGGTCAGCGCGGCGGCCGCCTGGTCGTGCTTCATGTCAACTCCTCTATGCGGCGGACCAGTAAGGTCCGGGTCTCCTGGGGTGTGCGGGCGTGGATCTGGATGCGCCGCAGCGTGTTGCGGTAGATCATGATCTCCGCCCGGTCCTCGTAGTAGGCGGCCTTGGCTCGCGGCTCGGTGTAGGCGATTCCGGGATCGCCTTCGAGTTCGGGCGGAAACGTCAGGATCGTGAAGGTCCCGTCGATCCCGGCGTGCACGCCGACTTCCAGCGGCAACAGCTGGATGGTGACCATGGGCAGGTCGAGGAGTTTGACCAGGTACTCCAACTGCTCGACCAGAACCTGCGGCTCACCGGCGGGCCGGTGCAGCACAGACTCATCCAGAACGCTCCACACGATGGGCGGGTCCGGCTGCCGGGTGAGCACGTCCTGACGGCCCATCCGCAGCTCGACGCGGCGGGCGACCTCGGCATCAGTCAGCTCGGGCTCGCCAGCCCGGATGACGGCCTTGGCGTACGCCGGAGTTTGGAACAGACCCGGAACGATCATCGAGTCGTAGCTGTCGATCTGGACGGCCGATGACTCCATGGCGAGAAAGAGGTCAAACCACTCCGGCGCGGCGCCCTTGAATGGTATCCACCAGTCGCGGCCCCTGCGGGCGGCGTCCACCAGGTCCAGGAACGCCGCGGTGCGCTCGTCGGCGCCGTAGAAACCGAGCAGCACCTCCAGCTCGGCGGCCTTCGGCAGGTTCCGCATGGTCTCCAGGTGCGAAATGTGCGAGACCGCGCAGCGCAGCCGTTCGGCTACCTGCTCGCGCTTGAACCCGGCCGTCTCCCGGAGGCGACGCAACTCCAGCGCGATATACCGCTTGAGCACGGTCGGGCTCGATGACGCGACCATCCGTGGTTCCCTCGTTGTTCTCCGGCTTATGTCGTGGAACCAGCGTGGATGCCGCGTGCTCGGCTACACCGCCCGAACGGACGCACCCACACCTATTCCGCAGTATCGAGACACCTTGTAACGTGCTACGAAATCACAGTGTTCCTGGGGTTCCCGGACACCGTAGTCCCTGGTGGAACAGCCATATCACCTGCCTGCCAGGGTCCACAGCCGACGGCGGCCCCGTTCGCTCTCCTGAGGTGCGGGCGGGGTCGCCGCCTGCCCACCTGTTCGGAGAGCTTGCTCTGCGGTTATGTGATCACGGGGCGCGACGCAGCATAGTGTGCTGCCGCGGTACGGCTCGGCACGGTCGCCAGCTGGAGGCTCGCTCGCAGGCTGGGGCCTGGGCGTGAACCCCGCCCTCGAGCAGCTGTGCCGGCTGTGCCGGCGCAGGGTCTGCCCCTCGCTGACGGTTCGTCGGGGGCGGTGTGTATGGGTGTATGGCCTGCGTGGACGTTATGCCGTGGCCGACGAGGGGTGCCCGGTGAGTTCTCCGGTGCCCAGTCCGCCGTTGACCAGTGCCAACGCTGCCGGCCGGGCGTTGCACCTGTAGCCCCGGACTGTGGCCTGGCTGGCCGATCATCCTCAGGCCCGTCAGTTCGTCGGCTCGGTGTGGGACAAGCTTGCCGAGTTGGAGCGGACCGGTCAGTTCCCGGTGCCATCGACGCGCTGCGGCGGGTCCTGGTCAAGCCTCGTTCATAGATCACGAGTTGACCTGGCAAGACGTGGCTGGCAGCAGTGGTGGGGGTCAGTGCGCCGTAGTCGTGCTCGGAATTGTGCTTCGCTGCGCGCTGGGAGGGTGTCGGACTCTTGAACAGCCCGATGACCCCATTGAACAGGTACATCGCCGCCTCCTGCTCCCCACCGTCGGCCTCGGTGTCCGTCAACGGCCGCGGCGCCTTGGGCGAGAACGCCGCTGCATCAGCGACACACCGAGAAGCGAGTCAGACGCGCCAGCAAGTTCGCGTATCCGGATCTCGACCTCTCGCATGGCGGCGAAGACGGTCAGCTCGTACTCATCGAGTAGAAACTGCTGCTCGACCCGCTGGGCAGGCCGAGGATGCAACGCCACACCGGACGCGGTGACCCGGGTTCTGGTGGACACCAGCGACGGGACCGGGTCCTGGACCACGGTCGGTGTGCACGGCAACGTGGTGGAGGCGTCCTGGCTGGCACTGCTGGACGCGATGACCTATGTGGCGCTGCGCCACGATGGAGTCGCTGCGAGGTAGCTACGGTGGGCTAGCGGCTCGCAGTGCCTTTCGTTGGGAGCCGCTAGCCCACCACGCTGGGGCCCGCCTACGGGCGGGGCCCCTGGTGTTGCTCACGAACGCAGGTGCATCCGCTTACGTAGCGGCGATACCCTGCATACCGTCGGGGCCGGTGAGGGTGACGACCTGGGTGAGGGTGCCGTCGGGATTGATGCGGAAGCCGTCGACGCCCCCGGCGGTACCGAGTTCAACGTAGAGGAACTGCCCATCTCCGGTGCCGATCAGATCCCTCGGGCTCTCTCTGGTGTTGGCCTGGGTGAACACGGTGAGCGTGCCCGCTGGATCGATGTGGTAGCCGGTGACGGTATCGCTGCCGGTGTTGGTGACGTAGAAGTTCCCCGCCGCGGGGACGACCCAACACATGGCTTGCTGTCCGTTGGGTTGGGCGGCGAGTTGTTCGACGGTGTTGTTGGGGTTGATGGTGTAGGTCGTCAGCGTGCTGGTGGCTGCGTCGGTCACGACTAGGTGGGCGTAGTCATCGAAGGTGAAACCGAACGGGACGGGTACCCCGGCGGGGTTGGCCGTGAAGGTGTTCGAGGGCCGCCCCTCGGTTTCCACGGTGAAGACGTCGATGAGGCTGCCGTTGGCTTTGGTGGTGATGACTAGTTGCTGTCCGTCAGGGGTGAAGCTGACCTGGGCGGGTGTGTTT
>DATHTJ010000101.1:0-4301 GCA_035463315.1 Pseudonocardiaceae bacterium
GCAGCTGGCGCTGGCCGTCGCGGTGCTGCTGTTCGCGACCGCGATCGCAGTGTCCTTCCTGGCGTCGGCCGACCTTGCCCTCGTCACCGCGGTCTACATCGCCGTGCAGATCTCGTACTGTTTGTGGCTCAAGCACCAGCCAGTGGTGGATATCGCCATCGTCGCGTCGGGCTTCCTGTTGCGGGCCATCGCCGGTGGCGCTGCCGCGGAGATCGAGCTGTCCCAGTGGTTCCTGCTTGTCGCCGCGTTCGGATCGCTGTTCATGGTGGCCGGTAAGCGTTACGCCGAGATCCGGCTCGCCGAGCGCACCGGCGCGAAGATCCGCAAGTCGCTGGAGCGCTACACCGCGTCCTACTTACGCTTCGTGTGGACGCTGTCGGCTACTGTGCTGATCATGACCTACGGCCTGTGGGCATTCCAGCTCAGCCAGGTCAACGATTCGCGCTGGCCGATCATCTCGCTGGTGCCCTTCGTCGTGGCTGTGCTGCGCTACGCCGTGGACGTCGACGGGGGCAACGGCGGTGAGCCCGAGGAGATCGCTCTCGGCGACCGGGTCCTCCAGGTGTTGGGTGGTTGCCTCGTGTTCACCCTCATCGCCGCGGTCTACCTCTAACTGCCCCGACTGACCCGGTGTCCGCGACGCCTGTCGTCTCTTACCCGAAGGTCCCAAAAATTCGCCGGGATTCCACCCCGGCCACGCTGGCGAATAGCTGCCGCAACCTCGCCAGTGGCGACAGCCTGACCTCTTTGACATAGGTTTGACCGCCACGTTCTCGAGCGAGCCGCTAGCGCGACTGCTGACCCGGACATATGACATCATTTACGTGACACTGGTCTCGTGCGGCACACATGTGCGGATTGCGGCTTAGCCGGCTGGGCTGATCAATATCACCACGGTGGCAACGAGCCCGAAGCCGGTACGGATGGCTCGCTGGTACGCAGTGACCAGCACGATTAAGAAGGGAAACTTCGTGTCAGAAACTTTCGAGCACCTCCAGAGCGGTAAAGCCCAGTTTGGTCACGTCTATAACCAAGCTGATCCACGAGGATACTTCCAGGCGCTGCGTGGTTTAGAGTACCAGGCACCAGCGCACGGTGAGCGGGTCTTCGCCCATCTCATGCAACGGCGGCGTGAGCACCTCGAGCGGGAAGACGCCGTGGTGCTTGATCTGTGTTGTTCCTACGGCATCAACGCGGCATTGCTCAACCACGACCTCACCCTTGACGCGCTCTACGCCCGCTACGGCTCGCCCGAGCTGGCCGAGTTGTCGACTGACGAGCTAGTCGTAGCCGACTGTGCATTCTATCGCGAACACCGCCGCTCCCATCCCGTTCAGGTGCTGGGCATCGATGTGGCCGACCAGGCCGTCGCCTACGCTCAACGCGTTGGCCTGCATTGGGCGGGCAGCAGTGAAAACCTCGAAATAGCGGATCCTAGTGCGGCGCTGGCTCGCCGCCTCACCGGTGTGGATCTGATCACCGTCACCGGGGGGATTGGCTACATCACCGAACGCACCTTCGATCGCGTGCTCCAGCATGCAAGCGCCGAGGATAGCTGCTGGGTCGCGACTTTTGCGCTTCGGTGGATCCCCTATGAGTGCATCACCGAGGTTCTGGCCCGTTACGGCCTGGTCACCGAGCAACTAAGTGGGCACACGTTTCGGCAACGCCGCTTCGTCAACGATAAAGAACGAGACTACGTGCTCGGCGCGCTTGAGAGCATGGGAATCGACCCCGCAGGGAAGGAGACCGAGGGGTGGTATCACTCGATTTTCTACTTCTCCTGCCCCGTCGAGCACAATCTTCCGCCCCTGCGCGAGCTGCTGTCCGGATGCGTGGACTGACTGCCGCCACATGGAGGCACGCCGCCGCGCTCAGATCGGCAGGCGGCGGAAGAGCGGGCGGGGGAGGTGCCGCAGTGCGGACATCACGAACCGCATCGGGGCCGGTGCCCACGCTTGTTCGCGTCCGTGTGCCACAGCATCCACGATCACCTCAGCGACCTGCTCCGGGGTAACCGCCAGCGGGGCGGCCTTCATGCCTGCGGTCATCTTGGTGTGCACGAACCCAGGCCGGATCACCGAGACCTTGATGCCGGATGGCCGCAGTGCCTCGGTGAGGCCAGTGTAGAAGGCGTCCAGGCCGGCCTTGGTGGAGCCGTAACCGAAGTTTGCGCGCCGGGCCCGCTCGGCAGCGGCGGAGGACAGCGCGACCAGCGCGCCGTGGCCCTGCCGTTGCAGCGTCTTGGCCAGCAGCACTCCGACCGATACCGCCCCCACGTAGTTGACTTGCGCGAGCTCGACGGCGGTGGCGTGGTCGGTCCAGGCCTTCTCCTGGTCGCCGAGCAATCCAAACGCGACCAGGGTGATGTCGATGTCACCGTCGGCGAAGGCCTTCTCGATGACCGCGGGATGCGACGCGGTGTCCGCCGCGTCGAAGGGCAGCGTCACTACCGTGGCGCCAACCCGGTCCAGCCGCGCCGCGGCCGCGTCCAACCGCTCGGTCGGGCGGGCCGCCAGCACCACCCGCAGCGGCCGCCGGGTGGCGTAGCGCTCTGCGGTGGCCAGCGCGATCTCGGAGGTGCCGCCGAGCAGCAGCAGGGACTGGGGATTGCCCACAGCGTCGATCACAGCTCAAGTCTCCTGGAGAGGTCGGAAGCGAAGATCCCGTCGGGGTCGGCGGTGGCACGGACCTTGCGCCACTCGTCGATCCGCGGGTACATGCGGTGCAGGGTGGCTGCGGAGGTCCGCGACTCCTTGGCCAGGTAGAGCCGCCCACCGGAGTCGAGCACCTGCTCGTCGAGCCGGTCGCAGAACTCCGCGAGACCCCGGCGAATCGGGAAGTCCACGGTGATCGTCCAGCCGGGCTGGGGGAACGACAGCGGCGCCTGGCTGGCCTCGCCGAAACGTTTGAGCACGTTGAGGAAGGAGACGTGCCCGGAGCGCGCGATGTCCGCCACGATGCGGCCGAAGGTGTCCTCCGAGCCGAAGGGCACCACGAACTGGTATTGCAGGAAACCGCGCGGACCGTACGCCCGGTTCCACTCCCCGATCATGTCCAGCGGGTGGTAAAAGGTGGTCAGGTTCTGCACCTCGTCGCGGCGGCGTTGGGGCGCCTTGCGGTACCACGCCTCGCTCATCGCACCGAAGATCGCCCGGTTGGCCAGGCCGTTCGGGAACACGTTCGGGGCGGTGAGCAGTTGCGGGGCATCGAAGGCCAGCGGGGCGCGGCGCAGCTTCGGTGGCAGCTCGTCGCGCCGGGCCAGCGAGCCACGGGTAAGCACCGCGCGGCCCAGCTTCGGGCCCGTCGAGAGGGCGTCGAACCAGGCGGCGGAGTAGTCGTAGCGGTCGTCGGAGCCGTCGGTGAGCAGGGCCATCAGCTCGTCGAGGTTGGCCGTGCGGTCGGTGTCGACGACGAAGTACGCCGACTCGACGTGGGTGAGCGTGATCGTGGCGCGCACGATGATCCCGGTCAGTCCCATGCCGCCGACGGTCGCCCAGAACAGCTCGTCGTCCGGGGTCAGCGTGGCGACCGACCCGTCGGCGGTGACCAGGTCGATCGCCTGCACGTGGTTGCCGAAGGTGCCTGCCGTGTGGTGGTTCTTGCCGTGGATGTCGGCTGCGATCGCGCCGCCCACGGTGACGTGCCGGGTACCGGGCAGCACCGGCACCCACAACCCGAACGGCAGCGCCGCCCGCATCAGCGCATCAAGGCTGACACCGGCGTCCACCACGGCCAGTCCGCTGCCCGCGTCGAGGGAGTGGATCCGGTTGCACCCGGTCATGTCGATGACCAGCCCGCCCGCGTTCTGTGCCGGGTCGCCATAGGAGCGCCCCAGCCCACGGGCAATCACGCCCCGACTTCCGGGGTCGCGGACGGCCTGCTGGATCGTCTCGACGGTCGGGTTGACCAGCACCCGTGCGCTGGACGACGCGGTACGGCCCCAGCCGGTGAGGGTGCGCGTCACGGTCTCAGACATCGCCGCCGAGGTTACCCACCGGTGCGTGCTGGCTCGCTTGCACCCCTGGCTGCATCCAGAACGCGGGGAGGGGAGAGTTACTTGGTGAGGCCGGGTATGTGCAGGTGGCCTCGGTGGTGCCAGCCGTTTACCACCTCGCGGTGTCGGGTGATCTGCGGGCTGTCGAATTCGGTGAGCGGTTGCCAGCGGTACAGGGTGATGACGTCGCGCAGCGGGTCGCCGTCGAGGTAGACGGGCAGCCGATGCACACGGACCAGGGTGCGCGGGGTGACGAACGGTCCTCCGGTGTGGGGCGCGACGACGATGTCGCCGGAGTCGTCGA
>DATHTJ010000102.1:0-15137 GCA_035463315.1 Pseudonocardiaceae bacterium
GCCCCGATTCCGCGGCTGGGTGGGGTGGCGATGTATGGCGGGATCCTCGGCGGCGTCTTGCTGTCTCATCAGCTACCAGTGCTGCGCAGGTCTTTCGAGTTCTCCGGGGACGTCGTGGGAGTGCTGGTCGCCGGCGGCATCATCATGCTGATCGGTGCGCTGGACGACCGGTTCGAGCTGGACTCGCTCACCAAGTTCGCCGGGCAGGTCACGGCCGCCGGCGCGCTGGTGCTCTTCGGCGTGCAGTGGTTCATCTTCTGGGTGCCGTGGAACGGCGACGCAGACTCGGTCGGCTCGGTGCTCGTCCTGGGCCAGGACCAGGCGGTGCTGGTCACGGTCGCGCTGGCGGTGGTGCTGATGAACGCGATGAACTTCATCGACGGGCTCGACGGGCTTGCCGCCGGCATCGGGTTCATCGCCGCGGTAGCCATCGGGGCGTTCGCCCTGCAGTTGCTCGACAGGTCTGGCGGCAGTGTGTCGGTGTACCCCCCGACGCTGATCGCGGCCCTGATCGCCGGCGCGTGCCTGGGCTTCTTGCCGCACAACTTCCAGCCGGCCCGGATCTTCATGGGCGATTCCGGGGCGATGCTCATCGGCCTGATGCTGGCCGCGGCGTCCACCAGCGCGTCCGGCCGGGTCGATCCGGGTAGCTACGGCGCCACCGACGTGCTGGCGCTGTTCTCCCCGCTGCTGGTCGTGGCTGCGGTGCTGTTCGTGCCGCTGCTGGATCTCCTGCTCGCAGTGGTGCGGCGCACCCGCGCCGGCCGCAGCCCCTTTGCCGCCGACAAGCTGCACCTGCACCACCGGCTGCTCGAGATCGGGCATTCTCACCGCCGGGCCGTGCTATTGATCTATCTTTGGGCGGCCCTGCTCGCTTTCGGCGCCGTTGCGCTGACCGTGTTCGATGTCTACGTGGTGGTGTGGGCGATCGCGCTCGGGCTGCTTATCGCCGTGCTCGGTTCGATGGTCCCCCGGCTACCTACCCGCTGATTTCTTCTCCACCGCGGTCGTGCCGGCAGAAGCGCAGCTAGGAGCAGGTAGGGGCGGGCACGGCGGGGCGACGAGCCGTGTGATAGCGTCTGGCCCGTCCCGCCCAGGAGTGGGATTTGGGGTCAGGCCGGCCCATCGACAGCGTTCATGATTATGATGGCTCTCACCATGCGCGCTGTCCCTGGACTGCGAGGAGTGCCTTTGAGCGATGGCGGCGGGTGACGCCATGCGCCCGCTGAGGTAGGTGGTCGTGGAACAACGCAACGGCCCGGATCTCGCGACACTACTTGGCCTCGGGGCCGCGATCGCAGCGATCCTCCTGGCCGGGCTAGGCCTCGGATGGTTGGTCGACGAGCTAGTGGACACTCGCCCGGTGTTCACCCTGGGCGGCTTGGCGCTCGGCATCATCGCCACCTGTTACTACATCTACGCCAAGCTGAACCAGTACCTGAAGGAGTAGTTCCGCGACCATGACGACGCTGGAAGGTCGGCCGTGATTCCAGATCTGAGTTCACCGGCGATGACTGCCGTCAGCATGCGGCGGCTTGCCGTGATCGCAGCGGTCCTCGGAGTAGCGATGATCGCGGTCCTTATCCCGTTCGGCCTGCTCGGCGTGGCCCTGTTCGGATGCGTCGGCATCGGTCTCGGTCTGCTCAACACCGCGCTGATCAGGCGGACCGCCGAACGCTACGCCGCCAGCGACGACCCGCACAAGAAGCGCCGTTCCGCCGGGAACGTACTCGGCCGCCTGGCGATCATCACCCTGCTCGCCCTCGGATTCGCGATGCTGCTGCGCCCTGACGGTCTCGGCGTCTTCCTCGGCCTCGCGGTGTTCCAGTTTGTCATGATCTTTGTGGTGACGGTTCCGCTGATCAAGGAGCTTCGTCGGTCGGGAGCGCAGACATGAGTGACTCGGTCGTGGCCGCAGAGGGCGGTGTGGAGGTCGGTGTCCACCCCGAAGCAACGTTCTTCGGGCTCACGTTCAACGTGGACACTGTGATCTCGACGTTGATCTCCGCCGCGATCGTGGTGGGCTTCGCGTTCTACCTCACGGCGAAGTCGACCTCCGGCGTGCCGAGCGGGATCCAGCTCGCCTGGGAGACGGTGACCAAGTGGATTGAAAATCAGGTCGAGCAGAGCATGGGGATCCGGACGGCGCCGTTCGTGGTGCCACTCGGGCTCGCGCTGTTCGTTTTCATCCTCATGTCAAATTGGCTCGCGATCCTGCCGCACGCGATCGAGCACTACGTCCGCCCGCCTACGGCCGACGTGAACCTGACCTTCGCGCTCGCCTTCTTTGTGATCATCCTCGTGCACATCACCGGCTTCCGGAAGAAGGGTGCCGGCTACCTGAAGCACTTCGTGCATCCCACCCCGTTGCTGCTGCCGATCAACGTCATTGAGGAGATCGTCAAGCCGTTCACGCTGGGGCTGCGGCTGTTCGGCAACATCTTCGCCGGCACCGTGATGGTGAGCATCCTCGCGCTGCTGCCCGCGTATGTCAGCTGGCTCCCAACAGGCGCGTGGAAGCTGTTCGACCTCGCGATCGGGCTGATCCAGGCGATCATCTTCGCCGTGCTGACGATCGTCTACTTCGGGTTCGCCGCCGCCCCCGATGAGGAGGGTGCACACTGAACACCCGTCGCCCGAACCCGAGCCGGTTCCAGCTCGCCAGCAGCTAGTCGTGACAGTTCCGAATCAAGAGGGAGAGATATGGGTCTCAGTGAAATCGTCCTCGCCCAAGGCGGTGCGGACGTCGGCGCGTCGATCACGACGGCCGGTGCGCTCATCGGTGGCGGGCTGGCGCTGGCCGGTGGCGCCATCGGCGCGGCCATCGGTGACGGTATGGTCGGTGGCCAGCTGATCGCGGGCACCACCCGCCAGCCCGAGGCTTACGGCCGCCTGTTCACGATCTTCTTGATCACCGTCGGCCTGGTCGAGGCGATGTACTTCATCAATCTCGCCTTCATGGCGCTTTTCGTGTTCGCCACTCCCGGTGTCTGAGTAGGAACCCGCGATGTCAGCAGAGATCCTGGCCGCCGGGGGCGGCGGTACCAATAACTTCCTCATCCCCAACGCGACGATCATCGTCGAGTTGCTGATCTTCCTTGTCATCTTCTGGGTCATCTGGCGCTACGCCGTGCCGCCGCTCAAGCGGGCGATGACCGAGCGCCAGGAGATGGTCCGCCGACAGATTGAGGAGAGCCAGCAGGCCCGTAGTCGGCTGCAAGAGGCCGAGGCCCGCTACTCCGAGGCGCTGGCCGAGGCGCGCGTCGAAGCAGCCAAGATCCGCGAGACGGCCCGGGCCGATGCTCAGGAAATCAAGGACGAGATGCGTCGGCAGGCCGAGCACGAGGTCGCACGGATCCGGCAGCGCGGCGAAGAGCAGCTGGTCACCCAGCGCGAGCAGGTCGTCCGCGAGCTGCGCAGCGAGCTGGGCGAGCTGGCCGTGACGCTGGCCGGTCGCATTGTCGGTGAGTCGCTCGCCGATGATGCCCGGCGGACCGGCACGGTGGACCGCTTCCTCGACGAGCTGCACGGCATGGCGGCCCCCGAGAGCACCACCGACGGGGCTGCGTCGGTCCCCACTGGGCGGCGGAAGCGCTGATGCAACCGGCCAGCAGGGTGGCGTTGGCCACGGCCCGGGAGCAGCTCGAGAACCGGCTCCGGGGCGCAGGTATCGAGGACCGCAGCCGGGTGGGAGACGAGCTGGGCGCCGTCGCGGCGGTGCTCAGTGAGCAGACCGCGATCCGCCGGGCCCTGGCCGATTCCGCAGCACCTCAGCAGGTCCGCCGAAAAATGGTCGAGGCTTTGTTTGGCGGCAAAGTGAGCCGGATCGCTCTCCGGATCTTGGGTGATGTGGTTGCCTCCCGCTGGTCTCGGCCACTGGACTTGGTCGACGGCATTGAGGAGTTGGCCTGGCAGGCGCTGCTCATGCTCGCTGAGCGAGATAAGAGCCTCGAGGAGGTTGAGGACGAGCTTTTCCGGTTCGGTCGCATCCTGGCCGCGCAACCCCGCCTGGCAGCGCTGCTGGCTGATGAGAGCGTCCCCGCCGAGCGGCGGCTGGAGCTGCTGCGCACGGTGCTGGCCGATCGCGTCCGCCCGGTGACCCGCCGGCTCCTGGAGCAGGCGGTGCGGGCGCCCCGCCATCGTCGGATCGAGGAGATCGTCGACGTACTCGTGGACCGGGCAGCGGACCGGAGGCAACGGTCGGTGGCCCACGTCAGCGCTGCGGGCCCGCTGTCGCAGCAGCAGGAACAGCGGCTGATCGACGTGCTCAACCGGATCTACCGGCGGCCGATCTCGCTCAAGGTCGACCTCGATCCCGAGCTGCTCGGTGGGCTGGTGATCCGGGTGGGCGACGAAGTGATCGACGGCAGCGTGGCCGCCCGGCTGGACAAGGCGCGCCAATGGGTGTCCCGATGAGTACTGACAGTCGGGTGGTCCCACGATGAGCACCCGAGGCCCACGATGAGACTAGATCTGATTAGTACCACGAGAGACGACGAGAGCAGGGACCGATAGCCATGGCGGAGCTGACGATCTCTTCGGACGAGATCCGGAGCGCGGTCGAGAACTACGTCACTTCCTTCTCGACCGAGACCTCGCGTGAGGAGGTGGGTGTCGTCACCTACGCCGGTGACGGCATCGCCCGGGTGGAGGGCCTGCCCTCGGCGATGACCAACGAGCTGCTGCAGTTCCCCGGTGGGGTGCTGGGCGTCGCGCTCAACCTTGAGGTGCGGGAGATCGGCGTGGTCATCTTGGGCAACTTCGCGGCCATCGAGCAGGGCCAGGAGGTCAGAGGAACCGGCAAGATCCTGTCGGTGCCGGTCGGGGACAGCTTCCTCGGCCGAGTGGTGGACCCGCTGGCCCTCCCGCTGGACGGCTTGGGCGACATCGCCGCTGACGAACAGCGGATCTTGGAGCTACAGGCGCCCTCGGTGATCGACCGGCAGCCGGTGAAGGAGCCGCTGCAGACGGGTATCAAGGCGATCGACTTCCAGACCCCGATCGGTCGCGGCCAGCGCCAGCTCATCATCGGTGACCGCAAGACCGGCAAGACGGCGGTGTGTGTCGACACCATCATCAACCAGAAGGCGAACTGGGCCACCGGCGATCCAGCCAAGCAGGTGCGGTGTATCTACGTGGCGATCGGTCAGAAGGGCACCACGATCGCGGCGGTCCGCCAGACGCTGGAGGATTCCGGCGCGCTGGAGTACACCACCATCGTTGCCGCACCGGCGTCCGATTCGGCCGGTTACAAGTGGATTGCGCCCTACACCGGCTCGGCAATCGGCCAGCACTGGATGTACCAGGGCAAGCACGTGTTGATCGTCTTCGATGATCTGTCCAAGCAGGCCGACGCCTACCGCGCCATCTCGCTGCTGCTGCGCCGCCCACCGGGTCGGGAGGCATTCCCTGGCGATGTGTTCTACCTGCACTCGCGGCTGCTGGAGCGCTGCGCGAAGCTGTCCGACGAGCTGGGTGGGGGCTCGTTGACCGGGCTGCCGATCATCGAGACCAAGGCCAACGACATCTCGGCCTACATTCCGACCAACGTCATCTCCATCACCGACGGTCAGTGCTTCTTCGAGTCCGACCTGTTCAACCAGGGTGTCCGGCCGGCCATCAACGTCGGTGTCTCGGTCTCCCGGGTCGGCGGTTCGGCGCAGATCAAGGCGATGAGGTCGGTCGGCGGCACCTTGCGGTTGGAGCTGTCGCAGTACCGCGAGCTGGAGGCGTTCGCGGCGTTCGGGGCGGAGAACTTAGATGCCACCTCGCGACGTCAACTTGAGCGCGGTGCCCGGCTGACCGAGCTGCTCAAGCAGGGACAGTACGCGCCGTTCCCCGTCGAGGAGCAGGTGGTGTCGATTTTCCTCGGTACCCGGGGGCATCTGGACGACGTCGCGGTGGCCGATGTCCGACGCTTCGAGTCGGATTTCCTCACCGATGTCCGCAGGCACCACCCGGACATCCTGGACACCATCCGGGAGACCCAGCAGTTCAGCGAGGAGACCGAGCAGCAGACCGTGGACGCGGTGACGGCGTTCAAGAAGGGATTCACCACGACCGACGGCTCCTCGCTGGGGCACGAAGCCGAGGCCGAGGCGATGGACGCCGACGAGGTCGAGCACGAGTCGGTCAAGGTCACCCGGCGCGCCCCCAAAGATAACGCGAAGAAGTGACGCAACGATGGCAGCGCAGCTGAGAGTCCTCCGTCGCCGGATCCGTTCCGTCCAGTCCACGAAGAAGATCACCAAGGCGAGCGAGCTCATCGCCACCTCACGGATCGTCCGAGCCCAGGCCCGGGTGGAGGCATCCCGGCCCTACGCGCAGGAGATCACCAAGGTGCTCTCGGCGTTGGCCAGCGCCTCGGGCACCCTGGACAGCCCGCTGCTGGTCGAGCGGGAGAATCCGACCCGGGCGGCGATGCTGGTGGTGACCAGCGACCGAGGTCTGTGCGGTGGCTACAACGCCAACCTGCTGCGGGCCGCGGAGGAGTTGCACGCGCTGCTGCGCGACGAGGGCAAGTCGGTGGCGCTGTACCTGGTCGGTCGCAAGGGAGTCGGTTACTACACGTTCCGCGAGCGGCCGATCGAGCAGTCCTGGACCGGGTTCTCCGAGCAGCCCTCCTACAGTGACGCTGCCGAGGCTGGCAACCTGCTGGTGCGCGCATTCCTCTCCGGCGCCGACGATGAGAACGGTGGTGCCGGACCGGACGGAGTGCCGGGCGTGGACGAGCTGCACATCGTCTACACCGAGTTCCGGTCGATGGTCACCCAGACGCCCCGAGCGCGCCGGATCGCGCCGCTGGAAGTCGAGTACGTCGACACCGACACTGCACCAGGAGAAAATGCTGCCGACGAGGAGAGTCAACGGCAGCGGTCGCGCTCGGACAGCCAGGCGCCGCTGTATGAGTTCGAGCCGGACGCCGATGAGCTACTTGGCCACCTACTGCCGAAATACATCAATACCAGGATCTACGCGGCGCTGCTGGAGGCCGCGGCATCGGAGCAGGCCGCCCGCCGCCAGGCGATGAAGGCCGCCACCGACAACGCCACCGAGCTGATTCAGGACCTCACCCGTGAGGCCAACCGGGCCCGTCAGGGCCAGATCACCCAGGAGATCAGCGAGATCGTCGGCGGCGCTGAGGCGTTGTCCGCCGTGGGGAGTGATGACTGAGATGAGCACAGCCCAGAAATCGACTACCGCTGACTCCGTCACCGGCGCTGGAACCGGGCGGGTGGTGCGGGTGGCCGGGCCCGTGGTGGACGTGGAGTTCCCGGCCGACCAGGTGCCGCCACTGTTCAACGCGCTGACCGTGGAGGTCGAGCTCGAAGCGGTCCGCAAGACGATGACACTGGAGATCGCCCAGCACCTCGGTGACAACACCGTGCGTGCGATCGCCATGCAGCCGGCCGACGGCCTGGTCCGGGGCGCCCCGGTGACCGACACCGGGTCGGCGATCTCGGTACCGGTCGGCGAGGAGGTCAAGGGTCATGTGTTCAACATGCTGGGCCAGTGCCTGGACGCCCCGGAGACGACGTTCACCGGTGACCGCTGGGGGATCCACCGCAAGCCACCGGCGTTCGACCAGCTCGAGGGCAAGACTGAGATGCTCGAGACCGGGTTGAAGGTCATCGACCTGCTCACCCCGTACGTGCAGGGTGGCAAGATCGGCCTGTTCGGTGGTGCCGGAGTGGGCAAGACGGTGCTCATCCAGGAGATGATCATCAGGGTGGCCCGGAACTTCGGTGGCACGTCGGTGTTCGCTGGCGTGGGCGAGCGCACCCGGGAAGGCAACGACCTGTTCCTGGAGATGCAGGAGGCCAACGTCCTCAAGGACACCGCGCTGGTCTTTGGCCAGATGGACGAGCCGCCCGGTACCCGGATGCGGGTCGCGCTGTCCGCGCTGACCATGGCGGAGTACTTCCGCGACGAGCTGAACCAGGACGTGCTGCTGTTCATCGACAACATCTTCCGGTTCACCCAGGCCGGCTCCGAGGTCTCCACCCTGCTGGGCCGGTTGCCCTCCGCGGTGGGCTACCAGCCCACCCTGGCTGACGAGATGGGGGAGCTGCAGGAGCGCATCACCTCAACCCGTGGCCGATCGATTACCTCGATGCAGGCGATCTATGTGCCCGCCGACGACTACACCGACCCGGCGCCGGCGACCACCTTCGCCCACCTGGACGCCACCACGGAACTCTCCCGGGGCGTGTTCTCCAAGGGCATCTTCCCCGCAGTGGATCCGCTGACCTCGTCGTCCACCATCCTCGACCCGCAGTACGTCGGCGAGGAACACTACCGGGTGGCCCAAGAGGTCAAACGGATCCTGCAGAAGTACAACGACCTGCAGGAGATCATTGCCATCCTGGGTATCGACGAGCTGTCCGAAGAGGACAAGGTCACGGTCAACAGAGCGCGGCGGATCGAGCGCTTCCTGAGCCAGAACATGTACTCCGCCGAGCAGTTCACCGGTCAGGAGGGCTCGACGGTGCCGTTGAAGGAGACCATCGAGGCATTCGACAAGCTCTGCAAGGGTGACTTCGACCACATGCCCGAGCAGGCCTTCTACCTGTGTGGTGGTCTGGAGGACCTGGAGGCGAAGTACCAGCAGCTGTCCAAGAGCTGACCGTAAGGGAGACGTGCGTGGCTGAGATGTCCGTCGAGTTGGTCGCGGTGGAGCGCAAGGTGTGGTCTGGTAACGCGACCTGGGTGTTCGCTGAGACCACCGAGGGCGAGCTGGGCATCCTGCCCGGGCACACGCCGCTGCTCGGCGAACTGGTTGAGGGCGGGATCGTCAAGGTCACCACCACCGATGACGAGACCGTGACGGCAGCCGTCTTCGGCGGTTTCCTGTCGGTCACTGGTGAGAAGGTGAGCGTGCTGGCCGAGTCCGCCGAGCTTGCTGAGGAGATCGACCCGCAGGCCGCCAGGGATGCTCTGGCCCAGGCCGATACCGGGAAGGACCGAGACGGGGCTGACTCGGCACGGGCCAGAGCCACTGCTCGGCTCAAGGCTGTTGGCCAGGCCGTCTGAGGACCTTTCCGGGCGCTGGGGCTGGCCGCGATGGGCATCGGAGAGATTGTCGGGTTGGCCCTGCTGGGCGGCACACTGATCATCGCTGCGCTGGTCTGTCGACGGCTCTGGCTGGTGCGTCAAGGCGGAGTTGACGTCGCGCTGCGGTCGCGCCCAAATAACGCCGGCCGCGGCTGGCACCAGGGGGTGGGTCGCTACCAGGGCGACGCTTTCGCCTGGTTCCGGGTCTCCAGCCTGCGCTCGGGCCCTGACCGGGTGCTCGGCCGGAAACAGCTGGAGATCGTGGAGCGACGCGGTCCGACCCTGCCGGAGAGCTACGTGATGCTCACCGGGTCGGTCGTCTTGCGCTGCCGCACCGGCATGGACGAGCTGGAACTCGCGATGCGGCAGGACACCCTCACCGGTTTCCTGTCCTGGCTGGAGTCCGCCCCCCCCAGCACCAAACGCCCGTGGGCGTCCTGAGCGCGGCTCAATCGTCTTCCTCGGGTGACGTCGCGCCGGGCTTCCAGAGCACGTCACCGTCCGGGTTGGCCACCCGGCCCAGGATGAACAGCAGGTCCGACAGCCGGTTGAGGTAGCGCGCGGTGAGCGCGTTGGTGCGCTCCGCATCGACTGCCAGCAGCGCCCACGTGCTGCGCTCGGCCCGTCGAGTGACGACCCGGGCGGTATGCAGCAATGCCGCGCCGGGGGTGCCGCCGGGCAGGATGAAGGAGTCCAGCTTCGGTAACGGGGCGTTGAACTCGTCACACCAGCCCTCTAGCCGGGTGACATAGCTCTCGTCGATCCGCAGCGGAGGATACTTCGGGTCGCTGACGATGGGGTTGCACAGGTCGGCGCCCACGTCGAACAGATCATTCTGCACCTCCCGCAGTACCGTGACCAGGCGCTGCGGCAGCGATCCCAGCGCCAGCGCGACCCCGAGCGCGCAGTTGGCCTCGTCCACGTCGGCGTAGGCAACCAGCCGCGGGTCGGTCTTGGGCACCCGGGTGAAATCGCCGAGACCGCTCGTTCCGTCGTCGCCGGTGCGGGTGTAGATCCTGGTGAGGTGCACGGCCACGGGTGCCAGCCTACGGCCGGTACCCCGTGAGTGGCGATGCGACTCAGGGCTCGCATCGCCACTCACGGGTTGCCCTTAGGCTGCACCCCCGTGAGCGAGCACTTCAGGATCCGTGGCGGTGCCAGGTTGACCGGCGAGGTGCAGGTCGTCGGTGCGAAGAACAGTGTGCTGAAGCTGATGGCAGCGGCGTTGCTGGCCGAGGGCACCACGACGCTCACGAACTGCCCGGAGATCCTGGACGTCCCGCTGATGGCCGACGTGTTGCGCGGGCTGGGCTGTGACGTGGACGTCACCGGGTCAGAAGTCCGCATCACCACGCCGGCCGAGCCCAAGCACGAGGCCGACTACGGATCGGTGAGCAAGCTGCGCGCCTCGGTGTGCGTGCTCGGCCCGTTGGTGGGTCGCTGCCGGCGGGCCAGGGTGGCACTACCGGGGGGTGACGCCATCGGCTCCCGCCCCCTGGACATGCATCAGAACGGGCTTCGCAAGCTGGGTGCGCGCAGCGAGATCGAGCATGGTTGCGTGGTGGCCGAGGCCGAGGGGCTGCACGGCGCGCAGATCTGGCTGGATTTCCCGAGCGTGGGGGCCACCGAGAACATCCTGATGGCCGCGGTGCTCGCGGAGGGCACCACGGTCATCGACAACGCGGCCCGCGAACCGGAGATCGTGGACCTGTGCGTGATGCTGCAGCAGATGGGTGCCCGGATCTGCGGGGCCGGCACCTCCACGCTCACGGTCGAGGGGACCGACGCGTTGCGGCCCACCGAACACCGGGTGATCGGCGACCGAATCGTGGGCGCCACGTGGGCCTTTGCCGCCGCGATGACTCGGGGTGACATCACGGTGCGCGGCGTCGATCCGCGCCACCTGAACCTGGTGCTGGAGAAGCTGCGGCACGCCGGTGCCGATGTCGATCAAGCAGAGTTCAACGGCGCCGGCTTCCGGGTGGTGATGTCCGCCCGGCCCACCTCGGTGGACTTCGTCACGCTGCCTTATCCAGGCTTTGCCACCGACCTGCAGCCGATGGCGATCGCCCTGTCGGCCATCTCCGAGGGCACGTCGATGATCACCGAGAACGTGTTCGAGGCCCGGTTCCGGTTCGTCGAGGAGATGATCCGCCTGGGCGCCGACGCGCGCACCGACGGGCACCACGCGGTCGTCCGGGGTGTCGAGCGGCTCTCCAGCGCCCCGGTGTGGGCCTCCGATATCCGGGCCGGCGCTGGGCTGGTACTCGCCGGGCTGTGTGCGGCGGGGACCACTGACGTATGGGACGTCTTCCACATCGACCGCGGGTATCCCCGGTTCGTGGAGAACCTCGCGGCGCTGGGCGCCGACGTGCAGCGGGTCAGTTCCCCACCGGAGCGCTGAGCAGGACTACGTCGAGGTCACCGTCGGCGTAGCGCTGGCGGATGAGCTTCTTGTCGAACTTGCCCACCGAGGTCTTGGGTACCTCGTCGAGGAACGACCAGCGCTCGGGCAGCTGCCAGGTTGGCACCGAGGCGCCGAGGTGGGTGCGCAGCTCGGCAGCGCTGACCTGCTCACCCTCAGTGATCACCACGGTGGCCAGCGGACGTTCCATCCACCTGTCGTCCGGGACGGCGACCACGGCGGCCTCTACCACCTTCGGGTGGCCCATCAACGCGTTCTCCAGCTGCACTGAGGAGATCCACTCACCACCAGATTTGATCACGTCTTTGGCGCGGTCGCTGATGGTGATGAAGCCCAGCTCGTCGATGGTGCCGACGTCGCCGGTACGCAGCCAGCCGTCGTGAAATCTGGCCGGGTCCGGGTTGTCAGCACTGTCCCCGTAGTACCGCGCGGTGACCCACGGCCCGCGGACCTGGATCTCGCCGACCGACTTGCCGTCGCTGGGCAGCACGACGTCGTCGTCACCGACGATGCGACCCTCAACGCCGGCCACGAGCCGCCCAGCGCCGGCCCGGTAGCGCCAGGACTCCTCACCCTGCGCGCCGACCGGCGGGGTGGCAACCGAGCCGATCGGGGACGTCTCGGTCATCCCCCACGCCTGCCTGATCTCGATGCCCAGCTCCTGTGCGAACGCCTTCATCAGCGCCAGCGGCACGGCGGAGCCGCCACAGAGCACCCGGCGGAGCGAGGACATGTCACCGCCGTGCTCACGCAGATAGCGCAGTACGTTCCCCCAGATCGTCGGCACCGCGCCGGCGAGCGTGGGTCGCTCCGCCTCAATCAGCCTGACCAGCGGCTCGGCCGCCAGGTTGCGGTCGGGCATGATCAAGCTGGCGCCGGACATCAGCGCGGCGTAGGGCAGCCCCCAGGCATTGGCGTGAAACATCGGAACGACCGACAGGATCCGGTCGGCCGGGGTCAGACCAGCGACCTCACCGGTGCAGGCGCACATCGAGTGCAGGTAGGCCGAGCGGTGGCTGTAGGCCACGCCCTTGGGGTTGCCCGTGGTGCCGCTCGTGTAGCACATTGCGGCCGCGGAGCGCTCCTCGATGCCGGACGGCCAGCCGAACTCCTCGGGCTGGGCGGCCAGCAGCTCCTGGTAAGAGTGCAACTCCTTGCCGGCGCCTTCCAGTACAGACGTATCGGCTGGGCCGACCACGATGACGTGGTGCACGGTCTTCATCTCCGGCAGCGCCCGGGCCAGTACCGGTACCAGTGATCCGTCCACGATCACCACGTCGTCCTGCGCGTGGTTGGCGATCCAGGACACCTGGGCCGGTGCCAGTCGCAGGTTGAGGGTGTGCACCACCGCGCCCATCGAGGGGATGGCGAGGTATGCCTCCAGGTGCTCCTGGTTGTTCCACTGGAAAGTGGCCACCCGCTGGTCGCCGGTGACGCCCAGACTGCGCAGCGCCCCGGCCAGCTGTGCGGCATGCCGCCCCACCTCGGCGTAGCTTGTACGGCGCGGGCCGTCGCCGGTCCAGGTGACGACCTCGCTGTCCCCGTGCACGGTGGTGCCGTGGCGCATGATCATGCCCACGGTGAGCGGAGTGTCCATCATCGTGCTGTCCACCGCGGTGCCCCTTCCAGCTATCCGTTACTGACCAGTAGTCTCAACGAGGTTACTGTGGCCGGAGGTGCTCGATGCCCTACCCCAGCGATCGCGAGCGGGACCGGCCGTGGGTGATGCGTACCTACGCCGGGCACTCGTCGGCTCAGAAATCCAATGTGCTGTACCGGCGCAACCTTGCCAAGGGCCAGACGGGGTTGTCGGTGGCCTTCGACCTGCCCACCCAGACCGGCTATGACCCCGACCACGAGCTGGCCCGCGGCGAGGTCGGCAAGGTCGGCGTGCCGATCAGCCACATCGGCGACATGCGCGCGCTGTTCGACGGCATCCCGATGGCACAGGCCAACACCTCGATGACGATCAACGCCACCGCCATGTGGCTGCTGGCGCTCTACGCGTCGGTCGCCAGCGAGCGTGGGGCGGACCTGGCGCAGCTGTCGGGCACCACGCAGAACGACATCATCAAGGAGTACCTGTCCCGCGGGACCTACGTCTTCCCGCCGCGGCCGAGCCTGCGGTTGATCACCGACACGGTGGCCTACACGGTCAACCACATCCCGAAGTGGAACCCGATCAACATCTGCAGCTACCACCTGCAGGAGGCCGGCGCGACGCCGGTGCAGGAGGTCGCCTACGCCCTGTGCACGGCAATCTCCGTGCTGGACTCGGTGCGTGATTCCGGGCAGGTCGCGCCGGAGGACTTCGCCACCGTCGTCGGGCGGATGTCGTTCTTCGTCAACGCCGGGGTGCGCTTCGTCGAGGAGATGTGCAAGCTGCGGGCCTTCGGGCGGCTGTGGGACGAGACCTGCCGGGACCGCTACCGGGTCGAGGACCCGAAGCTGCGCCGGTTCCGGTACGGCGTGCAGGTCAACTCGCTGGGCCTGACCGAGTCGCAGCCGGAGAACAACGTGCAGCGCATCGTGCTGGAGATGCTCGCGGTGACGCTGTCCCGGGACGCCCGGGCCCGCGCGGTGCAGCTGCCCGCGTGGAATGAGGCGCTGGGCCTGCCCCGGCCCTGGGACCAGCAGTGGGCGCTGCGGATGCAGCAGGTGCTGGCCTATGAGACCGACCTGCTGGACTACGAGGACCTGTTCGACGGCTCCCGGGTGGTCGAGGCCCGGGTCGCCGAGATCGCTGCGGGCGCCCGGGCGGAGATCGACCGGGTGCAGGGCATGGGTGGGGCCATTGCCGCCGTCGAGTCGGGATACATGAAGTCGCAGCTGGTGTCGTCGCTGGCGGCGCGGCGCCGGCGGATCGAGGACGGCGAGGACGTGGTCGTCGGGGTCAACCGGTTCACCGAGACCGACCCCAGCCCACTGCAAGCCGAGGGGGCCGGGGCCATCGAGACCATCGACCCGGAGACTGAGGCACAGCTGATCGAGGCGATCCGGGCCTGGCGGGCCGGCCGGGATCAGGCTGCGGCGGACCAGGCGCTGCGCGGGTTGGTCGAGGCCGCCAAGACCGACGTCAACCTGGTCGAGGCCTCGATGGCCTGTGCTCGCGCGGGTGTCACGACGGGGGAGTGGGCCGGGGCGCTTCGCGCGGTGTTCGGTGAGTACCGGGCGCCGACTGGGATCGCTGGTGCGATGGGAGCAGGGGAGGCGGGTGAGGCGATTGCGCGGGTGCGGGACCGGGTGCGCCGCGTCGGGGAGGAGCTGGGCGGGCGGCTGCGGATGCTGGTCGGCAAGCCGGGCCTGGACGGGCACTCCAACGGTGCTGAGCAGGTAGCGGTCCGGGCCCGCGACGTCGGCTTCGAGGTGATCTACCAGGGCATCCGGCTTACTCCGGCGCAGATCGTCGCGGCCGCGGTGGCCGAGGACGTGCACGTGGTGGGGCTGTCAGTGCTGTCCGGTTCGCACCTGGAGGTGGTGCCTGCGGTGGTCGAGGGGTTGCGTGCGGCGGGTGCCGCTGACGTGCCGGTGGTGGTCGGCGGGATCATCCCGCTTTCCGACGCCGAGGTGTTGCGCGCTCACGGGGTGGCCAAGGTGTTCACCCCGAAGGACTTCGAGCTCACCGACATCATGGACCAGATCGTGGACCTGATCCGCC
>DATHTJ010000103.1:0-23954 GCA_035463315.1 Pseudonocardiaceae bacterium
AACCAGGCAGCACCGCTCCAACCGCTCCCACCCCCCGCCTCGACTTCCCAGCCTCGCATCCGACGACGCGATCGGCTCGGTGGACTGATACACGAATACTCCCAGGTCGCATGACGTGGATGACCAATTCGGCACCCACAAGGTGCTGGCCGCTTACTCGCACTCGATGCAAAGCGCTGGCCTACGGCTTTGCCACACCGTGGCGGTCACCAGCCCTGTGTGCCCCGAGGCCGAGCGCGAAGCGTCCATAGAGCCTGCATCAACAATATTATCACATTTCTGCCCCGCACGGCTGCGATCGTTACCTCTGCTTCCCAGGCAGAATTCCGATGAGGGTGGATCAATGAGCTAAGGAACCGCTATTGTTCGAATTTTCGAACGTACAAGATCCATCCACTATCCACTTTTGCCAATGGGCCAGTGACGTGTATCGGTCCGTTCCCGTCTTCGAGGTCTTGATACCTTGTCTCCAACTTGCGGTATGCATCTCGTTCGTCGCTTGTGAGGTCTTTTATTTTTCCGGCGCGATTGTCCCATTGCAACTTCGTGCCTTGCTCGAGTGAAATCAACTTCAGTGGGGCGTCAAAAGAAGTTCCCATCAGTCGCAAAATGCCGTCTTGTTTCACAACGGTACCCGTGACAGTTATCTCTACGCCACGGAAATCATAGCTGGCGTTTGCCGATATGGCGAGTTGTTCTGGCCACTTGTCGAGATCCGGCAGGCTTTGATCGTGCAGGTAGACTTCGGCGGTCGAGTCCTGGGTGTTTGCGATTGGCCGCACGGCCGCGACTCCTTCCAGCTTCTTCAATGCCTCGTATGCTCCGCCCCAACACGCCCCGAGACCGTAGGGACACTTTGCCGTCAGTCCGACCGTGACGCGAGTGCCCCTGGATTGGGCCTTCACGACGTCGTCCCGTTCCTCGGTGCGCGTCTTCCCTTCAAGTTCGGTGTACGGTCTCGCCTCGGTGGGGGCCGGCGAGACGGCAGCACGAGTGCCGGTCGCTGGCAGACCAATCCGCATGATCCGGGCGACGGAAGGAACCCCAGCTTTGCTGAGCACGAAAAGCATGTAGTGTCCCGGAGGGCAGATCTCTGGTCGTTCGGGCGCAGTAATGACTACCCCACCATCGTCGAGACTGAACCGCAGAACGTTGATGAGCTGGTTTTCGTCGAAAGCGTGGGTTACCGAGGAAAGTCGTATCCAGGTTACTTTCTCGATATCCGGCCCCGAGACCTCAAGAGAAAATTCCTTCCCGTACTCGACTTCCTCGGGGGCCGACGTAATTACCGGACGCGGACCTTGGAATAGATAGGGAGGGTGGAAGATTTGTCCGTTGCGATGATTGTCGCGGGGATCGTTCGGCTGGTTGCCGACCATGAACTCGCCGCCACCCGCGCTGAGCACCCTTGCATCCGGGAGCAACACGGCCGTCCCGTGGTAACACCGATCCACGTCCTCGCTGGCAACCTGCTTCCACTCGTTCGTCACCGGATCCCATAGCTCGGCGAGGTGGACAGGTTTTCCTGGTGATAAATCGTTGAAGCCAGGGCCCTCAGTTCCTCCGGTCACCAGCACGGTTCCATCAGGGAGAATCGTCGCATTATGCTGGCGGCGCCGGAAGAGCATAGGTGCGGCCTCACGCCACGCCGGGTGATTGGCACCTAGATCGATGACCTCTGTCGCAGCGGTAGGCAGGTCGGTACCCATGTCATTGCCACCGCCAATGTAAATCACTTTTCCGGCATCGTACATCACCGAAGGAGCGTACTGTCGCTCTCCGTTGTGTCGTGACCCTCCCGGCTCGGGTAGCGGGATCCAGGTGCCTGAGCCATCAGTGTCGAGCAGGTACGTCTCGGCATTCGTCCCAGACATGAACACCTGTCCGTTCGGGGCGACGTGCATGCGCGGATACAGAGGCAGACCAATAAAGTGAGCGAGCGACTTCCACCGGTGCCCATCCCAGATTTGGGGGACATCGTTGATAATGGTCCTACCATTTTCGATATAACTGCCCGATAACACCAGCACTGTGCCGTCTGAAAGTGCTGTGGCGGTCGGATACCACCGCGGTTTGTTCATCACAGGAAAAGCCGTCCAGGTATTGGCACGGTAGTCATAGACACACGCCTGGTCGAGTCCGTCTCCATCGGTCAAGTGCCCACCAACGACCAGCAGCCGACCATCGGGCAAGAAAGCATGTCCCGAACAGAACAGGTTAATCTTCGTGCCGTTCAGCCGCTTGGGCTGGGGAGTCGAGGTTGATTCCCCAGTCGCGGGATCCCAGATGAACGGGGTGCATTCGTGCTCATTCATCGAGCCGGTAGGTCGGTCTCGCCGTCCCCAGAATAACACCTTGCCATTTGGCAGCACATTCGTATGGATTGCCACGTTCGGCAGCTCGAAGACTGCATCCCACCGTCCCATCTGTGCCGATCCCGACGCCCTCCAGATGCGCCCACCGCTGTGGATCTGGTAGAGCTTGTCACCTGCCGCGGCGATCTGCTTGGTAGCGACATCTTTGTCCAACAACTCCCACCCAGTGACCGGCGTTCCGGTATACCTCCAGATGAACCCATTATTGTGGATCTGGTAGAGCTTGTCGCCCGCTGCGGCGATCTGCTTAGTGGCAGGGTTTCTGTCCAACAACTCCCAGCCCGTAACCGGCGGCCCGGTATACCGCCAAATATTTCCATTGTTATGAAGCTGATAAAGATCATCCCCCGCCGCGACGATGGAAACCGAAGCGGGATTCCTGTCCAACAACTCCCATGGAATAGCCATAATGCTCCCCTATCAGGATTCGACCGCGCGCCGTGCTTGTATCATAAGAAACTTCCTTCCATAGAAGGTCAAACGGTCTATCCTCACTGTCCCGGGCGTCCTTCCTTGGAAGCTCAAAGCTAGGTATCTCGACACGGTCCTCGGTTGGCTCAAACAGGGACCACAGGGAAGAGGCCAACAACATCCAGTAAATACGTCCATGTTCGGTCCATTCGGGTGAACTTGCGCGGAACCTGTGTCATCTGACCGGACGGCATTGTGAAGTTGTTTGGTGTCGCGTGTGACGAGGGTGTCACGGGTGGAGGATGCGCCCCGATCGGGGGTAAACATTCACGTCTCTGGCCGCAGGCATGCTGGGGTTTCGCCGTAGTCGGGCTGCTCGGCGGTGTGAGTGGGTTAGCTCCGGCTAGGTTGGGGCGGGGGTGGGTGGTTGCCAGGGGTTGCCGGTGAGGGCGGCGCACGGTCGTTTCAAGATCGATAATGCGGACGACAGCCTTGTCGTTGGGTGGTTGGCGCGCGAGGGTCACGCGCTGACATACCGGTTTAGTGATCTTCGGCATGTCGTGTCGGGATGGGCGACGGAGCCCCGGTAGCAAGAGGAGCCCTCTCACAGACTTCTCACTACCGGAACTCCGTTGCTGCTTCATCCTGCCATCAGTGAGTCAGGTTTCGCCGCGCTCGGCGCTGCGAGGTCGCCTCCGGCCACTGCCGGGGATCTCCCGGCGCCGACGCTGATGCGTCCTGACCTGCTGGTACGGTCCGCTGAGGTCTCTGACGGTCGCTGCGATCAGAGCCGGGTTCATCCGCTCGCGGTGGTGCTCGCATTGTGCGCGGCGGCAATCGTGACGGGCATGAGCTCGTTCACCGCGATCGCCGGCTGGGCCGCCGATGTCCCGGCGGGGCAGCAGCGGCATTACCGGATGTCTCACCGCGCAGAGGTACTGCATGGTTATGCACTCTGGTTCGTGAAGAGCGATGTTCGTGCAGCGTTGAGGGCACGGTCTGAGCTTGATCGGCCGCCAGGGGACCTCATCTTTTGATCTTGTGCCGTAAGGGGCTCCCGCTGCGTGCAGTGGTGATCGGCCTGTTGTAGTCACGCCTGGGTGGTCTGCTCCAGGTCGATCACGATCTTGCCGAGGGTGTGACCGGACTCCACCGCTCGCAGTGCCTGTGGTGCTTCGTCGAAGGGGTAGGTCTGGAGCACTTTGGGATCGACTTTGCCTGCGGCGACCAGGGTGGCGAGGGCGGCAACGCCCGCCGAACTGGACACCAGAAAGCTGCCTCCCAACTCCGCGACACTGGGATCGGCGACCGACACGATCCGGGCGGGATTGGTGATCAAAATGACGACGTGGCGCATCGGTTCGCCGCCGACCACGTCGAGGATGGCATCAACGCCGCCGGGCAGCAGTCGGCGCATCTGTGTGACGACGTCGCCACTGTCGTAGGGGACCAGCGTGGCCCCGAGGCTTTCCGTCATCGACCGCTTGGTCTCGCTCCCGACTCCGAAGACCGCCGCGCCGCGGTTGCGCGCCAGCTGTGCGGCCATGACACCGACACCACCACCGACGCCGTTGATCAGCAGCGTCTCGCCCTCGGTGACGCCGAGTTTCTCCAGCGCGTCCCAGGCGGTCCCACCGGCCACCGGCAGCGCGGCTGCCTGCACGAAACTGATCTGTGGGGGCTTATGTCTGGTGGCCTCGCCGAGCAGCACCGTGTGCTCGGCGTAGCTGCCGTGTCCCGGCGCGGTCTTGCCCATCACGTCATCGCCCTGGGCGAATCCCTCGACATCGGAACCGACTGCTACCACGACACCGGCCGCCTCGACGCCCAGCACCAAAGGAAAGTCCGGTGTGGCCTGCGGGTTAACCATCGCACCGCGGCGAATCTTGTAATCGACAGGGTTGACCCCCACCGCCTTGACCTTGATCACCAACTCGCTGGGACCCGGCACCGGCTGCGGCCGATCAAACCAGGTCTCGGTCTCAGGACCACCGTAAGAGGTGTAACCATAGGCCCTGCTCATCGCAGTCAGTCCTCTCCCTCGTCACCCACCAGTCCTTCCTACCCTGCCTCAGCCGACGCACAACGACCGCATGCAGCGAATCCGCAAGGCGAACCTTTGTCGGGAACGTCGTCGGTGAGAAGCGGCTCGGTGACGCGCGAGTCGAGTCAATCGCGTCAGCTGCAGCGGGGTGCTCGCCACGACTTACCGAGACGAAAATACCTATCCCATGACCACACAGCGGGAAGTAGGCGACACCAGACCCCGGAGACGGACCCCGTGGCCGGCCACTTCACCGACCCCAGGGCCACTTGATCGGCCTCGCCCCTACCGCGTAGCCGCCGACACCGGACAACCAAGAACACCGAAGACCGTGAACTGTGGTATGGCCGCACGCTCATCAGCAGATGAGCACATTGCGGTGATCACATGCACCCGAAGCCGACCCGAGACACGGCCCCAGCTCCGAGCCGGAGCGGTCCACGGGGACATGCCTTGCTCACCACCCTCGCATCGACCAACCAACCACCCCGCCACAGGCTCAGCCCACGTGGGCTGAGATCACTCAATAGGTGTGTCTTAAGTGAAAGGTCGTCTTGCCGGCCCCGTTCGCGCCGGTGACCAGCAGCCGACCGGCCGCGGGCAGATCGAGCCGGTCCAGGACCAGGCGACCGGGCACGGTGACGCCGCGCAGTACCAGAACACGATCCGCCTCGACCGGCACAGTCGTCATGGCCGCATCGAGTCGCAGCGGGTCCGGCGGGCGGGCCACCTGGTCGCGGGTGAGCTCGTCCAGGCGGTGCGCGGCGTTGCGGACCCGCCTCGAGATCTGGCGTTGCACATGCTCGCCTCTCCTGTCGTAGGCCATCTTGTTCTTGTCCTTGATCGGCCGGAACTTGCCGACTTCCCGGGCGGTTTGCGTCACCGAGAGACGCAGTGCCCGCAGCTGCTCCTGCTCGGTGCGCCACTGGTGCTGCCAGCTCTGTCGCTCCATCCGTTTCTCGCGCAGGTAGTGGCGGTAGGCGCCGCCATAGAAAGTCGATCCGCCGCGCGCCGGGTCCAGGTCGTAGATGCAGGTGCATACCTCGTCGAGGAACACCCGGTCGTGGCTGGCGACGACCACCGCGCCGGGCAGCTCCCGCAGCCGCGCCTCGAGGAAGGCGATCCCGTCGTCATCGAGGTGGTTGGTGGGCTCGTCCAGCAGCAGAGCCGTGGGTCGGCGAATCAGCAGCGCTGCGAGCATCAGCCGGCTGCGCTCCCCTCCCGACAGCGAACCGAGACTGCGGCCGCGGTCGATCCGGTCGAGGCCCAGGCCCGCCAAGGTCAGCGCTGCACGGCGGTCGGCGTCCCACACCGAGTGGGCTTCTGCGGCTTGGAGTACCGCGGCGTAGCCGGTCGCGAGAGCGTCGTCCCCGGGACGGCGGGACAGCGCGGTGGCCGCAGTAGCGACCTCGTGTTCCAGTTCCCGAAGCTGGACCAGTGCGTCCTCGACCACTGTCTCGACTCTCGCCGCGGCGGTGTAGGGCGTCTCCTGATGCAGGAAACCGACGTCCGCTGGGCGGGTCAGTTGCCCGGAGTCGGGGTCCTCGGTGCCTGCGAGCAGGCGCAGCAGGGTGGACTTGCCTGCGCCGTTCTCCCCGACCAGACCCAGCCGGTGCCCAGGGGCGACCGAGACGAACACATCGGACAAAACCCGACAGTCCGCGTAGGACTTCACGACATCCCTTGCAGACAACATGGTCGCGGTCGGAGAACAGATGGTGGTCAAGAGATCACCCCGCAGATGACGGGAGCGCGCCTCAACGACCGAACGACACACAGTGGTCCACACCACCGTGAACACGATGACCGACGTCGAAGCCGCGCCCAGCGAGTGAGCGGCAGGCGCCCGCGGGGCAGATGCCTCAGCGCGGACGATCACTCGACGTCAGGAGATCACCGCACCAGGCTAACCGCCACGGCACAGCAACCGCAACGAGATTCCTCCTCGGAAACCTCACTTCGTTGGTGCATCTCTACTCGCCAGGGCGGGTCGTGCTCGGCGGCGCAGCACGGAGGCCGTAGCGCCGGGCCAGCGCTGCCACCCGGGCGCAGACGCTTCGCTGATATGCCTTGGAGGCGTAGGCGCTGTCACCGTAGAGATCCCGGTAGTGGGGCAGGAACTCGGGGTGCTGGCGTTCCAGCCAGGCGAGGTACCACTCTCGCGCGCCGGGACGCAGGTGGAGCACCAGCGGAGTGACGCTGCGGGCGCCGGCCGCCGCGATCGCCCACACCGTCGCCTCAAGCTGGCTGGGCGAGTCGGTGAGGTACGGCAGGATCGGCGCCATCAGCACTCCGCACCCGATACCCGCGTCGGTGAGCGTGCGACACACGCTGAGCCGGGCGCGGGGCGCGGGCGTGCCGGGCTCGACCTGCCGCCACAGCGCCTCGTCGATGAATCCCACTGAGACGTTGACCGAGACGTCAGTGACCTCTGCGGCCTCGCGGAGCAGATCGAGATCGCGCAGCACCAGGGTGCCCTTGGTAAGGATCGAGAACGGGTTCCGAGCGCCGCGCAGCGCCTCGAGAATGCCGGGCATCAGGCGGTAGCGTCCCTCGGCCCGCTGGTAGGGATCGACGTTGGTGCCCATCGCGATCCGGTCCCCCGCCCAACGCGCGGAGGTGAGCTCCTTGCGCAGCAGTTCCGGCGCGTTGATCTTCACCACGATCTTCGAGTCGAAGTCGGCCCCGGCGTCAAGATCGAGGTACTCGTGCGTCCGCCGAGCGAAACAATAAACACACGCATGGCTGCAACCCCGGTACGGGTTGAGTGTCCAGCTGAAGGGCATCCGGGAGGCGGCCGGTACCTTGTTGAGGATCGAGCGGGCCCGCACCTCGTAGAAGGTCATCCCGCGGAACTCCGGGGTGTCGAAGGTGCGCGTGATGACGTCGCTTACCCCGAACAGCGTGTCCTGGGCGGACTCGTCGGACAGCGTCAGGTTGTCCCATCGCATCGGCCCACCATATCGAACTGACGTTCGATCCGCTAAGAACGGGGGCGTGCTGAGCAGAGAGGGATACCCAGTCGATGAGTGCAACTGACCGCAGAAGCGGCAGGCACCACTACCCGGGCGCCGCTGAACCGGCCAGCCCGGGCCTGGGCCACGGCCACGGGCACGGTCCGGCACCGCCGGCCTCTCGCCGGGTACGGATGGTGCTGGTCGCGGTGCTGGTGCCGGTTGCGCTAGCCACCCTGGTAGGGCTGTGGCTGACCTGGCCGGGTGACACGCCCCGCAGTGGGGCCGACATCGGGTTCGGGCAGCGGCCGGTGCACGGCGAGGTGCTTGCGGCAGCCTCCGCCCCGTGCAGCAGCGGCAGTACCGGGATCGGTGGGGCCAGCCAGGCCAACAGGTGCATCTCGCTCGACGTGCAGCTCACCGACGGCGACTCACCGGGTGTGACGATCCAGCAGGTGCTACCCGACGAGCCGAGCACGCCACGGTTCACTGTCGGTGACCATGTGGTGCTCGCTTACACCGGCGGGAATCCTTCCGAATCAGGGTCCTACCAGGTCCAGGATTTCCAGCGCGGCACCTCGATGCTGTGGCTGGTCGCGTTGTTCGTCGCCGCGGTGCTGCTGCTTGGCCGGTGGAGAGGTCTCGCGTCGCTGGTCGCGCTCGGCTTCAGCTTCCTGGTGCTGGTGATCTACCTGTTCCCGGCGCTCCTGACCGGCAGGGACCCGGTGATCGTCGGTGTGCTGGCCGCCAGCGTGATCATGTTTGGCGTGCTGTATCTCACCCACGGCGTCTCGGCTCGAACCTCCAGCGCAGTGCTGGGCACGGTGTTGAGCCTCGCCCTGATCGGCGTGCTGGGTATCGCTTTCTCCGCGGCAACCCAACTGACCGGACTGGACGACGACACCGGCAACCTCATCAGAGTGCTTGGCCACGGGGTGGACGCCCGCGGGTTGCTGCTCGCCGGAATGATCATCGGTGCGCTGGGCGTGCTCGACGACGTCACGGTCACCCAAACCAGTGCGGTGTGGGAACTACGCCGGGCCAATCCTGCCCTGGGCGCCTGGGCGCTCTACACCGCCGCGGTGCGGATCGGACGGGACCACGTCTCCTCGGCGGTGAACACCCTGGCGCTGGCCTACGCCGGTGCCGCGTTACCCGTGCTGCTGACCTTCTCGCTGTCCGAACAGGTCTTCGGCACGCTGATCACCGCCCAAAACATCGCCCAAGAGGTGGTGCGGACCCTGGTCGGCAGCATCGGGCTCGTCGCCGCTGTCCCGATCACCACGGCGATCGCCGCAGTCGTCGCCCATTGCGACGAGATCGCCCCTGTGCCCAGCTAGCCCACCGACTAGGCACCGGACTTCTCCTGACGTGGTTGCGTGCATCTGGGAGATGCGGTCTTTGAACAGCGTGGTGGCGATGGCCGCCCGGTAGCCTTGGCGTACCCGGTGGCCATGAACGCCGCAACCTCCTCATGCTGCACCAGGAAGAACCGCACCCGCTCCTGGCAGCGCCGCGATCCGCTCCATGCCGGCTAGCTACCCGAATCCGGCAGCCGGCAACCGCGTTAGCTCCGAGGTGTTCGGAACTCCGCTCAGTCCCGTGGGTAGTCCTCGGTGTCGTCGCCGCCTAGACGGCGGTGCTGCTCGACCGCGTCGGCGGGATCGACCTCGGTGGGAAGTTCGCTGAGGTCATCTTCGCGGTCCTCGACATCATCGATCGGCATCTGCTGCTCGACGACGTCGGCATTGGGCAGTTCGGCGCTACTCATGGAACTCCTCTACGTGATCATGGGCGCGTATCGCCACCCTTCCACGAGGACCGGTGGGGATAAGCCCGGTGGGCTGGCCCGCACCGTCATCTCACGGTTGCCTCAGGTGGCGAGCGGCACTCCCGGCAGGCCGAGGCCAGCGCGGCCCGCCGACCTGATCTCGGGCTGATCCCACCCTATCTCCCCAGTGAAGACCACCGCATCGAGGCGAGCCAAGCTCCCCGAACTCCTCCTCAGCACCGCGTCGGTGCCGGATCGTCCTGTGGTCGCGACCGAGTCCGCCACCTGCCGCGGGTATCTGGTGACCGAACCCGACCAGCCCGCCGCGGACGAGATCGCGTATACCCGGGAGGAATGAGCAAATGCGACCATCATGTCAACCGGCCGGGGTGGTACGAGGATATGAGGAGCAGGGATGGCCGACATCACGCAGCCGATCCTGGATGATCATGAGATGTTCCGCCGGAAGTCGGGGCATAGACCGTCTCCCTCAGCGACAGGTAGTTGAGCCATGCTTCGGACGTGGCGCTTCGTGACAATCCTGCTCGCTGCACTCGGCCTGACGCTCGGCGCAGCGCATGCGCTCGAACTGCCCCCCAAGATGAACTATGACGCGGAGATGTACACCGCGGTCACCAGCACGCTCTACCGGCTGTTCGGATCGGTCGGGGCCGTCATCCAGAGTGCCGCCATACTCGCGGCCCTCGTGCTCACGTTCGTGGTTCGCGGCCGTCCCGCCTTCCGCCTGACGCTCCTTGGCGCGCTCGGCCTCGTGCTCTCGCTCGTGCTGTGGGGTGCACTCGTCGCGCCGGTGAACGCCGAATGGCTCCGGGTCATGGAGTCGGCACCTGAGTCTGTTGCCGAGGCGTACCTGCGGCTGCGCCCGCGGTGGGAGTACGGGCACGTGGCAGCCTTCGCCGCCTGGCTCATCGGATTCGGTCTGCTCGTGCTCTCTGTCCTGCGGGAAACACCAGCAGAGCGATCGACAGCGGTACGGCGTGACAATGCGCTCCGGCCAACCGGCTCCGGCAGCGGCCGAGGTGCCCAACCCTGACCGGGACGGAGACCACGGCAACACCTGATCCATGTCACGGCGGGAGGGGGGAGCCCACCCACCAGCCGGTTCGGGCAGCCCACCGCTGCGCCTGATCCAGCACGCTGGACAGGAACGGGGTCTTGGCCGTGGCATAAGCTTCCATGCTGTCCCACCGCTGTGCCACCAGCCGGTGCTTGAGTTCGGCGTACTCCCGAACACCGGCTGGATGGGCCCGCAGCCAGTCCCGCAGCAGCAGAGTTTCCCGCCAGGTCGGGGAGTCGGCGGGCCGGATGTGGCAGTTGACGGCCCGAGCGGGATCAGCGTTGGTCGCCATCGCCTTGTCCCGGGTAGTGCCGTCCCTGGCGTTGTCCCACCACCGACCGGCCAGCCTGATCAGCCCTACCGCGCTGAGGTCCGCTGCTAGGCACTTCGCCACCTCGAGATCGGAGACGACCACTTGCACGTCCAACACGTCTTTCGCGTCCAGACCAGGGACGGACGTCGAGCCGATGTGATCGATGCGCAAAGCTCGCCCGGCCGCGACTCCCCCGACCCGGGTGATCACCCGCTGCGCCTGCAGCGGCCAAGTGGCGTCGGGCGCAACCAGGACCGGGGCCGCGGCCCTCGGCGCCTGGCGGCGATGACGCAGGTTGTCCTCGAAGGGCACCAGCCGCTGCGTCCATAACCGGTCCACCGCGGCGAACGTGCGGTCCCGGCTGCCGCTGTTGTCGAGCCACACGTCCGCGACCGCGTGCCGCTGCTCGTCGGTGGCTTGTGCCGTGATCCGCGCGGTAGCGTCGGACTCCGCCATGCCGCGCTGCGCGACCAGCCGGCCGACCCGCACCTCAGCGTCCGCATGCACCACGACGACCAGCGGGAACCCCGTAGCCAGCCCCGCCTCGACCAGCAGCGGGACGTCCTGCACCACGATGGCGTCGGGCGGCGCAGTCTCGAGCAACTCGGCGGTGCGTGCGGCGACCAGCGGATGCACGATGGCATTGAGCCGCCCTCGGGCGGCCGCGTCATCGAAGACCTGCGCGGCCAAGGCTGACCGGTCCAGACCGCCGTCCTCGGCACGGATCTCCGCGCCGAACTCGTCCACCACGGCACGCAGCCCCTCGGTACCGGGCTCAACGACCTCGCGAGCGATCCGGTCCGAGTCGACGATCCACGCCCCCCGCTGTGCGAGCCGGGACGCCACCGTCGACTTACCGGATCCGATCCCTCCGGTCAGTGCCACCCTCAGCATCGCGCAATGGTGACACTGACCGGATCAAGTAAATTGGACCGGATCAAGTAAATTGGGCCTACACGCCCCCGGAAAGCTTCTCCCGCAGGGCCGCTAGCTGCTCGTCACTGGCGAGCGAGCCGGAGCCGGCGCTGCTGGGGGTAGTAGGAGCCTCGGTGGTCTCCGAGGAGTAGTTCTGGTCTCCGGGCACCTCCGACTCAGCCTCGGTCGCCTTGACGACCTGCTTGCGGTGCTGCTCGAAGCGGATCTGGGCCTCGGCGTAGGAGCGCTCCCACTCCTGGCGCTGCTTCTCGTAGCCCTCCAGCCAGTCATTGGACTCTGGGTCGAAGCCATCGGGATAGATGTAGTTGCCCTCGTTGTCGTACTCGGCGGTCATGCCGTACTGCGTCGGGTCGAACTCCATCTCCGGAGACAACCCCTCGTTGGCCTGCTTGAGGGATAGCGAGATCCGGCGCCGGTCCAGGTCGATATCGATAACCTTGACCATGACGTCGTCACCAACCTGCACGACCTGCTCCGGGATCTCGACGTGCCGCGCCGCCAGCTCCGAGATGTGCACCAGACCCTCAATGCCCTCCTCGACCCGGACGAACGCGCCGAAAGGCACCAGCTTGGTAGCCTTACCAGGCACGATCTGCCCGATCTGGTGGGTGCGGGCGAACTGCCGCCACGGATCTTCCTGGGTCGCCTTGAGCGACAGCGACACCCGTTCGCGGTCCAGGTCGACGTCAAGCACCTCGACGGTGACCTCCTGGCCGACCTCGACGACCTCGCTGGGGTGGTCGATGTGCTTCCAGGACAGCTCGGAGACGTGCACCAGACCGTCCACACCACCGAGATCCACGAACGCACCGAAATTGACGATGGACGAGACCTGGCCCTTGCGGACCTGACCCTTGGCCAGCTGGTTGAGGAACTCGCTGCGCACCTCGGACTGGGTCTGCTCCAGCCAAGCGCGACGCGAGAGCACCACATTGTTGCGGTTCTTGTCCAGCTCAATGATCTTGGCTTCGAGCTCGCGACCCACGTAGGGCTGAAGGTCGCGGACCCGCCGCATCTCGACCAGCGAGGCAGGCAGGAAGCCGCGTAGCCCGATGTCGAGGATCAGACCGCCCTTGACGACCTCGATGACGGTGCCCTTGACTGGCTCCTCGTTCTCCTTGAGAGCCTCAATGTTGCCCCAGGCGCGCTCGTACTGGGCACGCTTCTTGGACAGGATCAGCCGGCCTTCCTTGTCCTCCTTCTGGAGAACAAGGGCCTCGACCTCGTCGCCCACCGCCACGACGTCCGCGGGGTCGACATCGTGTTTGATGGACAGCTCCCGCGACGGGATAACGCCCTCAGTCTTGTAGCCAATGTCGAGCAGCACTTCGTCACGGTCGACCTTGACGATGGTGCCTTCGACGATGTCGCCATCGTTGAAGTACTTGATAGTCTTGTCGATGGCGGCGAGGAAATCCTCCTCCGTCCCGATGTCGTTGATCGCGACCTGCTGCGTGGACGGGGCGGCGGTGGTGTGGGTGGACATGCGGTGGGGTGCTCCGAAGGGATAGAGTCGTCGGTGGGCAGTGTCGTGTCGCTGTTGTCCGGTGCGCGCACAGCTCTGCTGGCGGTACAACCCCCCGCAGGGCCCCTGTGTTCCGGGATGCGACGTGCTGAGCCAGCTCGACAACCCGGGCCGCGCGAAACTACAGCGCAAGTCGATCGTACCCAGGCTGGAGTCCGGGCAGCAAACCCAACCCCCCGCATTCACCTGCCCCTTCTGAAAGACTGCCCCCGTGACAGGCGCGCCGCAACCACGAGACGACGAGTGCGGGACACGCCACGGGCGCGCTGAGGCGTTGCTGGGCACCGTCGGCGTGGTGAAACGGCTGGTCAGCGCTGCGGACACAGTGGCCGCCAATCGCCGCTGGTGGGACGCCGACGCTGCGGACTACCTCGCCGAACACGCCGACTTCCTGGGGCGGGTGGATTTCGTGTGGTGCCCGGAGGGGCTTCGTGAGGCGGACGCCGGCCTGCTCGGCGAGCTGTCGAACCGCCGCGTGCTCGAGGTCGGTTGTGGGTCGGCGCCGTGCGCCCGCTGGCTGGCCACCCAGGGCGCGCGGGTCGTCGGCCTGGACCTGTCGGCTGCCATGCTGCGGCACGCGGTACAGGCGGCGCGCGAAACCGGGCTTCCCGTCCCGCTGGTGCAGGCTGACGCCGGTCGATTGCCCTTCGCCGACAACAGTTTCGACCTGGCCTGCTCGGCGTTCGGCGCGGTGCCGTTCGTCGCGGACTCAGCCGCGGTGATGCGGGAGGTCGCGCGGGTGCTGCGCCCCGGCGGTCGGTGGATCTTCGCAGTGACCCACCCGCTGCGCTGGATCTTCCCCGACGATCCAGGGGAGGCCGGCTTGACGGTGGCGCAGTCCTATTTCGACCGCACCCCCTATACCGAGGTGGACAGCGCGGGCAACCCCACCTACGTGGAGCACCACCGCACCTTGGGCGACCGCGTCAGGGAAATCGTCGCCGCCGGGTTGGTCTTGGAGGACCTGGTGGAGCCAGAATGGCCGCCCAGCTTGCACCGCGAATGGGGCCAATGGAGCCCGCTGCGTGGCGCGCTGTTCCCCGGAACCGCGATCTTCTGCTGCCGTCTCGGCTGATCGCCGCCATTCGGAGCCGAATCGCGGTCTGGCCTGGTGCCAGGAGCGCTATTCGGCTCCGAATGACGGCCACCGGCTCAGGCTCAGTGCGCTGCGTCGTCCCAGGAGTGTCCGAGGCCTATTGAGACCTCTAGGGGGACGGCCAGGGAGTACGCCGCGCCCATCTCGCGACGTACGAGCGTCTCCACTGTGGCCCGCTCGCCGTGCGCGACTTCCAGCACCAGCTCGTCGTGCACCTGCAGCAACATCCGGGATCGCAGTCCCTCGGCGTGCAATGCGCGGGCGACTCCCAGCATCGCGACCTTGATGATGTCTGCGGCGCTGCCCTGGATGGGTGCGTTCAGCGCCATCCGCTCGGCCATCTCGCGACGCTGCCGGTTGTCGCTGACCAGGTCGGGCAGGTACCGGCGGCGGCCCAGGATGGTGGCCGTGTAGCCGTCCAGCCGGGCCTTCTCGACCACTGTGCGCAGGTAGTCGCGGACACCACCGAATCGGGCGAAGTACTCCTCCATCAGCTCGCGGGCCTCCTCAGTGGGGATCCGCAACTGCGCGGACAACCCGAATGCGGACAACCCGTAGGCCAGCCCGTAGTTCATTGCCTTGATCTTGGCACGCTGCTCGCCGGTGACCGCAGCCGCGTCCACCGCGAACACCCGCGCGGCGGTGGCCGCGTGGAAGTCATACCCCGAGGTGAACGCCTCGATCAGCGCGGCGTCCTCGGACAGATGCGCCATGATCCGCATCTCGATCTGGCTGTAGTCGGCCGTCATCAGCTCTGCATAGCCAGCGCCCACCACGAAGGCCCGCCGGATCCGGCGTCCGGACTCGGTGCGGATCGGGATGTTCTGCAGGTTCGGTTCGGTGGAGGACAGTCGCCCGGTCGCGGCAATGGTCTGGTTGTAGGTGGTGTGAATCCGCCCGTCGTCGGCAACCGCCTTGAGCAGCCCATCCACCGTGGTCTTGAGCCGGGTCGCGTCGCGGTGCGCCAACAGGTGAGCGAGCAACGGATGCGCGGTCGACAGGTAGAGCGTCTGCAGCGCGTCGGCGTCGGTGGTGTAGCCGGTCTTGGTGCGCTTGGTCTTGGGCATGCCCAGCTCGTCGAACAGCACCACCTGCAACTGCTTGGGCGAGCCCAAGTTGATCTCCCTGCCGATCACCCCGAAGCAGTCCTGCTCAGCCTGCTTCACCGCAGCCGAGAAGCCCGCCTCCAGCTCGGCCAGCACGTCGCCGTCGACGGCGATGCCCGCTGCCTCCAACTCGGCCAGCACCGCGAGCAGCGGCAGCTCCAGGTCGGTGAGCAAGGACCGGCCCGCTATCTGGTCCAGCTCGGCGTCCAGTGCGACGGCCAGCTCAGCCACCGCGCGGGCCCGCAGGATCTCGTCGGCCGCGCGGGCGGCTGCGTCCTCGCCCTCGAACAGACTCGGTTGGGCGCCATCCTCGGACTCCGCGCGCAACTCCCGGCGCAGGTAGCGCAGCACCAGGTCGGCGAGGTCGAACGAGCGCTGGCCGGGCCGGACCAGGTAGGCGGCCAGCGCGGTGTCGCTGGTCAGCCCGGCCAGGACGATGCCACGCGCACGCAGCGCGTGCAGCAGCGGCTTGGCGTCATGCGCAGCCTTGGGCACGGCCGGGTCGGCCAGCCATTGCGTCAGCACCCGCTCGTCGTCGGGGGTCAGCGCGCGGGGATCAAGGTAGCCGCCCTCGCCGTCAGTGGCGGCCAGAGCGAGACTTTCCAGGTCCCCGGCGCCGCGCACCCAGATGCCCCGGAAGGCCAGTCCGATCCGACGCCCGTCCCTGGCGTGCGCATCCAGCCACGCGGCCACTCCACCCGGCTCGATTATCCCGCCGCGCACACGAAAGCCCTCCTCAGCTTCGGGTTCGGGTGCGCTCAGCGTGGCAAACAATCGGTCCCGCAGCACCCGAAACTCCAGCTCATCGAACAGCCGGTGCACCGCGTCGCGGTCCCACGGTTTCATCGCCAGGTCGGCGGGCTGCTCGGGTAGATCAACATTGCGAACCAGCTCGGTGAGCTGGCGGTTGCGCAGCACCGAGGCGAGGTTCTCGCGCAGCGCGGCGCCGGCCTTGCCCTTGACCTCATCTACCCGATCGACCAGAGCGTCCAGCGACCCGAATTCCCGCACCCACTTCGCCGCGGTCTTCTCCCCCACACCCGGGATACCCGGCAGGTTGTCCGAGGGGTCACCGCGCAGCGCCGCGTAGTCCGGATACTGCTGCGGAGTCAGCCCGTAGCGCTGCGCGACCTCCTCGGGGGTGAACCGGGTCAGGTCCGACACACCCTTGCGCGGGTAGAGCACCGTCACCTGGTCGCTGACCAACTGCAGCGCGTCCCGATCCCCGGTGCAGACCAGCACCTGGTAACCATCTGGCTCGGCTCGGGAGACCAGGGTCGCGATCAGGTCGTCAGCTTCGTAGTTGTCCTTGGTGAGCACCGGGATGCCAAGGGTGCCGAGGACCTCATGGATCAGCGAGACCTGGCCGCGGAACTCGTCGGGGGTGGCGCTTCGGTTGGCCTTGTAGGGCGCGTAGGTCTCCGCGCGGAAGGTCTTGCGGGAGACGTCGAACGCAGCGGCGACGTGGCTGGGTTGCTCATCGCGGAGCAGGTTGATCAACATCGAGGTGAAGCCGTACACCGCGTTGGTGGTCTGCCCTGTGGAGGTGCGGAAGTTTTCTGCAGGCAGTGCATAAAACGCCCGGTAGGCCAGCGAGTGACCGTCGAGCAGGAGCAGCCGCGGGGGGGAAACCGTCACGGCCCGGAAGTCTAGGCCGGGTCACCGACATCCAGCGCCCCGCTGCCTACAGTGAGTTGGTTCCCGTCCTCAGGAGGTTCCTCGTGACCAGGTTCGACGTCCCAGCCGAGGTCGATCCGGCCACCGCCGAGCTGATGGCTCGCTGGGCGGACGAGCAGCTCACCGAGCGGATGGGGATCAAGATCACTGAGTGGGATCCCCAGCGGATGGTGGGGACCATGCCGGTGGCGCACAATCGTCAGCCGTTCGGCTTGCTGCACGGCGGGGCGAGCGCGGTGCTGGCCGAGACTCTCGGCTCGATGGCTGCCTGGATGTGGGGCATGCCCGACAAGGTCCCACTGGGGCTGGAGCTGTCGTGCGCGCACCACCGGGCGGTCACCGCAGGCGAGGTCACCGGCGTGTGCACGCCCCTGCACCGCGGCCGCACGGTGGCGACCTTCGAGATCCGGATCAGCGACGAGCAGGGCCGTCCGACCTGCACGGCCCGACTGACCTGCCTTCTGCGAGATCGCCCCCCGGGGTGATCAGACGGCAGGTATCAGGGGCTTAGGCAGCGTCCTCTCAGTCTCTGTAATGCGTCCGGTGACCTGCCGGTTAGTCTGCGCTGCCGGTAGCCCACTATGGGCATTCGGTCGGCCAGGGGGGATCGCACCGAAACCTCCGCCGACCACGCCGTCGACCGCGCGGAGGAGGAGACGCACACTCGTGGGACCCCCAGGCCCCCTCCGGCGATCAAGCAGGGCGCAGTGCAAGGATTCCGGCCCTTCCCGCCGGGCTCCTGGCCTGTTGCACGCGCTGCTTGTCGCGCTGATCGCCGCACTGATTGCCGGGGCCGCGCTGCTGTGCCTCTCCGCGCCGGCACTGGCCGCCCAGCAACCATCCCCTACCCCAACCCCAGCGCAACCGGCCCCACCCGAGGAGCAGGGCCTGCAGGTCAGCGGCACGCTGCGCAACGTCGACGGCACGCTGATCGCCGGTGTCCGGGTGCAGGTCCTCGACTCCGGCGGGCAGCAGGTCGCCGAGACCACCTCGGACACCAGCGGTCGCTGGGAGCTGACCGTGCCCCGACCCGGCCAGTACACCTTCCGGATCGACCAGGAGTCCCTGCCCCGGGGCGTCAACGTGCTCCAGGGGGAGGTGGTTCGCGAGGTGAGTCCAGGGACGTTGTCGCTGGTCGTGTTCCGCTTCGGAGAGCAGCGCGAAGGACTGCAGACCTCGGCGACCGCCCAGGTCCTGCGGGTACTGGTCGACGGCATCCGGTTCGGCCTGGTCATCGGCATCACCGGGGTGGGCCTGTCGCTGATCTTCGGGACCACCGGGCTGACCAACTTCGCGCACGGCGAGCTGGTCACGATCGGGGCTGTGGTGGCCTGGACGTTGAACGTCACCTTCGGGCTGCAGCTGATCTGGGCCACCTTGCTGGCGATCGTGGTCGGCGCTGCCATCGGTGCGGCGAATGACCTGGGTATCTGGCGGCCGATGCGACGGCGCCACTCCGGTCTGGTCGCCCAGCTGGTGATCTCCATTGGCCTGGCCCTCGTGCTGCGCTACCTGGTGCTGATCTACTTCGGTGGCCGGTCGGAGGCGTTCGCCGACTACACCAACCAGGTGGAGCGCGACTACGGGATCATCAGCATCACCGACAAGGACGTCGCCACGATTGCAATCAGCCTGGTCGTGCTGGTCGGGATTGCGCTGCTGCTGCAGCGCACCCGGATCGGCAAGGCGATGCGGGCGGTGTCGGACAACCGGGATCTGGCCGCTGCCTCGGGTATCAACGTCGAGCGGGTCGTCCTGTTCGTGTGGGTCCTGGCCGGCGCGCTGGCGGCACTGGGTGGAGTCTTGTTCGGACTGTCTGAGCTGGCCGGGACGGTACAGTACGAGATGGGCTTCGCCCTGTTGCTGCTGATGTTCGCCGGGGTGATCCTCGGCGGGCTGGGCACCGCCTACGGCGCCCTGGTGGGGTGCCTGATCGTCGGGGTGCTGGTGCAGGGCTGCGCCCAGATCATCCCGGTCGACCTCAAGTACCTGGGTGGGCTGGCAGTCCTCATCGTCATCCTGGTGATCAGACCGCAAGGCCTGCTCGGCAGCCGCGCGCGGATCGGATGAGCAGATGATCGACATCGCGAATCTGCTCACCAGCGGTATTGCCGCGCTGGTCGGCCCCTCGGCGATCTTCTTCGCATTACTCGCGATCGGGTTGAACATCCACTTCGGCTACACCGGCCTGCTCAACTTCGGCCAGATCGGCTTCGCGCTGGTCGGCGGGTACGGCATGGGGATCGCGGTGGTGAACTTCGGCCTGCCGCTATGGGTGGGCGTGCTGGTGGGGATGGTCGCCGGCGCGGTGCTCGCGCTGCTGCTCGGGATCCCGACGCTGCGGCTGCGCGCGGACTACCTGGCGATCGTCACCATTGCAGCTGCGGAGATCCTGCGGCTGATCACCCGCTCGACCTCGATGACCGAGTTCTCCGGTGGGACCCAGGGCCTCACCGGCTATGGCGGCGGCTTCCGCCAGCTCAGCCCGTTCGACAATGGCCGCTTCTATGACTTCTTCGGAGTGCGTTTCCTCGGCCAGGATCTGTGGGCGATCTGCCTGGGTTGGACTGTGGTCAGCCTGTCGCTGCTCCTGGTGTTCCTGCTGGTGCGCAGCCCGTGGGGTCGGGTGCTCAAGGCGATCCGGGAGGACGAGGACGCGGCCAGGGCGCTGGGAAAGAACGTCTTCGCCTACAAGATGCAAGCGTTGGTGCTGGGCGGGGTGTTCGGCGCGGTCGGCGGGATTGTCTTCGCGCTGACCACGCAGTCGCTCACGCCGGACTTCTACTCACCACCGCAGACCTTCTTCGTGTACGCGGCACTCATCCTCGGCGGAGCCGGCCGGGTATTCGGGCCGGTCATCGGCTCGATGATCTTCTGGTTCGTGCTCTCGGTCACCGACAACTTCCTCCGCCAGGCCACCGCGGGCAGCCAACCGCTGATCGCCTTCATCGACAACCAGGACGTCGGCGCCATCCGGTTCATCCTGGTAGGAGTGGCCTTGGCACTGCTCATGGCGTTCCGGCCACAGGGCATCTTCGGGAAGAAGAGCGAGGTGCTGCTCGATGCGCGCTGAGCATCCGCTTGCCCGGGTGCCCGCCGAGCCAGGCGTCCCGAAACCCGACCCGGTGCTGGTGATCGATTCGATGACTCGCTCGTTCGGTGGCCTGCGGGCGGTCGATGTGACTCATCTGGAGTTCCAGCGGGGCTGCATCACCGGCCTGATCGGCCCGAATGGGGCGGGCAAGACGACCCTGTTCAACCTGCTCACCGGTTTCGACCGGCCCAATACCGGCCGCTGGACCTTCAACGGAGCCTCGCTGTCCCGGCTCGCCCCGCATCAGGTGGCTCGCCGCGGGGTGGTTCGCACCTTCCAGCTCACCAAGGCGCTCGCCAAACTCACCGTGCTGGACAACATGCGCCTGGGCGCGCCGAACCAGACCGGGGAGCGATTCTTCGGCGCCCTGCTCAGCATGTGGGGCGGCCAGGAGCGGGCCAACACCCGCAAGGCGATGGAGCTGCTGACCCGGTTCCAGCTGGACACCAAGGCTGACGATCTCGCCGGCTCCCTGTCCGGCGGGCAACGCAAGCTGCTGGAGATGGCCAGGGCGCTGATGATGAACCCGACCGTCGTGATGCTCGACGAACCGATGGCCGGGGTGAACCCCGCGCTCACCGAGAGCCTGCTGGGGCACGTCAAATCGCTGCGCGACGACGGTATGACCGTGGTGTTCGTCGAGCACGACATGGACGTCATCCGGGACATCAGCGACTGGGTGGTGGTGATGGCCCAGGGCAGGGTGATCGCCGAGGGCCCGGCCGACGCGCTGTCGTCCAACAAGGCGGTTGTCGACGCCTACCTGGGCGCGCACCACGACCGGGCGCTGGAGTTCGACACCCAGGGCAATCCCGTGGGAGAGACGGCGGTGCTCGTCGCTGAGATCGAAGCGGCCATCGAGCGCGGCAAGGACCTGTCCGCCCCGGTCGTGCCCGACAATGCCGTCGCACACCGGGAGAACCGACCGTGACTGCTCATGGACTGTCCCCTGCCGAGCTCGCCGCGACCCGGCAGCGGCACCGTGAGCTCGCCGAGGGGGCCCTGTTGCGGGCTGACGACCTGGTGGCCGGTTACCTGCCCGGGGTGAACATCCTGGAGGACTGCAATTTTTTTCTCCGCGAGGGCGAGATCGTCGGCATCATCGGGCCCAACGGTGCCGGCAAGTCGACGCTACTCAAGGCGATGTTCGGGCTTATCCCGGTGCGGGGCGGCAGCGTCACGCTGCGGGGTGCCGACATCACCTCGGCCAAAGCGCACGTGCTCGTCACCAAGGGCGTGGGCTACGTGCCACAGAACAACAACGTGTTTCCCTCGCTGACCATCGAGGAGAACATGCAGATGGGCGGGTACCTGCGACCGCGGGCCTTCACCGCCAGGTTCGACGCGGTGTGCGCGCTGTTCCCGCTGCTCCGTGACCGGCGCAGGACCAAAGCCGGGGCACTGTCGGGCGGAGAGCGGCAGCTGGTCGCAATGGGCCGGGCGCTGATGATGGAACCGTCGGTCCTGCTGCTCGACGAGCCCTCCGCCGGGCTGTCGCCGATGTTCGCCGACGAGGTGTTCGTGCGCTGCAAGAAGATCAATGCGGCTGGCATCTCGATCGTGATGGTCGAGCAGAACGCCCGGCGCTGCCTGCAGGTCTGCGACCGGGGCTACGTGCTGGACCAGGGCCGCAATGCCTACACCGACACCGGACCAGCACTGATGAACGATCCCAAGGTCATCGAACTCTATCTGGGGACCTTGGCGGGATCCAACGAGGCATGATCACGCCGCCGTGCGGGTGGGGCACCGACCCCCGTCGGTGCCCCACCGGTCAGCGGGCTCCCACTGTGCGGTACTGGGTGGCAGCTTCGTCGATCTTGTTCTGCGCGTCGAATGTCAGGATTCCGTAAGAGCCGACGGCGCGCTCACCAGCAGCGGTGAAGTCGAGCGTGCCCGTGACCCCGTCGTAGTCGGGATTGCCACCGCTGTCGATGATGTCCCGGCATTGGCGGAAGGTGGTGCACTTCTCGCCGTCCTTGGTGATCCCGTTGATCTCGGAGGCAATGTCCACCCCCTTGGTCGACTTCGCCTGCTCGGCGGCCAACGCGATGATCATGACGGCGTCGTAGCTCTCACCGGCATAGTTGTTGTCCACCAGGCCGGGGTTCTCGGCCTTCAGCCGCTGCTCGAAGTTGGGCGACAGTTGGGTCAGCGGGGTGGTGCCCTTCATGCCATTGAGCAGCCCCGGAGGCAGGCCCTGGCCCAGCGCGTTACCCATGTTGCCGTCGGTGCCGTAGACCAGCTTCTGGCCGGGTCCGATCTGCACCTCGCTCATCCGGGTGAGGATCTTCTTCGACTCGTCAAAGCCGATGACCGCGATCGCGTCCGGATTGAACTGCCGGACATTGTCGATCTCGGTGTTGTAGGACGTCGCGTTCGGATCGTAGATGATCTTCTGGATCTGGTTCTGCGGGATACCGGCATCCTGCAGGTTCTGCACGGTATTGTCGGCCAGGCCACTGCCGTAGGGGTCGTTGCGGGCCAGGATGGAGATCCGCTGCGCACCATCGTCGGCCATCAGCGCCGCCAGGGCCTGGGCCTGCAGCGAATCCGGCGGAGCGGTCCGGAAGTACAAGCCCTTGTCGGGCCAGCAGGTGAACTCGTCGGAGGTGTTGGCGGGTGAGAACTGAACCACGCCGGCACCGGTGATCTTGTCGATGACCAGCTTCGTGACACCGGAGGCGGCGGCACCGATGATTGCCTGCGCGCCCTGGCCGAGCTCGCGGTCCACGGTCTGGTTCGCCGTGTCGGTCCTGTCGTCGCCGGAGTCACCCCGGAGGTGGGTGACCGGGTTGCCCAGCACTCCCCCGGCCGCGTTGATCTCCTTGATGGCCACATCGACGGCGGCGAACTGGGGCGGGCCCAGGAAGGCCAGGCTGCCGGTCTCCGGCAGCAACGTGCCGACCTTCAGCGGTTCGGTGCTCGGCTGCCCGCTCGCCTTGGCCTGCGGGGGCATTTCACACTTCGCCGACGGGCTGCCACTGGCCGGCCCCTGGGCGCCAGGTGCTGCGGTGTTGCCACCACCACCGCAGCCGGCCATGACGACCGACAGGGCACCAACCAGGGCTGCCACGCGGAGCGCGGAGCGCTGCGCCATGCATGTCTCCTCAGAACAGACGGTACTGCGGGCTGCCAGCGTCGGCGTCCCGCCGTTCGATCGTCAGACCGTAATCCTGTTGGGGGGTAGCGGGGACGATCGGCCGCCTGTCGTGACGAAGATGTGATCCGCCGGGCGGCTGCAGCCGGCGGTACCCGGCGGGATCAGGACAGGCTCTCGATGACCGCCTGGGCCACCGCCTTCATGGTGGTTCGGCGATCCATCGCATTGCGCTGGATCCAGCGGAACGCTTCGGGTTCGGTGAGTCCGTGCCGGGCCATCAGCAGTCCCTTGGCACGCTCCACCCCCTTGCGGGTCTCCAGCCGGTCGTTGAGGCCCGCCACCTCGGACTCCAGGGCGACCAACTCACGGAAGCGCGACACGGCCAGCTCCACCGCCGGCACCAGGTCCTTGCGACCGAACGGCTTCACCAGGTAGGCCATCGCACCGGCATCGCGAGCCCGTTCCACCAGC
>DATHTJ010000104.1:0-11931 GCA_035463315.1 Pseudonocardiaceae bacterium
GGTGCGGGCACCGTCGACTTCCTGCTCGGCATCGTGCCCACGACGCTGGTGTCCGCGTTCACCGCGGGCCAGGTGCTGCAGACGCTGCTGGTCGCCCTGCTCGCCGGATTCGCGCTGCAGACGCTCGGCTCGAAGGGCGAACCGATCCGGCGCGGTGTCGAGCACGTCCAGCGGTGGGTGTTCCGGATCCTGTCGATGATCATGTGGGCGGCGCCGGTCGGCGCGTTCGGCGCGATCGCCGCGGTGGTCGGCGAGACCGGCTGGTCAGCCCTGCGCAGCCTCGCCGTGATCATGCTCGGTTTCTACCTGACCTGCGTGCTGTTCGTGTTCGTGGTGCTGGGTGCGGTGCTGTGGCTCGGCGCCCGGGTCAACATCGTCGCGCTGCTGCGCTACCTCGCCCGCGAGTTCCTGCTCATCCTGTCCACCTCGTCGTCGGAGTCCGCGCTGCCGCGCCTGATCGCGAAGATGGAGCATCTCGGCGTCAGCAAACCGGTGGTCGGTATCACCGTGCCCACCGGATACTCGTTCAACCTGGACGGCACCGCGATCTACCTGACCATGGCCACCCTGTTCATCGCCGCAGCGCAAGATCGCCCGCTCTCGGTGGGAGAGCAGATCTCCCTGCTGGTGTTCATGGTCATCGCGTCGAAGGGCGCCGCCGGGGTCAGCGGCGCCGGGATCGCCACGCTCGCCGGCGGGCTGCAGTCGCACCGGCCGGAGCTGGTCGACGGAGTCGGCATCATCCTGGGCATCGACCGGTTCATGTCCGAGGCCCGCGCCCTGACCAACTTCGCCGGCAACGCGGTCGCCACGGTGCTGATCGGCTCGTGGACCAGGGAACTCAACGCCGACCAGGCACGCAGGGTGTTCTCCGGCGAGGACCCGTTCAACGAGGCGACTCTCCTGGACGAGCCCACACCGCCCGAGCCCACACCGCCCGACGAGCGGGCGACCATGAAGGCGGGCCTGTCCGCTCGGCCGACCTAAGCCAACACGGCCAGCACATCGTCGGCGACGTCGAAGTTGGCGTAGACGTTCTGCACGTCGTCGCAGTCATCCAAGGCGTCGATCAGCTTGAACACCTTGCGCGCGGCGTCCGCGTCCAGCGGGGTGCTCGCCGAGGGCAGGAAGCTGGCGTCGGCGGAGTCGTAGTCGATGCCGGTGTGCTGCAGCGCGGTGCGCACCGCGACGAGGTCGGTCGCCTCGGAGACCACCTCGAAGGACTCGCCCAGGTCGTTGACCTCCTCAGCACCGGCATCGAGCACCGCAGCCAGCACGTCGTCCTCCGAGACACCTTCCTGCTTGGGCACGATCACCACGCCTTTGCGGCTGAACAGGAACGACACTGACCCGGGGTCGGCCATCGTGCCGCCGTTACGGGTCATCGCGGTGCGGACCTCGGAGGCTGCCCGGTTGCGGTTGTCGGTGAGGCACTCGACGAGCAGGGCCACCCCGCCTGGCCCGTAACCCTCGTACATGATCGTCTGGTACTCGGCTCCGCTGGCATCGGCACCGGAGCCGCGCTTGACCGCGCGGTCGATGTTGTCGGTGGGCACCGAGCTCTTGCGGGCCTTCTGGATCGCGTCGTACAGCGTCGGGTTGCCTTCGGGGTCACCACCACCGGTGCGGGCGGCCACCTCGATATTTTTGATCAACTTCGCGAAGAGCTTCCCGCGCTTGGCATCGACCACGGCCTTCTTGTGCTTGGTGGTCGCCCATTTCGAATGGCCGCTCATACCCCGCTCTTTCTCGCTTGCCAAGTCTCACCCGGGTGCGCTCACCCGGGCTCCACTGGACCGCTGGACCATCTCGCCGAAGAGCTGGTGCACCCGCCGGTCGCCGGTCAGCTCCGGATGGAACGCGGTGGCCAGCACGCACCCCTGCCGGACCGCCACGATCCTACCGGCGGCGCGACCGGCAGCCGGAACGTCGGGCACCCTGGCCAGCACCTCGACACCGGCACCGACCTGCTCCACCCACGGGGCACGGATGAACACCGCCCGGACCGGACCACCGGGCACGCCGACGAAGTCCAGGTCGGCCTCGAAAGAGTCGACCTGCCGACCGAACGCGTTGCGGCGCACCACCGCGTCCAGCGCCGCGAGCTGCTGCTGGTCGGGCCTGCCATCGAGGACCTCCCGGCCCAGCAGGATCATCCCCGCGCACGAGCCGTAGGCCGGCATGCCCTCGGCCAGCCGGGTCCGCAGCGGTTCCATCAGGTCGAACGCGACCAGCAGCCGGCTCATCGTGGTGGACTCACCACCAGGCAAGACCAGTGCGTCCACCTCGGCGAGCTCTGCGGGGCGGCGTACCAGCGTGCTGCGTAACCCGCATCCGGCCAGCACGCGTTGATGCTGGCGAACGTCACCCTGCAGGGCGAGAACACCGACGAGGGGACCATTGCCGGGCACGGCTCCAGGGTAGGCCGTGGCCTGGGCCTGACCGGGGCGCGCTCACCACCGGTCCAGAAAGGGGGCTGCGGTCAGGGCTCGAGGAACCAGGGGCTGGTGTAGGCGACCGCGTAGTTGTTCGCCGGATGCTCGGGTGGACCCCGGGTGCCGTTGGGAGCGTCCGGGTCGGCGATCCGCAATACTGCCCAGGGCCCGTCCTCGACATCCAGCGGCACCGTGAAGCGGGCGACGTCACCGCAGCGCACCTCGATGACATCGGCCACTGCGGGCACCGGCGTTCCTGGGCGCAGCACCTGTGCCTGCAGCGGGCGGCCGATCCAGGAAGGTCCGCAGTCGACGTCGAGCGCGAGGGGAACGGGTCCATGGCGGTGCCGCAGCACCGAGCCCATGCGCACACCACCCGCGGTGGCATCGACCCGCAACCCAGGCACCCGGGTGGCGAAGAACCGCCGGGCCCGTAACGCCTCGGCGACGCCGGCGCGGCTGTGCTCGGTCACCCACAGTCCCCCGCGCCCCATACCCTCCTGGAACCCCCAGTTCGTCCCGTGCTCGTCGCTGACGCCGAGCAGCCCGGTTCGCCAGCCAGCATCCAGGCAGGCCGCCAACGGGGAGGTGCCACCCGTTACGACGCCCTGGAACAGGTAGTCGTCGGTCCGGTTGAACATCTCCAGGCTGACCATCTGCTCGGCGACTGCCGCCGTGTAGCGGAAGCCCGCGAAGGCGCCCTCCTCCCGGCCGGGGTGGTTGAAGCCGGCCAGCCCGGCCGGAGGGCGGGCGCCGTTGCGGCGGCCGAACCGGGCCAGCCAGGCGTACAGCTCGCCCATCGCTCCGTGGGTCGCGACGTCGGTGAAGTCCTCGGTGAACCACGCATTGACGTGTCCCAGCTGCGGGTGCGACCACTCGAAGCCGCGGATCGCGGTGAACTCGCCGGGCCGGTCGTGGGCGTCGGCGAGCTCGCCGGTGCGCCGCCAGGCAGCCCGGTCCAGCCCGATCCATGGCGTGCCGCCTCGTCCAGTGCCCTCTACTGATGCGCCGCGGATCGCGTGATCAGTGAGCGCCGCGACGTCCAGGCCGGCGTCGCGCATGGAGGGGAACGCCGCGTCCGGGTCGCCGGCACCGTCGGAGAGCAACGTGTGGTTGTGCAGGTCGGCGTGCACGAGCACGGTGCCGCGGCTGATCCGGGAGTGTCGGGCGGCCCCGCCTTCGGGCCCTGGAGTGCGCAGCCGCGCGCCTGCGGCTGCGGACTGCAGCAGCGCGCCGGCGTCGGCCACCCCTCCCCCGGTGGTCACCAGCCGCGCTGGGCCAGCCGCTGCCCATCAGGTAGATCGCCGAGGGTGATCCCCACCATGGCCTCGCCCAGCCCCCGGGACACCTTCGCCACCATGTCCGGGTCGTCGTGGAACGTGGTTGCCTTGACGATCGCCTCCGCGCGCTTGGCGGGGTCGCCGGACTTGAAGATGCCTGAGCCGACGAACACGCCCTCGGCGCCGAGCTGCATCATCATGGCCGCGTCGGCGGGCGTGGCGATACCACCCGCAGTGAACAGCACCACCGGCAACGAGCCGGCTGCGGCGACCTCACGGACCAGCTCCACCGGGGCTGCCAGCTCCTTGGCAGCCGCGGACAGCTCCTCGGGAGGCATCGCGGCCAGGGCCCGGATGCTGGCGCGGATCGAGCGCATGTGCCGGGTCGCCTCGACGACATTGCCGGTCCCGGCTTCGCCCTTGGACCGGATCATGGCGGCACCCTCGGAGATCCGGCGCAACGCCTCGCCGAGGTTGGTGGCGCCGCACACGAACGGCACGGTGAAGGCGAACTTGTCGATGTGGTGGGCCTCATCGGCCGGGGTGAGCACCTCAGACTCGTCCACATAGTCCACGCCGATCGCCTGCAGCACCTGTGCCTCGACGAAGTGCCCGATGCGGGCCTTGGCCATCACCGGGATGGACACCGCTTCGATGATCCCGGCGATCATGTCCGGATCGCTCATCCGGGCTACGCCGCCCTGCGCGCGGATATCGGCGGGAACGCGCTCCAGTGCCATGACGGCCACCGCGCCCGCATCCTCGGCGATCCTGGCCTGTTCCGGCGTGACCACGTCCATGATCACACCGCCCTTGAGCATCTCAGCCATCCCGCGCTTGACCCGTGCGGTGCCGATCTGGCGCTCAGTGTTGATGTTCTCGGCGGGCACGGCGGTTCGCTCCTCGGGAGGTGACACGAGACAGGGGCACGAGAAAGGCACGGGATGCCAGTACCCGATCGTACGTCGGGGTCACTGACAACGTCGCGGTTCCAGGCTGCCGGGGGATTGCCTCGGCCGGCGCAGCGGTGTGAGATCGACCACACGATCCGCAGAGCCGAGGGTGGGTGCCATGGGCACGAAAGGTAATGGTGAGCGTCCTGATCCCGCGGTGGCGGCACAGGACCCGTCCCGGATCCGCAATGTGGCCCTGGTCGGGCCATCCGGGGCGGGGAAGACGACGTTGGCGGAGGCGCTGCTCGCGGCCACTGGTGTGATCAGCCGCGCGGGCACAGTCACCGACGGCACCACGGTGTGTGACCACGACCCGGCCGCAGTGCGCCAGCAACGGTCGGTGACGCTGGCCATCGCGCCCCTGCAACACGCCGGCATCAAGATCAACCTTGTGGACACCCCCGGTTACGCCGATTTCGTGGGCGAGCTGCGGGCTGGGCTGCGGGCGGCCGACGCGGTGCTGTTCGTGGTGTCCGCCGGGGAGGGCGTCGACCCTGCCACGGTCGCGCTGTGGCAGGAGTGCGCGGAAGTCGGGATGCCCCGGGCGGTGGTGGTGAGCCGGCTGGACCACCCGCGGGCTGATCTGGAAGGTGAGATCGTCGCCTGCCGGACGGCCTTCGGGGATGGGGTGCTGCCGCTGTACCTGCCGGTGCGCAACGGAACCGGCGCGGTGACCGGTCTGGTCGGGCTGCTGTCCCAGCAGCTGTTCGACTACCGCGACGGGTACCCACCGGTCCAGGGCGAGCCCAGCACGGGAGACAGCGCGGTGGACGCCGACGAGCTCACCATCGCCCGCAACGAGCTCATCGAGGGGATCATCGCCGAGAGCGAGAACGAGTCGCTCATGGACCGCTACCTCGACGGCGAGGATCTCGACACCGAAGCGCTGATCGACGACCTGGAGACCGCGGTCACCCGTGGCTCATTCCACCCGGTGATCCCGGTGTGCGCCAGCACCGGGGTGGGGCTCGCCGAGCTCCTCGAGGTGCTCACCGGCGCCTTCCCCGCGCCGGTCAGGCACACCCCTCCCCCGGTGACCCGCCCCGACGGGTCGGCGCACCCCGCGGTGGCCGTGGACCCCGCCGCGCCGCTGGTCGCTGAGGTCGTGCGCACCACCGTGGACCCCTACCAGGGCCGGGTGTCGCTGGTGCGGGTGTTCTCCGGAACGTTGCACCCGGACCGTCCGGTGCACGTCTCCGGGCACGGACTGGCCGACCGCGGGCATGCCGACCACGACGTCGACGAGCGGGTGGCGCACGTCTACACCCCGCTGGGCGGCGCGCTGAGCGAAGTACCGCACTGTGTGGCCGGTGACCTCTGCGCGGTGACCAAGGTGGTCTCCGCGGAGACCGGGGACACCCTGTCCGCGCCCACCGACCCACTGCTGGTGGCGCCGTGGACGATGCCTGAGCCGTTGTTGCCGGTGGCCGTGGTGGGCCGCAGCCGCAGCGACGAGGACGCGTTGGCCCGCGGGCTGGGCCGGCTGGTGGCCGCGGACCCGACGTTGCGGCTGGAACGCAACGCCGAGACCCACCAGATGGTGCTGTGGTGCATGGGCGAGGCGCATGCCGACGTCGTGCTCTCCAGGCTGCGCGCCGCCGGTGCCGACGTGGATACCGAGCCGGTCGTGGTGCCGTTGCGGGAGACCTTCGGCGGCCCCACCAAGGGGCACGGGCGGCACGTCAAGCAGTCCGGAGGGCACGGCCAGTACGCGGTGTGCGACATCGAGGTGGAGCCGCTGCCCCGGGGTACCGGATTCGAGTTCCTGGACAAGGTGGTCGGCGGCGCGGTACCGCACCAGTTCATCCCGAGCGTGGAGAAGGGCGTCCGGGCGCAGATGGAGCGCGGTCTGGGGAGCGGGTTCCCGCTGGTGGACCTCCGGGTCACGCTGGTCGACGGCAAGGCACACAGCGTTGACTCCTCCGACGCGGCCTTCCAGATGGCGGGGGCGCTGGCGCTCAAGGACGCCGCGGAGAAGGGCAGCGTGGTCACGCTGGAGCCGCTGGACGAGGTGGAGGTATGGATGCCCGAGGAGCACCTGGGAACCGTGCTGGGAGATCTCTCCAGCCGGCGCGGTCGGGTGTTGGGCACCGAGACCGACCAGGCCGGCCGGATGCTGGTACGCGCTGAGGTGCCAGTAGCCGAGTTGCTGCGCTACGCCGTGGACCTGCGCGGGCTGACCTCAGGCACCGCCGGGTTCACCCGACGTTTCTGCCGCTACGCCCCGGCGCCATCCAACCCGTGAGTGGTGTTGAGTGCCATAACACTGTTACCCACTCACGACGAAGGTGCTGGGCAGCGCGGGCTCAGCGATCTCGAAATAGCGCGGCAGGGGGGCGCGGCCGGCCAGTCGGAGCCAGCGCACCGTGCGGTGGGAGCGCAACGCCAGGGTGTCTCGCACCGCGTCGTTGTAGACCCGCCGGGCGATCACCACCCGCTGCTCCGCATCGGCCAGCCGGCGCGCGCAGGCGGGCTCAAGCTCAGCACGGTCCAGGAGCGCGAGCCCGCGGCTCAGCTCGTTCTCGACCTCCTCCCGGGCCGCATGTGCCCCCGCACGGGGCGCCGCATCGGCGGCACAGCGCATCGCCGCGCCCATACCCAGCTCACTGACCGTATGCGCGCGGCGACACAGCGCGGCGTCCAGAGCTGCCCACGCCGCATCGGTCCGCACATGTAACCGGTCCAACCGGGTGGCCGCGCCCGCAGCGCCCACCGCAGCGACCAGCAGCCCGGCGGTCACTGCCACCTCAGCGATTCTCACCGCCCGACTCTAGGTGAGCCCGGTACCGGGTGAGCCGGCCCCCGGCACTAAGCGCCGCGGGTCGGCGGCCACAGCCGTCTCGTAGACCTGCAGCACTCGCCGCGCCACCACCGGCCAGTCCCACATCGCTGCCCGCCGGCGGCCCGCAGCGGCCAGCGCGGTGCGCCGGTCGGGATCGTCGAGCAGGTCACCGAGCGCTGCCGACAGCGCGGCCGGTACTCCAGCGGGGACCAGCACGCCGGCCTGCCCGCCGTCGAGCACCAAGCGAAAGGCGTCGAGGTCACTGGCCACGACGGGGGTGCCGGCGGCCAGTGCCTCGGTGAGCACGATGCCGAAGCTCTCCCCTCCGATGGCGGGCGCGCACAGCACGTCCACGCTTGCCAGCATCGCCGCCTTACCCTCGTCTCCCAGACCGCCCAGCACCCGGATCCTGGATGCCAACTCCGGGCCCGCCGCGCGCAGCAGTGCCGCGGCGTCCCCGTCACCGACCACCAGCAGGCGCAGGCCTGGCCGCGTCCGCGCCAGCGTGCGCAGCGCCGCTAGCAGCACCGGCATGCCCTTGCGGGGCTCGTCGTAACGGCCCACGAAGCCGACCGTGCCGCCCGATCGCGGATACCCGCGCAGGGGCTGGGCTCCGGAGAACTGCACCACGTCGACCCCGTTGGGAATCTCCACGGCGTCCCCGCCGAGGTACTCCACCTGCACCCGCCGGGCCAGCGGAGAGACCGCGATCCGGGCGGTGATCTTCTCCATCGGAGGCTGCAGCAGGCCGTGCGCCGCCGCCAGCGCCCAGGACCGGGTCGTGGCGATGTGGAAGGTCGCCACGACGGGCCGATCGGCGAGGGCCAGGGCAATCAGCGACAGGCTCGGCGCGGCAGGCTCGTGCAGGTGCAGCACGTCGAAGTCGTGGTCGCGCAACCAGCGCCAGACGCGGGTGACCGCAACCGGCCCGAACGCCAGCGGAGCGACCGAGCCGTTGTAGGGCACTCCCACGGCCCGCCCTGCTGGGGTGACGAACTCCGGCACCGGGTCGCCTGCCGCGGCCGGGGCGAGCACCTCTACCTGGCGCCCAAGGCCACGCAGGCCCCTGGCCAGACCCAGCACGTGCGCCTGCACCCCTCCCCGTGCAGCGATGGAGTATGGGCACACCATCCCGATCCGCACCAGCCCACTATCCCGCGTCGCGCAGCCGGGCTACCGGCAGGTCATCGATCCACAGCGGTTGCAGCATGTGCCAGTCCTGGGGGTGCGCCGCGATGTCGGTGGCGAAGCAGTCCGCCACCTCCTGAGTTGCCTCCGCCGCTGATCGCCCCCGCACGTCCACCGGCGGGTGGAAGCGAATGCCCCAGCCGTCAGGGGTGAACCAGCAGCCGATAACCAGCAGCGTGGCACCGGTGGCCGCGGCCAGCCGAGCCGGTCCAAGCGGCATCCGGGCAGCGCCGCCGAAGAACTCCACGGTAGCCCCGGCACCGCTGAGATCCCGGTCGGCGAGCAGGCACACCACTCCGCCCGCACGCAGCCGGCCCAGCAGACGTGGGGTCGGGCTTCCCGCCCCGGTCAGCGGGACGAGGTCGAAGCCCAGCGAGATGCGATAGTCGACGAAGCGCTGGTAGAGCGCCTCCGGCCGCAGCCGCTCGACCACGGTACTGAACACCCCGTGATGCCTGACGAACCACAACCCGGCCAGATCCCAGTTGCCGCTGTGCGGCAGCGCCACCACTACCCCACGCCCGCCGGCCAGCGCGGCGTCCAGGTGCTCGATCCCCTCCATCGCGCCATCCAGCCGATCCAGCAGCGCGCCATGGTCGGCTGAGGGCAGCATGAAGGTCTCCTGCCAGTACCGGGCGTAGGAGCGCAGCCCGTCGCGGACCAGTGCGTCGAGTCTCGCCGGGGTGGCCTCGGGCACCACCCGGGCAAGGTTGCGGCGCAGCTGGCGGGCACCGGGGCCGTCCCGGCGCGCGGCCAGGTCCGCACCGGCCCGAAACGCCATCGCCGCCAGCCCCTGGGGCACAGCGTGGACGAACCGCCACCCCGCTGCGTACCCCAGATCGGCGAGCCGGCTCACCTGGTCTCTCGCTCTCGGACGCTGCACCGCACGGCGAGCATCCGTTGGATCACGGTCACCAGTTGCATCCCGGCAAGCAACCATAGTGCGATGTCCAGCGCGAAGGGCACGCCGAGCCCGGTCAGCCCGGTTCCCAACAACGTGATGATCAACCGCTCCGCGCGTTCCACCATCCCGCCGTCCGCGGACAGGCCGGTGGCTTCTGCGCGCGCCTTGATGTAGGAGATCACCTGGGCGCTGACCAGGCAGAACAGCGCTGCCACGGCCAATGGTCGGTCATTGGCGACCTCGAAGCACCACCAGGTCAGCCCGGCGAACAGAGCACCGTCGGCGATCCGGTCGCAGGTGGCGTCCAGCACGGTTCCGAAGGGGGTGCCATGCCCGCGGGCCCGGGCGACGGCCCCGTCGAGCAGGTCGAACAGCGCGAAGACTGCCACCGCGATGGTGCCGGCCAGCAGCTGGTCGCGGGGGAAGAACCACAGTGCCGACGCGACCGTTCCCAGTGCGCCGGTCAGCGTGATGGCATCGGGCCCGATACCGGCCCGGAGCAACCAGCAACCTGCCGGGTCCAGGAACCGGGAGACCGACGCACGGGCGAAGAGATTGAGCATTGCGCGCCTGCGGCTATCCGGGACCAGGGGCGGGATCGCCGGTGGGGCGCACGCACCGTCGCCGGGGGGCTTGGGTGGCGTTCAGGACAGCTCTTTCCACGCGTTCACCAGTAGCGTGCGGGTCTCCGACAGCAGCTGCGGCAGCACCTTGGTCCCCGCGATGATCGGCATGAAGTTAACATCGCCGCCCCATCTGGGCACTACGTGCTGATGCAGGTGCGCGGCGATGCCGGCACCGCCTATGGCACCCTGGTTGATCCCGATGTTGAAGCCGTGCGGGGCGGCCGCGCGGCGAGCGGCGAGCATGGCCCGCTGGGTGAAGGTAGCCAGTTCGACGGTCTCTTCGGTGCTCAGATCCGGGTAGTCGGCGACGTGCCGGTAGGGCACCACCATCAGGTGACCGGGGTTATAGGGATAGAGGTTGAGCACGGCATAGACCGTGGCGCCCCGGGCAATCACCAAACCCTCGGCGTCGTCCATCGTGATGATCCGGCAGAACGGGCACTGCCCTGCGCTGGCAGCCTCATGCCCGGATTTGCCTTCGCCTTTGATGTAGGCCATCCGATGTGGCGTCCACAGCCGCTGAAACCCGTCCGGCGCTCCGACCCCTTCCTGGGCGTTGAGCTCGGTGGCCTGGAACTCCGCAGACCGCGGTGCGGTCACCACGCCGCCTCCACGGCAGTCAGGGTGGCGGCGGACGGCGCGGACACGAGAACTCCTTGGCGGTGCAGCGGTGTGGTTCGGCTGCCGATGCTATCGAGGAATGGGGACGTACTCTGTGATTACCCCCACAACTTTGCTCGAGCAAGCTCACCGGTGTGAATGGCCCTGGTCAAGGGCATACAGTCTGCGCACGGGGTGGGCCTGCCTGCTGCCAGCGCGACGCTCGCGGCACGAGAGTCCGGGAGCCTCTGAGGTGGTTCGTAGCCGATGTCAACCTGGAAGCCGCTGCCTCGGCCGAGCCCGCTGAGGAGTCAGACCCTCGGCAGCAACGTGTCCAGCATCGTCATCGCCGGTTGAGTCGCCTCCGTGACGGCCGGTCGAGTCGCCTCCTTGAGGAGGGGCACGACGGCCTGGCTGCCGGGCGAGGCAGACTGCTCATCGTGCGGAGCTGACGGCTCCAGCACCTCACCCACCGGAGCGACCCGACCAACGCCCGACGCGGCGGGGTCAAGCACCGGGTTCACCGGCGCCATCGGGCCAGTGGAAGCGTCGTCGGCCGGCGGTGCGGGTGAACGCCAAGGAGACTGCGCGGTATGCGGAGCTGCGCCGTCTTCGGCTGGCACGTCCAAGGACACGGGGTTGTTCCGGTGTACTCGTGCCGGCTGCGGACGCAGTGCCAGGCTCGTTCGAGCGAATGCCTGAGCGCTGACGGGAGCCGGCGCGGCGGACGTGCGCTCCGCAGGGGCGGTCCTCCCGGATCCGTCTGGAGTGCCGGATCCGGCACTCGGAGCGGCCGGAGTAAGGCTGGGTAGGAACACACCCTCTCCGGTCGGTGCGCCATCACCGACGTGTACCGCACTGGCCAACACGGACCCGCAGGCCAACACGGTCCCCGCAGCGAGGCCGAAGGCTCGGCCGGCGAGGATCGCACGGCCCCCGGACATCCGACGGGGCCACGCGTGCGCCCCGGAAACCGTGGTACCGGCAGGAGCGCCAGCCGCCCTCTGGGCACCACCGACCCAGGCGATCAATGCAGTGGCAGAGGGCCCGGAGCCCGACTTCCTACGACGGCGCGCGGTCATCGTGCGTCACTGGTGTTCTCCTCTGAGTAGTCGAACCGCTGTATGATACAGGTCTGGGCGAGCAGAACCAGACTGATCACT
>DATHTJ010000105.1:0-18630 GCA_035463315.1 Pseudonocardiaceae bacterium
TCCGGGAGAACGACCGCCTCGGGGCCATCGAGCAGGTAGATGGGCTCGCCACCGAGATCGAGACCGAGCAGATACGAACGACGCTCCGTGCTCGGCTCCTTCGACTCCGACGCGGAGTCGGCATGCACGGCCTGCAGACCAAGGCCATCACAGGGCTCGGTCAACTTGTCGCGCTGGCCGACACAGAGGTTCAGCAGCTCGTTGGCGGACTCGGCCTTGGTGTGGCCGTGTTCCTTGTCGCGCTCGGCCATACCGAGGCCCTCGGCGACACCCAAGGACAGCAAGCCACCGCACTCGTAGGTAGCGGTCACATCCTCGTCGTCGCCGAGCAGGCACAGTGCCAGGACGCCACCACGAGCGGCGGCGAGTGACTGGTCACGATCCTCGGTGGCGATAACGTCGTGATACAGCAGGCTCAGGCAGATGACGCCGCCGGTGCCCTCGCAGAGCCCGGCGGTCAGGTTGTCGCCTTCCCTGTTGTTGCCCTCGGAGGACGCGCTGGAGCCGATGATCCGGTCGCCACCCAGGCCCAGGACGGTTGAGTCGGCATGCGTTTCCCCGTTGTCCTCGACAGTGGCGTCGTACTTGGTGATGTCGAGAAGACGCGACTTGAGCAGTTCGAGTTCGGCGACAGCACCCGACGCGTGGTCAGGGGGCTTGGGGTCGTCGATCTGGTCACTGTCCGGGGTGTCATCGCGGCGCACTCCACCGTCGTGGTCCCCGGCCGGGCTCGGATCGCCCTGGCTGGGAATGACACCGTCCACAATGCTGCCCACAGGCTCAGGGAGTGGGCCAGCCGGTGCAACCGGTGCGTTGGGGGCACCGGGAGCGTTAGGGGCGTCGCCGGGCACGCTGGGCACCGCCGGGTCACCGGCGGCCGTGCCGGTGAACTGCTGCACGGTGTGAACCACCTGCGCCGAGGCAGCACCCGGCAGCAGAACCATCGCGGCTGCCGTCCCGGCGGCCATTAGAGCCAGGCGGCGATGCCTCCTGGGCGTGCGTGACGTCATGTTCCGGTGTTCCTCCTCGGTCGAGATCTCTCCGCGAGGGGGCGGCACGGCCTTACCCCTGCTGGTGGCCGCAAATCCCTCGTACCTGGCGTTCAACGCTCCGATACGACTGGTGGTCGTTGACCCCCCGCGCATCCAGGTACCGGCTCAACGATGCGAGAGTCGGCGCAGATACGACCGGCACCCCGACTACTCCCCGAACGTGATCTTTCCTTCGGACGATTCGTCTGTTCTACACACGGACAGTCTCCGTGACTGCTCCGCCGAGCTACCCATTTCCCCATACGGGACCAATCCATGACAACGCGGTTACGCTGAGTACTTGCTCGACGGAGCGAGCACGGTCGGCGATCCTCGGGAGAAGGACAACTGCCCGGCCTGAGCGCACCCTGCCGGTCGTGGTTCACTGCGCACCGATATGTCGCCACCGCGCCCCCTCCTGCCTGTCGTGGTCGCCGTTGCGGGCGGCCTGCTTGCCGTCGCAACCGGGTCCTGTGGCGTTGTCGGCTCCGCTGCCACCCCGGTCCGGTCGTCGCAGGCGGGCCCGTCGGCGGTAGCGCCGCCAGTAACGCCGGTCCCCATGGCGCCGCCCGCGCCGCAACCTGTCGCCCAAGGGCCGTGCCGGTACCTGTCCGCGGCAGCAGTCGAGGCGGCCAACGGGGAGCGGGTCGGTGCAGTGCAGGTCTCTGCGGACCGGCCGCACCCGGCCTGTTTCTTCCTTCGTGGCGACGGCGCAGTACAGCTGCGGACCTGGATCGTGGTGGCCACGCCGGAGGTGGCGCGGGCAACGGTCGACGCCGCTGCCCCGGTGACCACGTCCGACCTGGCCGAGCTTTCCGGCGGGTGGTCGGGCGGGTCGCAGCCGACCACCGAGGGAGCGGTGTTCGCAGTGGCCCGGCAGGGCACCGCAGTCATCGTCACGACCAATCAGCGGCAGACAATCGGCGCTCGCCAGATCGCTGGGCAGGTGATCGATGCACTGGGTCTCTAATTATCCAGTTCTCTCCAGTGTCTTGAGCTACCGGTAGCGGTCAGCCGGTGCCGGGCGACGGGCCGACGCTCTCCTGCCCACTCCCGCGATCCAACGTAGGTGATGGCAGGATGGGCCTGGTGACTGAGATCAAGAGAAACGAGACGCAGGCCATCCTGCATACCAGTGCGGGCGACATCCGGGTCACCCTCTTCCCACACCACGCCCCGAAGACCGTGTCGAACTTCGTGGGCCTCGCCGAGGGAAGCAAGGACTACTCCCAGCGCAACGCCAAGGGGGACCTGGCGGGGCCGTTCTATGACGGCTCCCTCTTCCACCGCGTGATCAAGGGTTTCATGATCCAGGGTGGAGATCCGACCGGTACCGGCCGGGGCGGGCCCGGTTACCGCTTCGCCGACGAGACCCACCCCGACCTGCAGTTCAACCGGCCCTACCTGCTGGCGATGGCTAACGCGGGTCCGAACACCAACGGTTCACAGTTCTTCATCACGGTGGGCACCGCAACGCACCTGAACCGCAAGCACACCATCTTCGGCGAGGTGGCCGACCAGGAGTCTCGCCTCGTGGTCGATGCGATCGCCCACACCCCCACCCGTGAGGACCGTCCGGTGGACGACATCGTCATCGAACGGGTGACGGTCGAGCCGACCGGAGTATGATCAAGAGCGTGGGCCAGTGACCGCTTCGGTATGCGTTCGGCACCCGGGCCGCGAGACCTGGGTGCGCTGCACGCGCTGCGACCGTCCCGCCTGCCCGGCCTGCCTGCGCGAGGCATCGGTCGGCTACCAGTGCGTGGACTGCATCGCGCAGGACGCCCGCTCACAACCACGCGCCACCACTGTCGCGGGGGCCGAGCTGACCGGCCGCTCGGTAGTGATCCCCGTGCTGGCCGCGATCAACGTTGTGATCTTCGCAGTCACCGTGGTGCAGGCCCGCAGCCTGGCCAACAACGCCGTCGCGCCGCTGTTCCAGCAGTGGGGGCTGTGGCCGACCGCGGTGGCCGATGGTGCGTGGTGGCGGCTGCTCACCTCAGGTTTCCTGCACTTCGGGCCGATCCACCTCGCGTTCAACATGATCGCCCTCTGGGTGATCGGCCGGGATCTCGAGCAGGTATTGGGCCGAACTCGCTTCTTGCTGGTGTATCTGGTCTCGCTGCTGGGTGGATCCGGGGCGGTCTTCCTGTTCGAAAACGAGAACTCGATGACCGCGGGTGCCTCTGGCGCCGTATTCGGCCTGATGGGCGGGCTGGCTGTGGTGCTGCTGCGGATGCGCCGCAGCCCGCGCCCGGCGCTCACCATCATCCTGCTGAATGTGATCATCACCTTTGTGGTGCCGGGGATCTCGATTCTCGGCCACCTCGGCGGACTGGCGTTCGGCGCGGCGGTGACAGCGGGGTTGGTCTACGCCCCGAGGGATCGGCGGATGGCGGTGCAGGCGGTGATCGTGCTCGCCCTGCTGGTGGTGATCGCGGTTGGCGTGGTCGTGCGGAACCTCCAGCTCGGTTAAGCACCCTGCGTGCCCGCCTCCGCGGTACGCCCAGCACCGTCCGAGATCACTTCTCCACAGGGTTGGTCCACAGTGGGGATGAATGGCAGCCGTGTCGTTCGATGACGGTGAGTTGAACGCCACTGAACCGGGAGTCTACAAATCACCCGATGTGGGATCCGAGGACGCACTGCGTGATCGCGGAGGGAGTCAGCGCCAGCGCATGGTCATCAACAGCCCGATGATCATCAGTACGAAGCCGATCAGGAAGTTCCAGTTGCCGAGTTGGCTGAGCAGGGGAATCTTGTCGACGGCGAGGTAGTTGACCACCAACCACAACAAGCCGAGGAGCATCAGACCCAGCATGACGGCGACGTAGAAAGGGTGCGAGGGGCCGGCGACACGGACCTTCACCGGGGTGTGCTGGTCGGCTGGTGGGGTGTAGACGGACTTCTTCCGGACCTTCGACTTCGGCATGATCGTCCTCGTTCGCGTGCGGGCCGCCCGATGAGGCGCTCTGCCCGATGAGCCACGCTGGGCGGCCACCGAGTGGGGCGCTGGGGACACGTTAACGTAAGGCGGCTGCGAACCGGCACGTCGCGTCGGGTGTGGTGCTACCAGCGATGCGGACCAACCTATGGGCCGGGCTTCTTGAGGGTGGGGGCACCCACTACCGTCTCGGTGCTGACGTCCCCACTCGGCTGGCCTGGAGGAGGTTTCGTGGCCCATGCACTGTCCCCGGCACGGGGCTCCCTACCACCACCACGCCGACGCGGAGACACGACGCGGACCGCAATCCGCGGGGTGGGTGAGCTGCTCCTGACTGCAGGCATGGTGGTGCTGCTGTTCGTCTGCTACGAGGCATACGTCACCGACTGGTCTTCCGCTGCGAAACAGCGCGAGGCCACCGCCCAGCTCGAGGACGCCTGGCGCAACCCCAGGGGTCCCGTGGACCGCCCGATCGAGGGCGCGGGTATCGCCAAGATGTACATCCCCTCGTTCGGCTCCGATTTCGTGTTCACCGTGCTGGAGGGCACCGGGCAGGACACCCTGGCGGTGGGGCCGGGCCACTACCAGGGCACCGCTTTACCCGGTCAGCCGGGTAATTTCGCAGTGGCCGGGCACCGGGTCGGCAAGGGCTCGCCCTTTAACTCCCTGGATCTGCTGTCGTCCTGCGACGCCATCGTGGTGGAGACGGTCGAGCGCTGGTTCGTCTACCGGGTTCTGCCGCTACGACAAGAGTCCACCGACTGGGCCCGAGGCAAGGCCACCCAGCCGCAGTGCCACGGCGTCGGCCCACTGACCGGCCGTTACGCGGACGTGGTGGGTAAGACGATCGTGCTGCCCGCGCAGACCGAAGTGATCGCTGCAGTACCCGGCCAGCCCGGCCAGCCCGGCCAGCGGGACATGGCACTGATCACGCTGACCACGTGTCACCCACCGTTCTCCGCCCGGCAGCGGCTGATCGTGCACGGCATCCTGGTCGCTCAGTACGAGAAGATCGCGGGTCAACGGCCCGCCGAGCTGCTGACCGTCAGCGCGTGAGGAAGGCTCATGTACAGCTGGATCTGGCAGCACCTGCCCGGGTCTCGCGCGATGCGAGTGCTGCAGACGCTGATACTCATAGCAGCAGTGGTCACCCTGCTGTTGCTCGTGGTGTTCCCGTGGGTGGAGCTCCGGCTGCCGTTCAACGAGGTGACGACGGGCTAAGCACGCGCAATCACCGCCGCATCGACGCCTATGCTGGCCGATGTGCGCATCCTCGTGATCGACAACTATGACAGCTTCGTCTACAACCTCGTGCAGTATCTGGCGCAGCTAGGGGCCCAGTGCGTGGTGCGGCGCAACGACGCGGTCGAGGCGGGCGACGTTGGCTCCGTAGACGGGGTTCTGGTCAGTCCCGGGCCAGGCACCCCGGAGCGCGCCGGAGCAAGCATGGACATCGTCCGGGACTGCGCTGAGCAGGGCCGCCCGGTGCTGGGCGTGTGCCTGGGGCACCAGGCGATCGGGGTGGTCTGGGGAGCCACGGTGGCGCGGGCCCCGGAGCTGCTGCACGGCAAGACCTCGGTGGTGCACCACGACGGCGTCGCCGTGCTGGCCGGGTTGCCGCAGCCGTTCGTGGCCACCCGGTACCACTCGCTGACCGTCCTGCCCGAGACCATCCCGGAGGAACTCGAGGTCATCGGCCGCACCGAGTCGGGGATCGTGATGGCCCTGCGGCACCGGGAGCTTCCCGTGTACGGAGTGCAGTTCCACCCCGAGTCGGTGCTGACCGACAGCGGGCACCGGCTACTGGCGAACTGGCTCCGTATCGCGGGTGCCGACGTGCCCGAGTCGCGGGTGACCGAGTTGGAGGCCGGGATGCGCCAGCTGGCCTCGGCCGCAGTGGTGCGCTGACGCCTCCTCGACCACGCGGGGATCAGGGTGGGAAAAGCAGGCCGGGATCCGTGTCGGTGGTGGTCGTGGTGCTGGCCGCCCTGTCCTGCCCAACGGTGATCGTGATGGTCTGGTCCCGGGCGAAACCGGTGCCCGCCGGCACGTCCTGATCGAGGACTCGGCCCACCAGATTAGGGTCGTTCGTCGACGTGGTGACCTGCTTGAGGGTGCCGGTCCAGCCGAGGTTTCGCAGCGTGTTCAGTGCCTGGTTCGGGGTCTGCCCACGCAGCTCGGGCATCTGGAGCTGGTTGCCTCGGGACACCGTCAGGGCCACCGTGGTGTCTACCTTGACTTCGGTGCCCCCGGCTGGGTTCTGCTTCAGGACCTGGCCCTTCGGTGCCGCGGAGTCCACTTCCTGGAGCTGCGGGGTGAGACGAGCTCCGGTGATGTTGCGCTGGGCCTGGTCGATGTTGGTGCCGACGACGTCCGGCACGACCACGGTTTCCGGCGGCACGCCGACGGTGATGATCACCGACTTGGCCTTGGCCAACCGCTGTCCGGCCGGCGGATCCTGGACGAGCACCCGGCCGATGTCGTTATCGTCCTGCACGACCTGCTGGCGCTGGTCAGGGGACAGCACCAGACCCACCTGCTGCAGGGAGGCTTGGGCCTGCACACGGTCGAGCCCGAGCAGGTTGGGCACCTCCACCTCGGCCGGCCCAGCGCCGACGTCCAGCCGGATCGTCGACCCCGGCAGCGCCTCGCCTGCGGGACTCATCGCCACCACGCGGTCAAGGTCCTGCGGGGTTGACTCCACCGGCCGACGCTCGGTCTGGAAGCCGTCGGCGTTGAGCTGCTGCTCGGCATTCACCACCGGCTGCCCGACCACGTTGGGCAGCGCGACCGGTGTGGGTCCGCCCACGAAGAGGTCGGTGAACAGCAGCAGGAGCAACGCGATGAGGGCGGCGACCACGACCGTGGTGAGAACCCAGATGCCCCGCCCGGACCTCCGCTCGTCCGGCGGTCCACTGCTGGGCCCCGAGCGGTGCCGGCTGGAGCGGATAGCCGCGGTGGGACCGGCGTCGAGCATGACGGTGCGGTCCGCGTCGGTCATCACCATCGGCGCCAGCTGCCGCTGCCCGGCCAACACGCGGACCAGGTCCGAGCGCATCTCAGCAGCGGACTGGTAACGGTTAGCCGGGTTCTTGCTCATCGCCTTGAGCACCACGGCGTCCATTGCCGCCGACACGTCGGGGTTCTGGTGAGATGGCGGTGTGGGGTCCTCTCGGACGTGCTGGTAAGCCACCGCGACCGGGGAGTCGCCGGTGAACGGAGGATCTCCGGTGATCAGCTCGTAGAGCACGCAGCCTGCGGCATAGACGTCCGACCGGGCGTCCACCTGCTCGCCGCGGGCCTGCTCGGGCGACAGGTACTGGGCGGTGCCGATCACTGCGGCGGTCTGGGTCACGCCCTGCCCGTCAGCCAACGCTCGGGCGATGCCGAAATCCATCACCTTGACCGCGCCGTCAGTTGTGATCATCACGTTGGCCGGCTTGACATCACGATGAATGATGCCGTTGCGGTGGCTGAAGTCCAGGGCGGCGCAGACGTCCGCCATCGTCTCCATCGCGCGCTGCTCATCCATCGGACCTTCGGTCTTCACGATGTCGCGCAGCGTCCGGCCGTCAACGAACTCCATCACGATGTAGGGCAGCGGGCCGTACTCAGACACCGTCTCGCCGGTGTCGTACACCGCGACGATCGCCGGATGGTTCAGCGCCGCGGCGTTCTGTGCCTCCCGGCGAAAGCGGTGCTGGAACTGCGGGTCGCGGGCCAGGTCGACACGCAGCACCTTGACCGCGACGTCACGACCAAGGCGGACGTCACGACCATGGTGCACCTCGGACATGCCCCCATAGCCGAGCGTCTCGCCCAGCTCATAACGCTCCGACAGTAGTCGGCGAGTGGTCATTCCTCGGCCGTCCCGCTTCTCGTCTGTGACCCGCGGCTCCTCGCGGTCCGGCCCCATCATGCCTGCCGACCGACTGTCACCCGATAGGGGTCGATTGCTCATCTGACTCTCCTACAGGTCAGCTCGAGGGTCGACCCGGGGGGAATGAAGCCAGCCATGGGGCGGACGCTGGTCACCCGGCACCGCGACCGCCGGTCCCGGTCGACCTGCCGGCCGTCTTCGTCCACCACCCGCGGCACGAGGCCTTGGGACTTCGCGGTGGCCACGGCGTCGCTGGCGCTCTCGCCCCAGTAGTCGGTGGGAACGACGAGCACCCCCAGGAGCTGTTCGGCAGGGTTGGCCGGCTCCGGCGGAGGCTGCTCGTCGGCTGGTACCGGCTGGAAGGGCTGAGGTACCACGGGGGCAGCGGGCGCCGTGATGGTGTCGGCGGTACCTCGCTGAGGTGACGTGGTGTTGGCGTGCAGCGCGTCGTTGACCAGGTAACCGGCAAGCATCAGGGCGAGCACGCCGAACAGAGCCATCGCGATTTTCGGTGTCCCGAGACGTCGGGGGTGGCGGTGCCCAGCGTGCGGGCGGTCCGCTGGTCGGTTCACTGTTCCGGCTGTGAGGTCGGAGACGGCCCCTGGCGGCAGCAGCGCGGTCGGTGGCTGGTGGCGTGCGGTCATCCTGGCGGTGATCCCCCCGGCCATTCCCGCCGGCAGCGGCAGCCGGTGTCCAGCTCGGACCGCGGCGACGGCAGCGGCGAACTCACCGCCGGTGCTGTAGCGCTGCCGCGGGTCCTTGACCAGGGTCGCCTCGATCAGCGCACGGACTCCGGCGGGCACATCCGGTGGCAGTGGGGGCGGCCGATCGTGGATGTGCATCATCGCGACGGTGACCGCGTTGTCGGCCCGGAAAGGGCGCTGCCCGGCCAGGCACTCGTAACCCACCACGGCCAGCGAGTAGACGTCGCCGGCCGGGCCGGCCTCGTCCCCGGCGGCCTGCTCCGGGGCGATGTAGTGGGCCGTGCCCATCACCATCCCGTGCCGGGTCAGCGGGGCCGCGTCGACGGCCCTGGCGATGCCGAAGTCGGTGAGCTTCACCGTCCCGGCGGGAGTGATCAGGATGTTGCCCGGCTTGATGTCGCGGTGCACCAGACCACGCTCATGCGCCGCCTGCAGCGCAGCGGCGGCTTGTCCCAGGAGGTCCAGCGTGCGATCGGCGGGCAGCCGCGGACTCCGCATCAGGATTGCGGCCAACGGATCTCCGGCAATCAGCTCCATCACCAGGTATGCGATGTCCGGAGCTGCGCTGCCGCCTGAGAGCGCCGTCACCGTCTCGCCGTAGTCGTGCACCGCAGCGATGCCGGGATGGTTCAGCGATGCGGTCATCCGCGCCTCAATCTGGAAGCGGTACCGAAACTCTGCGTCGCCGGACAGCTCCGGCTTGAGCACCTTGACGGCGACCTGACGCTCTAGCCGGGTGTCCGCAGCCTGCCAGACTTCGCCCATGCCGCCGATGGCGATGCGCCGGCCCAGCCGGTAGCGCTGCGCCAGCAGCTGGCCGCTGGTCAACGTCATACAGCCACCCTGTTGCCGTTCCTCCTGTTGCTTCTCCTCTTGCGCACAGTCATCAGCGACCTCCCTGCAGCGCGGCACGGATGACCGCTCGACCGATCGGCGCGGCCCGGGACCCGCCGGTTGCCTCGAGAGCTCGGTCTCCCCCGTCCTCTACCACCACCGCGATCGCCACCTGCGGATCGTCGGCGGGCGCGAAGGCCACGTACCAGCCGTGCGGCGGGGTGTTCTTGGGGTTGGCACCGTGCTCAGCGGTGCCGGTCTTCGCGGCGATACTGACGCCGTTGATTTTACCGTCGTTACTGTAGGTGTTCTCGGCGGCGACCATCATGTCGCGGAGCCGGGATGCAGTGAAGCGGGACATCGCCGTTTCGGCAAGCTCGGGTTCGAGCCTGTCCAGCACGGAGAGGTCCGGGGCCAGGATGCTGCGAACCAGCTGGGGTGTCATCCGACGCCCTCCGTTGGCGATCGTCGCGGCGATCGTCGCGTTCTGCAACGGGGTGAGCGCCACATCGCGTTGCCCGATGCCGGACTGTTGCAAGGCGGAAACATCAGGAATGTCGCCCAGGGTGGACGGCGTCACCAGGATCGGGATGGTGAGGTCCTGCTGCCCGATGCCGAGCAGTTGGGCCTGCTTGCGCAGGTCGTTCTCGCCGACGGTAGCGACCAACTGGGCGAATGCGGTGTTGCAGGAACGCACCAACGCCTCTGTGAGCGTCGCGGTGTCCCCGCGGCCGCAGGGGTTGTTGGCGAAGTTGCGCAGGAATATCGAGGTGCCCTGCAGCTGCAACGCGGGCGCCGCGGTGAGCGGGCTGTCCGGGGTAGCCTTACCGGTCTCCAGCGCGGCCGCGGTGACCACGAGCTTGAAGGTCGACCCCGGCGGGTAGGTCGACGCGACCGCACGGTTGGTCAGCGGGGCGCCACGCTGGGCGGACGTAGCCTCGTTCCAGGCGGCCTCCTGCTCCGTACCGTCGTGCGCGGACAGCCGGTTCGGGTCATAGGACGGGGTCGACGCCATCGCGAGGATCTCGCCGGTGCTGGGCTTGATCGCCACCACTGCACCGTTGTAGCCACGGCGGGTCAGCTGCTCGTAGGCGACCCGCTGGACAATCGGGTTGATGGTGAGCTCGACGCTGCCCCCGCTGGGCGTCCGGCCGGTGATCAGGTCTGAGAGCCGCCGCACGAACAGCCGGCCGTCGGAGCCGTTGAGCACCGAGTCCATCGCGTTCTCGATGCCGCCCGCCCCGTAGCGCAGCGAGTAGTAGCCGGTGACCGGGGCATACATCGGGCCGTCGAGGTAGCTGCGCTGGAAGCGCAGCTGTCCGCCGGTCTCCACCGAGCTGGCCACCGGCAGCCCGCCAGCGACGATCTTCCCGCGCTGCCTGCTGTACTCATCGAGCAACACCCGCCGGTTGCGCGGATCGGTGCGGTAGGTGTCGGCGCTGACGACCTGGATGTAGGTAGCGTTCAACAGCAGCAGAACGATCATGGCCATGACGGCCAGCGCTACCCGACGAAGCGGTGTGTTCACGGGCGCCGCACCATCTCGGTGCGCGCCTCAGCCAGCGGGGCTACCGGCTTGCGCGGGGCCACCAGGGCCGCCGGCGACCGGGCCGCATGGGAGATTCGTAACAGCAGTGCCACCAGGATGTAGTTGGCCAGCAGCGAGGAGCCGCCGTAAGACAGGAACGGCGCGGTGAGCCCGGTCAACGGGATCAGCTTGGTCACCCCACCGACGACGATGAACACCTGCAGGCCGACCGCGAAGGACAGCCCAGCGGCAAGCAGCTTGCCGAAGGTGTCCCGGACGGTGAGCGCGGTGCGCATCCCCCGCATCACCACCAGCAGGTAGGTGAACAGCACCGCGGCCAGCCCGACGAAGCCCAGCTCCTCGCCGATCGCGGCGGTGATGAAGTCGGTGTGCGCTTCGGGTACCAGGTCGGGACGGCCGGCGCCCAGCCCGGTACCGAACACGCCGCCGGTACCCAGCCCAAACAGCGACTGCGCCATCTGATAGCCGGCACCGTCGTAGTCGGAGAACGGGTTGAGCCAGGCCGTCACCCGGTTTTGCACATGGGCAAAGAGCAAGCCCGAGACCATCGCGCCGCCGATGAAGAAGACCAGCCCGATCACCAACCAGGCGGGCCGTTCGGTGGCGATGTAGATAAGCACCAGCACGATGCCGAAGAACAGCAGCGAGGTCCCCAGATCCTTCTCCAACACCAGGACACCCAGCGAGAGGCCCCAGGCCATCAGCAGCGGAGCGAGGTCTCGGGCCCTGGGCAGCTCCATGCCGAGCACGCTGCGGCCCGCAGTGGTGAAAAGGTCCCGTTTCGCCACCAGGAACGCGGCAACGAAGATCATCAGCAGGATCTTGGCGAACTCGCCCGGCTGGATTCCCAGCCCGCCGAACCGCAGCCAGATCTTCGCGCCGTTGACCTCGGAGATGGCGCCGGGCAACAGACCGGGCAGGGCCAGCAGCGCCAGCCCGACCAGCCCGCAGGTGTAGCCGTAGCGGGCCAGCATGCGGTGGTCGTGAACCAGCACCAGGACCGCTACGAACAGCCCGAGGGCGAGCGCGGTCCAGGCGATCTGATAGGGAACGTTCCCAGCCGGGATCGGGTCGCCAACCGAGGCGGCCGCCGTCGCGTCGGCCAGATCGAGCCGGTAGATGAGCACCAGTCCCAGCCCGTTGAGCAGTGCGACACAGGGCAGGATGAGCGGGTCGGCGTACGGAGCCAGAAACCGCACCGCGATATGGGCGGCGCCGAAGAGGATGAGGTAGGCGGCGCCGTAGTAGAGCAGCGAGCGGGTTACTTCCTGCTGCTGGTTGAGTTCCACCAGCACCAGCGCAATGGTCACCACGACCGTGGCGAAGGCCAGCATGACCAGCTCAAGGCCGCGTTTGGTGGGTGGTGCGGGCGGTGCGTCCACGTCCGGGATGGATGCTGGGGTGGCCATCAGCTAGCTCACCGTCCGGCAGTCCACCCCAGGTTCCGAAGGCTCCTCCGGAATCGGCGTGCCGGCGGTCGCGGGTTCGGGATGCTGACCAGACAGCTGCTCGCCATTGGGCTGGCCCGGCGCACTCGTGGTGGTAGGCGGGGATGGCGAGGACCGTTGCTCACTGGTGCCCGTCATGGCACCGGCCCGCGGGCACGGTGGCAGCAGATCATTGGTGCGCAGCCGGCCGATGATCTCGCGAGCACCGTCCAGCCCAGTGTTGCTGATCATCCCCCGGCGCACGTCCGTGCGGACGTGCGGTTGCAGGCCCTGCAGAAAGATCGTCTCGCAGCCTCGCGCACCGTCCCGGCAGCTGCCCTCGGCCCGGGTGTGTAGCGGCAGGCCGAAGACCTGGCCTCGGACCCCCTGGAAGACCACCACCTCACCGCTGCTGGTAGCCCCCACGTAGTACTGCCGGAGCACCAGGATCGAACCGGTGGTGGCGACGACGCCGAGCAGCACGACCAGCCCTATCAGGGCGATCAACGTGCGTCGCTGCTTGCGGTGACGCAGCTGGGGGTCGGGAGCGGGGGGTTCGATCCGGGTGGGCTCCGGACGTGGCAGGGTGGTCGTCGCGGCCCGAGCGGCCGCCGAGTCCGGCTGCGGTTCCTCGACGCCATCCCCTGCGGACCCGCCGATGATGGGCGCGTCCTCGCCATACTCGACGTCCACCACGTCGGCCACGATGCAGGTGATGTTGTCCGGACCGCCACCCTTGAGGGCCAGCTCGATCAGCCGGTCGGAGCAGGCCTGCGGATCGGGGATCGTCAGCCCCTCGGCGAGGGTCTCGGCGCTGACCACCCCGGAAAGCCCATCGGAGCACAGCAGGTAGCGGTCTCCAGCGCGGGCCTCCCGGACGGTGAGCGAGGGTTCCACCTCGTGCCCGGTGATCGCCTTGAGCAGCAACGAGCGTTGCGGGTGGTGGCTGGCCTCGTCCTCGGAGATCCGACCCTCGTCGATCAACGACTGGACGAAGGTGTCGTCGTGAGTGATCTGGTTGAGCACACCGTCGCGCATGAGGTAGGCACGGGAGTCGCCGACATGGACCAGACCGATCTTGTTTCCGGCGAAGAGCACCGCGGTCAGCGTGGTGCCCATGCCTTCCCGTTCTGGATCCTCCCGGACCAGCTCGCTGATCGCGGCGTTACCAGCCAGGGTGGCCTCGTGCAGCTGGTCCAGAAGGTCGTTGCCAGGCTCGTCGTCATCCAGCGGGGCGAATGCCGCGATGACGACCTTGGACGCCACCTCGCCTGCCGCGTGACCACCCATCCCGTCGGCCAACGCCAGCAAGCGCGGACCCGCGTAGACCGCGTCCTGGTTGTTCTGCCGAACCAGGCCGCGGTCGCTTCGGGCGGCATAGCGGAGGACCAGAGTCATGAGCGCAGCTCAATCACCGTCTTGCCGATGCGGATCGGGACACCAGGAGGAACCCGGGTAGGTCCGGTGACCTTAGCTCGGTCCAGGTAGGTGCCGTTGGTGGAGCCCAGATCCTCCAGGAACCAGTCCCCGCCCTGGAACCCGAGCCGGGCGTGGCGGGTGGACGCGTAGTCGTCATCGAGCACCAACGTCGAGTCATCGGCACGCCCGATGAGGATGGGCTTGCCGTCCAGTGAGATGCGGGTGCCCGCTAACCCACCCGCGGTCACCACCAGCTGGCGGGCCGTCCGGTTGCGCTCCGCGCGGGCACCGCGGCGGGACAGCGGAAGGCTGGCGCGCAACCCGGACGCCGCGAACAGGTCGGAGCGCACGATGCGCAGCGCCGCGACAACGAACATCCAGAGCAGGAGGAGGAAGCCCGCTCTGGTCAGCTGCAGCACCAGTTCCGGCACGCTCTAATCGTCTCTGCTCGATAGCTCGGCTCAACCCTGGGTGCGGAAGACGAGCGAACAGTGTCCGACCCGGACCACGTCACCATCGGCGAGCTGCCAGGTTTGTACCGGGGTGCCGTTGACCGTCGTGCCGTTGGTGGACCCCAGGTCAGCAAGCGTCGCTGTCCAACCGTCCCAGGTGATCTCCAGGTGGCGCCGGGACACGCCGGTGTCCGGCAGTCGGAACTGCGCGTCCTGACCCCGGCCCACCACCGTGGCACCCTCGGTGAGCTGATAGTGGCGGTTCGACCCGTCGTCCAGGGTAAGCGAGGCCGCCAGCTGGCGCGCGCCAGTTTGCCCCGCGGGACGCAGGTAACCCTGGGCACCGTAGCTTTGGTCAGCGCCGTACTGACCGTAGTTCTGGTCTCCGTAGTTCTGCTGATAGCCCTGGTCGGGGGCCTGCTGGCCCGGACCGTAACTGGAGCCGTAGCCGCCTTGGCCGTAACCCTGCTCGTAGCTGCGACCCTGGTCATAACCATACTGGCGCTGGTCGTAGCCGCCCTGGTTGCCGTAGTTCTGGGGGTAGCCCTGGCCCTGGGCGTACTGGGGGTCGTAGCCGGACGGTTGGTCGTCACGCGGGTCGGCGGCATCGTGGCCCCCCTGGACGTGGCCGTAATCGCGGTGCGGAGCGTACTGACCCCACTGGCCGTCCTCGGGGTGCTCGCCTTGTTGCTGGCTCATGGCTCGGTCTCCTGCGGTACGAGGTTGCGGTGCGTCGGGATCAACAGACGAGCTGGTACGGAACTGTCCCGTGTGCAGCGTCTCGGACCGCTCCAGAGCCACCACCACGTCTCCATAGATATCCCAGGACTGCTCAGCGAGATGGCCCTGGATGCAACTCTTGAGCATCCGGGTTACCCGCTGCTCGTCGCCTGCGAGCCGGTCGTGGTCGGTCGCCCCGAGTGTGACGGTATAACGGTTGGGCGCGAGCACCCGCCCCCCCGCGAGCGGACGTGCGTTGTCGTCGGCCTCGCGCTGAAGCGCCTGAGCCACCTCCTGCGGCACCACGCTACCGCCGAAGACCCGGGCAAAGGCGTCGCCGACCATACCCTGCAACCGACGCTCGAACCGCTGCGCCTTGCCCACGGCGACCTCCTCTCCCAGGCTCTGCCAAGGGTCCTGCTGCCAGCCTCCCCCGATCGTATCCGGGAGGGCCAGCGGGCAGGGTCTGCTGCTTCAGGGTGGTGGGGTGTGCGTGCTAGGCTGCCGCCGTCACTCGGGCGAGTGGCGGAATGGCAGACGCGCACGGTTCAGGTCCGTGTGTCCGTAAGGACGTGGGGGTTCAACTCCCCCCTCGCCCACTTTGTGAAGTTTACCGAACTTGGCTGACTGGGACCGCACAGTCCCGCGTCCCTGACGCGATTACGCGCCTCCACGGCCAGAGGAGGACGCAGTGGGCAAGCGGGCAAGCTTGCGGCCAACCTTGAGATAGTAGTCGCCGGCCTGCCCGTCCAGCTTGTCCTTGAGCACGGCCGCGAGGGGTTCGCGGGCCTCGTCGCCGGTGAGCGTGATCTGCTCCTGACCGGTGTCAGACTCGACCACGAGCCGCAAGCCGTTCTGCTGGGCGATGCGGCGGACATCGCCGTTGGACTTGGCAAAGCCGAGCGCCTTGACCGCATCGATCACCGACTGGCCCAGGTCCGCGACCGTGGGCAGGTCTTCGACCTCGCCGAAGGCGCGCTTGGAGAAGCGCGCGACGAACTCCTCGCGGGCCTTCATTGCCGCATCGACACCGTGGATAGCGGCGGTGACTTCCCCGGCCAGGATCTTCTTCAGGTCCATGGGGTGCAGCGACCCGGCCGCCAGCCGCTCGCTGGTGACGGACAATTCGGAGTTGCGCCACTCACTCAGGGCCCGGAAGTAGGGCTCGACAAGACGGTCGGGCACGGACATGATCTTGCCGAAGATCTCGCCCGCAGGGGCGGTCAAGGGCACGTAGTTGCCCTTCGACTTGCTCATCTTCGCCCCGGTGCCGTCGGTGCCCTCGATCAACGAGGTGGCGACCACGAGCTCCGGTGCCTGGCCGCAGAGGTGCATCACGTGCCTGCACATCTGCATGTTGAGAAACTGGTCGATGCCTCCGACCTCAAGATCGGTGTTGATCTCCACGGAGTCCAGGGCCATGACGACCGAGTACAGCAGCTCGGCCAGCGAGAGCCCTCGACCGGCATCGAGGCGCTTGCGGAAGTCCTCACGTTGCAGTGGCATCGAGACCGGGATCTGGGCAGTGATCTCGATCAGCGTGGGCAGCGTGATCTCACGCAGCCAGTCGCCGTTGTGGCGGAACTGGGCGCGTTCGAAGTCGAAGAACGGGGTGACCTGCTCGCGGTAGGTGACGAGGTTGCGGGCGATGTCCTCGTCGGTCAGTGCCGGCCGCTCGTCGGAGCGGCCGGAGGGGTCACCGATCTTGGCCGTCACGTCGCCGACGATGAACACCACCTGGTGGCCCATGCGCTGGAAACGGCTCAGAATGAGCATCGGCACGGCATGGCCCAGGTGGACCTCGTGACCGGTCGGGTCGATGCCGAACTTGGCGATGAACGGCTGGTTCTTCTGCTCCGCCTCGATAATCCGCTCGGCCAGGGCGTCGGGCGAGGGCTGAAGCTCCTGGGAGCGCTCCGCGATCAACGTGGCTTGTTCGGCCGGGGACAGGTCCGACAGGTCCAGGCTGCGGCGCTGCGTGGTCAACTCCAGCAACTCGCGCACAGTGCCGTCGGCCGCGAGGTCTGCGCCCCTGAGCAGGGCGGTGGCGCGGTCAACGGACTGGCTCAGTCGGGTCATCGAGACTCTCCGTGGCGGGGGATGTCGCTGCTATCCTAATGGGCCGCTTCCAGGGGAGGAGGGGGCAATGACGTATGTGTTCGCGCAAGAGTGGGATCGCGAGCGGAAGCGGCTGGCCGGTATCGAGGCCGCCGCTGACCTGATCAGTAGCGACGTGCTGGCCCGGCTGGGTGTCGGTCCAGGCTGGCGCTGCGCGGAGGTGGGGGCCGGTGGCGGGTCGCTGGCGCGGTGGCTCGCCGATCGAGTGGGCGACACGGGGCAGGTGGTCGCCACGGACCTGGACCCCGGCTACCTGGAAGCCATTGAGGCGCCGAACGTGCAGGTGCTGCAGCACGATCTGACCGTCGATGACCGGCCTGGTGAGCCTTATGACCTGGTGCACACCCGGCTCGTCATCGAGCACCTCCCTGACCCCGTGGGCGCAGTGACGCGGCTCGCGGGCTGGGTTCGGCCGGGGGGCTGGTTAGTTGTGGAGGCCGGTGACTGGTCGACTCGGTATGAGATCACCTCGTCCGAGGTGTTCGATGCGGTCCTGGTTGCCGTGCAGAAGTTCCTCGCCTCGGCCGGTTTCGCGCCAATGTTCGGGCGCCGCCTTCCGGTGCTGTTCCGGGACCACGGTCTGGTTGATGTCGGCTGTGAGGCCCGCAGCCGGATGCTTCGGGGTGGTACGCCGGAGATGGAGTTTTTCACGCTGACAATCGAGCGAGCGCGGACTGCGATGGTTGCGGCGGATTTAATCAGTGACGATGACGTTGCAGCGGCGCTGACGCTCTGTGCGGATCTGTCGTTTGCCGTCATGTCGCCGGCTCTCGTGTCTGCGTGGGGCCGCGTCGACGGACCACCCGGTTGATCAGCGGCCACAGCACGATCAGTCCGACGACGATATACACGGCGGCGGCCAGCGGGCCACTCCACAGGCCGCTGATGTCGCCGGCGCTGAGCTGCAGGGTGCGTCGCAGGTGGAGTTCCGCGCGCGGGCCGAGGATGACACCGAGGATGAGCGGGAGCACCGGCAGCCCGTAGCGCCGCATCATGAAACCGAGCAGCCCCAACAGGAACAGCAGGACCAGGTCGAACACCTGCGTGTTAACCGAGTAGGCGCCGAGGCTGGAAAAGAAAAGGATTCCGGCATACAGATACGGTCGAGGAACCCGCAGCAGCGTCGCCCAGAGTGGCGCCAACGGCAGGTTGAGCACCACCAGCAGCACATTCCCGATGAAAAGGCTCCCGATGAGTGCCCACACCAGCTCTGGCTCCCGGGCGAACAGCAGCGGGCCAGGCTGGATGCCGTAGCTGGTGAAGGCGGCTAACATGACAGCCGCCGTGGCGGTGGTCGGTAATCCGAGTGTGAGCATCGGGACAAGGGCGCCCGCGGCGGACGCATTGTTGGCCGCCTCCGGCCCTGCGACGCCCTCGATAGCGCCATGCCCGAACTCCTCAGGTCTCTTCGACAACCGTTTCTCGGTGGTATAGGAGAGAAACGTGGGGATCTCGGCACCGCCCGCGGGCATCGCGCCGAACGGGAAACCGAACGCGGTGCCCCGCAGCCACGGCTTCCAGGACCGGCGGAAATCCTCGCGGCCCAGCCACG
>DATHTJ010000106.1:0-13804 GCA_035463315.1 Pseudonocardiaceae bacterium
TCGGCTGGGCGGAACGAGTCACTGGGCAGACCGGTTCGACAGCACTCGGTTGGGCCGTCTTGTGGCTGAACGCTGCGCGCAATAGCCACTCTGTTACAACTTGGTCAGGGCAGTACCAGATCGTCAACGGGGAGGAAAAAAATTCTGGCGTTATGGCTATTGACCACCGAAACAAACCCTGGTGACGGCTGGAAGTCGACGCTAGTCGGTGCAGACGTGTTCCAGCGGACACAGCCGCACGCCGCCCAGATAGCCCTACGGCAGGCACAGGGACCAGCTTCGCATCCCCCCGCATTACCGAGCGAGTAACCGACCCGTGCGCGAACTGCTTGGCGAGCAGTTGCCCGGGAGTGCACCGATGAGCTGGCGGTCTTGTCATCCCTCGCTGTTCGCCACCAGCCAGGTAGCAAACCAGGCAGCTGATGCCGAATATCATGATGGCCCCGAGCATCAGGCAGCGCGTCCGCTCGCGCAAAAGGTGCTTGAGCGGCCGGAGCTTCTTGCGCGCTTGCGCGCGCTCGTTCCGGATCACGAGCGGTCGTGCTCTCGACACACGATCAGGTGCTGGGCGGCGAGTTCGGCCAAATGTTCGTCGGCGGCCAATTTCCGGCGGATCCACAATACGCACCAATGATTGTCGATGAGGCCCGGAAACTGGGTGACTACCTTGCCGCCGAGGGGGTGGTCGGTCGGTTCGGAGTCGACTTCGTCGTCGCCAGACAAGCAACCAGTTGGACTCCCTATGCGGTCGAGATCAATCTACGCGAGAGCGGAACCTCACATCCCTATGGGACGCTCTGGTTACTGACTGACGGCTCCCTCGATGAGCGCAAGGTATGCTTCACGACTCCCTCCGGGCAGGTCAAGCATTACTTCGCGACCGATCGGCTAGTCGCACCAGACTATAGGGCGATAAGGCTCGATAGCTTCCTCGAGGCTTCGTCTGCGGCCAGCCTCGACTGGGACCCGGGCTCGCAGACCGGCGCTGTCTACTTCATGCTGCGCGGCTTGGAGGAGCGCGGGTGGATCGGTGTGGTCGCAATGGGTAACTCGGCAGAGGTAATTGTTCGGTGATCCCGTGGGAGGGCGTGCCGAGGACCCGGCCGGCGTCTGCGGTCGGGTGTGTGTCGGCTACCAGGTGGGTTAAGGTGGGGGTCCGTCGTGAGCGTGGTGATTGGGTGGGACGGCGCCGTCGGGGTCGCGGTTTTCGGTGGTGTCCCCGGGGACGGGCAGCCAGGCGAAGAACTGTTCTAGCGCCTTGCCGTTGGGCGGTTTGCCTCCAGCCTCGGCGCAGGCGTTGAGGTACGCAGTCAGAAAGGCCAGGGGTTCGCGGTGGTTTCGCTCGGCGGTGGCGGTGATGGTCCATACCCGGGCGGCCAGGTGCGCGGCCCATTCCGCGTGCGCGCCGTAGTAGTTCTTGCGGCCGACCACCGGGGTCCGTAACGCTCTTTCGGCGGTGTTGTTGTCCAGCGCGATGTCGGGGAAGTCGCGGTGGCGGACGAGTCCGTCCCATTCGCGATCCAGGGTGGCCAGCACCTTGCGGGCGGCCGGGTGCAGGCTGTGGAAGGCGGCCTGCTCGTGGCGGGCGGTGTCGATGTCGGCCAGCGCCTGGCCGAAGTCCTGGCCGGCCTGGCGGTGGAGGTCAGTGCCGGGTTCGGTGGCGGCCAGGTCCCGATGGGCCAGGTATAGCAGCGCGATCCGTTCCACCCACCGGTCACGCCAGTACCGCAACTGGGTGTGGGCGTCCCCGGCGCGGATGAAGTAGCGGCGGATGTGCGCCCAGCACCACAGCGGATCGACGCCTTGCACCCGGGCCAGCGACTGATAGACGGTGAAGAAGTCCGAGGACAGGACCAGGCGACGGTCCTCGGGCAGGGCCCCGACTGCCCGGTCGATCATGAAATGTCGTTGAAGTACCGCTGTCGAGCGGGTCGGGTCCATCGTGAACACCACGGTGTCCTGGGCCACGAACACCCACAGCCACCAGCGGGTTCCGTCCTTGCCCTCGACCTGCTCGAACACCCGCCAGCCGGTCTCATCAGCGTGGACATGCCCCGCGGTGGCATTACGACCAGCGATCGCTCGCTCCAGCGGGGCCAGCAGCGCGTGCACATCCTTCAGCACCCCGGCTTCAGCACCCCGGACAAGGTGCCCTCGGCGACATCGAGCCCTTCGGCGGCCAGTGCCTTGGCGATGCGGTGCAGCGGCAGCCCCAGCACGTACTTCTCATACCACAGCCGGGCCAGGAAAGCGGCGGTGAACCGGCCCTTGCCAATCGGTTTGGGCGGCACCGGGGCGGTCACCGTGCGCGGCCCCGGACACGTGCAGCGACGCCGGTACCGGCGCCGCCGATGCACAATCCGGGTGATCGTCACCTGCCAGTCGATCTGCTCGCTGTCCTCGGTTCCCAGCGGCTCGAACACCGCCCTGCACCCGGGGCAGGTCCGCTCGGCCTCGGGCACATCATGGATCTCCTCACGAGTGTCCAGATGTGAGTAATCCCGGCGCCCGTGCCCCTTACCTCCTGGCCGCTGGCCGCGCCGCCCCGACTCCCCGACTCCCCGACATCCCCGGTGTCCGGAGCCTGCCGATCTCGGGGTTCATCACCCGCACCCGACGACGAGCCGTTCTTTTCCGACGAACGGCCAAACAGCATCCGGCTGAGCACCGCGACCTGCTCGCTCAGCTCCTCAATCCGTACTTGGAACTGCTCGACACGGGCCTCGGCACGCTCGGCACGGGCACGCCAATACGCCACATCGGCGTCATCGATCGTCGGCGCGGAGGGCACGCCGCCCAGCACACACCATCACCAGCATGCACATCACACACCCAACCCGGCGTGTCGCAACTCAAAGATCATCAATGTGTGGATGAGGTGATCCTCAACCGACACCCGTTCGTCCGCCCGCCCAGGCCACATCCCACGGGTTTACCGAACACTTACCGGCAGAGCAAGCGCACGAAATCTATCTCAAAGTGGTGCGACTCCTTGATGGGCTGGGTCACAAGCAGACTCTCCGGCGAAGGGCCAGTGCCCATGATCGGCTCACCTCAAGGGCGGCTGCCTGTGGACGTCCCACCCCGAGCCTCGACCTGCCCCCTCCCCGTTGAGCTGAGCTCGCCGACGTTGCGCACGATCGAGGCGAGCACGTCGGGACGGCCAACGTCGCAATGAACAGCGCGTCACCGATCAATACGCCGTAGGGCACCGCATCGCCGGCGTGCTCGAAGCCTGGATGCTGATCGACTCCGGCGTGTGGCCGGGAGGCTCCATCGGGTGTACCCGGTCACGACGACGCTACCGCTTCGCTGCTGGCGGCTCTGCCATAGTGGAAGATGTGAGAGATGGACTGGTGACGTTGTTTCTCTGTGGCGATGTGATGACCGGCCGCGGCGTCGACCAGATCCTCCCGCACCCCGGTGATCCGATACTGCGGGAAGCTTATGTCAAAGACGCGCGCACCTACGTTGAGTTGGCGGATACGGTGAACGGCCGCATTCATCGGCCCGTCGACTTTTCCTGGCCATGGGGAGACGCCCTGCCGACGCTCAATGACATCGCTCCCGATGTTCGAGTGATCAATTTGGAGACGAGTGTCACCCGCAGCGAGAACTTCGCACCCGCGAAAGCTGTGCATTACCGGATGCATCCACGCAACCTCCCCTGCCTGACCGTGGCCCGACCTGATGCGTGCGCGCTGGCGAACAATCATGTGCTCGACTTCGGACGCCAAGGGCTCCAGGACACACTCGATGCGCTCTCGGACGCGGGACTCCGGGCGGTGGGGGCGGGGCGAAATGCCAGTGAGGCACGACGGCCCGCACTTGTCAACGTCAAGGGGGGCAGGCATATCGTGATCTTCTCGTGCGGGATGGCGTCCAGTGGCATCCCGCCAAGCTGGACTGCCACTCCCGACCAGCCGGGCATCAACTTTGTCCCCGACCTATCAACTTCCAGCGTAGGCGAGGTGACCGACTGGGTGTGCACGACCAAGCGGTCCGGTGATGTCGTGATCGCTTCCCTGCACTGGGGGTCCAACTGGGGATATACCGTCTTGCCGGACCAAGTCCACTTTGCGCATCGCCTGATTGACCGTGGTGTTGACATCGTCCACGGGCACTCCTCACACCATCCTCGGCCAATTGAGGTGTACCGGGACAAGCTCATCCTGTACGGATGCGGTGATTTCATCAACGACTATGAGGGAATTACCGGCTATGACGAGTATCGGGGCGACTTGCGCCTGCTCTACTTCGCCTCAGTGGAACCGGATACCGGCAGGCTGGTCGGCCTGCGGATGGTGCCGATGCAGGCTCAGCAGATGCGCCTTCACCACACCTCATCCGCAGATTCAGAATGGCTGCGGGCAGTCCTTGACCACGTGAGCCGCTGCTTCGGCTCACGCATTGACCTTGAGCCCGAGGGCATTCTCGCGCTCAGCCGGGAAGGAAGGAGCGGCCGAACATGACCGAGTCACAACAACGCGCATACACGACTTGAAGGCCAAACTCGTCAGCTCCTGAAAGACCAGATACGGCACTCCACGCTGGCCATACCCGACAATTATTTCGCCGCCGCTCTCATCGTCACTTGGCCGCAGGCGAGGACGACCTGTTGCTGGTCGAGCCGATGTGCCACATGCTCCAGGACGTGGTCCGCCGGTATGGCATCGACGTGCACTTCGAGCACGAGACTGGCACTTCATGCTCCGGGGCTTGGCCTGATCCGAGGAGGCGTTCGCCGCAGCAGCCGCGGCGAGGTCGCCCTCCTGGGTGGGATCATGCCGACCCGATAGCGGTAACGCGGCGCTGCAGCCAGCCTGCCCGATCGAGTGCGCCGATACTCGCAGCGCAGAGCAGGCCGATGCCGGCCAGTGCCAGCCATGGCAGCGCTGGCAGGCCAGCGGCCCGGCTCAGATCGAGAGCGGTACCGGTGAGCAGATTCCCAAGCATGATCCCGATCCCGCACACGGTGTTGTACAGGCCGTAGTGCGTGGCCACTAGCCGGTTGTCGGACAGCGTGACGATGGTATCCATCTCGAAAGGGAACACGATGATGGTGCCCAGGGCGAGTAGCACCGCGGACAGCACCAGTGGCACCAGCAGCACCGCGGTGAGCAGTGTTGTGTCGCCTGCGGCTGCGGCCGCGGTGACCAGCGGTGGCAGGAACGACGCGGTCATCAGACCCAGACCTACCACGAGGCAGCGGCCAGGGCCCCAGCGGTTGCGGCACCATGCTGTGATCCGCATCTGCCCGGCGATGGCCAGCAGCGCCGAGACCGCGAACAGGGCGGCCACTCCGACTGTTCCCGCCCCGCCGCCGGCGAGGCGACGTACCTCCAGCGGAAGGGCGAGATAGATCTGGAAGGCCAGCACATAACTGCCGGTCATCGCGATCGAAAAGAGCACAAACGAGCGATTCCCGAGCACTGAGCGCCACTGCATGATCACGGAGTTTGTGCGGTGGTCACCGCTTTCGCAGCCCCGGCACTGCGGCAGGGCGCGCAACTGCAGCACGCTGAGCACCGCGAAGATGCACGCCGCGACGGCGCACGTCAGACGGAAGTCAATTCCGGTCAACGCGAGGCCCAGTAAAGGTCCGAGCAGGATCCCGGTCTGGTAGAAGATGTTGAATAGGGCGAAAGCCTCGATCCGGCGCTGGCCGGCGTCGTGGGCAAGGTAGGCGCGGACCGCGGGGTTGAACAGCGCCCCAGCAAAACCGGTAGCGGCCGAGGCCGCGATGAGCGCGGGCACCGAGTCCACCAGACCCAACAGCCCGAAACCGGCGGTGCGCAGGACGCAACCCGCCACGATCAATGGTTTGTAGCCCAGCCGATCGGCTAGCGTGCCGCCAATGAGGAACATGCCCTGCTGGGTGAAGTTCCGCACACCCAGCACCAGACCGACAATCCATACGGCCAGCCCGAGATCACCCGCCAAGTACCCGGCGAGGTACGGGATGAGCATGTAAAAGCCGATGTTGATACTGAGCTGATTGAGCAGCAGTAGCTGTACCGACCGGTTAAAGGAACGGAACTGTGCGATCGTGTGCATTAGCGGTCCTCCTGACCGGCCGTCGGATCGAGCACATGGCGACAGCGGGTCCAGCGCATGACCTCGCGCTCAGTGGGGTAAGCGATCTCATCGGGTTCGGTCGGCAGGTGGGCGGTCAGCAGCCCATGCCGATGGCAGTAGTCGTCGTTGAACACAGTGTCGAAGTAGCGTTGCGGGCCGTCGGGGAACACCGCGGCGATCCGCGCGTCCGGCTTTTCAGTGCGGGCCACCCAGCCCGCGACCAGAGCCACGGCGCCCACACTCCAGCCGCCGCTGACGTACTGCGCGCCGGCGAGCAGTCGCGCGGCGCGTACCGCCTCGCCGGGCGCGACCCAATGCACCTCGTCGAATGCGGCGTAGTCGATGTTGCGCGGGTGGATGCTCGATCCCAGCCCGCGCATCAATCGCGTCCGGGCAGGCTGCCCGAAGATCGTGGAACCCACGGTGTCGACGCCGGCCAGGCGCAGGTGCGGGAAGAACTCCCGCAGCGTCCGGCTCACCCCGGCCGAATGGCCACCGGTGCCCACCGAGCACACCAGCACATCGACCCGGCCCAGCTGGGCGACGAGTTCCAATGCCAGTGGCGCATACCCAGCCACGTTGTCCGGGTTGTGATACTGGTCCGGGCCGAACGAGCCCGGATGCTCGGCCAGCAGCTCGGCCACCCGCTGGCGCCGAGCTTCCTGCCAGCCTCCGGCAGGGTGTGGACTGTCGACGACGTGGACCCGTGCCCCGTAGGCGGTCAGCAGGCGATGCATGATCGGCTCCAAGCCTGGATCGGTGACTAGGGTCACGGGGTGTCCGTAGGTGATGCCAGCTAACGCCAGCCCCAGGCCCAGCGTCCCGCTCGTCGATTCGATGATCATCCCGCCTGGTGGCAGGTCACCGCGCTCACGGGCGCGCTGGACCATATGTAGCGCCGCACGGTCCTTAATCCCGCCCGGGTTAAGCCCTTCGAGCTTCGCCCAGAAACCGCGTCCCTCGGGGTTTAGCGGCCGGTCAATCCACAGCACCGGGGTGCTGCCGACCACACCGGCGACCGTGTCGCAGCACGGTGCATGTCCAGCAGTCAGCACCTGGGCGGGGGGCGGGCTGATGCGCCGCGCATCGAGCGCGCGTTTAAGCAACATCTCCATGAACCTGATCTCTCCTGGTACGTATGGCGAGGGCGGGGACACCAACGGCGACCCGCGTCTGCCCTGCCGGCAGGCGATCAGGCCGTCGCGGCGGCGCTCCTCACGTCCGCGCGACGCACCTGGAGATCAAAAAGTGACGTCCCGATGGAGACGATGGAGAAAACGAGAAGGGAGGACTTCGCCGCCGGACCGCGAGCAGGACCAGGGCGCTCGCCGCCGACCAGTCGGTCGCGTCGGGACCAGCCGGGTCGATGGCCACGTGATCAACTATGCGGCGCGGCGCGGCGTACAGCTTGTCGGCGGCGCCCATGTGATGGTGACCAGCGTTGTGGTGACACCGGTGGCCGGCTGGTCCAATCCCCTCCGGCTCGCGATGAGCATGCTCCACCGCCGCGTGAGCTGCGGCCGTTGTGTGAGCCCCGCCGTGCGATCCAGCACCGGCGGCAGCCACGCACTCGGCGACATGCACCATCATGAATGCGACAAGGGCCCAGAGGACGAGGCCAAGGCTGAGCGCCCGCCGACGGACGATCCTCCCCTCGCTCCGCACGGCGCCAGCCTACGATGGCGACAGGGGTACCGTCCTTCACCGGGGAGGCGTATTTCTGGGTGTGTTCATACCGGGAAAGGCCGGGGGAGATACCGGCGGTGAGGCCACCGGCGGTTTTGGCTCCGCGCACGGCGGCGTAGGGCAGGCCGGGGCAGGCTCCGGTGGTTCAGTCACCACCGCTGGTTGGGCCGTGGGTGGCGTGGGTTGGAAGCGGCGTAGCCGGTTGGCGTTGGTTACTACCGATAGCGAGGACAGCGCCATCGCCGCAGCGGCGATGATGGGGCTGAGCCGCCATCCGGTCAGGGGGTAGAGCACGCCGGCTGCCAGCGGGATGCCCGCGGTGTTGTAGACGAAGGCGAGTACCAGGTTTTGGCGGATGTTGCGCATGGTGGCGCGGCTGAGCTGCACGGCGGTGACCACTCCGGCCAGTGCCCCGGAGATGAGGGTGATGTCGGAGGCCTCGATGGCGACATCGGTGCCGGTGCCGATCGCGATCCCCACATCGGCCTGGGCCAGGGCAGGGGCGTCGTTGATGCCGTCGCCGACCATGCCGACGAGCTTGCCTTCGTCTTGGAGACGGCGGATCTCGAGTGCTTTGTGCTCGGGCAACACCTCGGCGAGCACCCGGGGGATCCCGACCTCGGCGGCGATAGCGGCCGCGGTGCGCCGGTTGTCACCGGTCATCATCACGGTCTCCAGACCGAGGTGCTGCAGCGCGGCCAGGGCGGTACGGGAGTCGTCTTTGACGGTGTCGGCAACAGCGATCACCCCGGCTGGGTGGCCGTCGACGGCGGTGAGGATGGGTGTCTTGCCCGCCGCTGAGAGCTGGTCTGCGGCGGTGGCCAGCGCGGTGGTGTCGATACCGGACTCGGCCAGCAGCGAGGCGCGGCCCACGATAACCCGGTGCCCGTCGACGTCGGCGGTGATGCCCTTGCCGGTCACCGACTGGAAATCGACCGGCTCGGTCAATGCCACCGCCGCGTTGGCTGCGCCGCGGACGATCGCCTGCCCGAGTGGGTGCTCGGAGGACTGCTCGGCTGAAGCGGCCAGACGCAGCAGCTCCTCTGAGGAGAAGCCGGCTGTGGGAATGATGTCGGTCAGTGCCGGCTGGCCCTTGGTGATGGTGCCGGTCTTGTCCAGCACGATCGTGTCGAGTTTGTGCGCGGTCTCCAGCGCCTGCGCGGAGCGGATGAGGATGCCCGCCTGGGCGCCCTTGCCGGTGCCGACCATGATGGACAGCGGGGTGGCCAGGCCCAGGGCGCACGGGCATGCGATGATCAGCACGGTGACGGCGGAGACCAGCGCCAGGGTCAGTGCCGGCGGTGGTCCGGTGAGCAACCACGCGGCGAAAGTGCCAATCGCGATGAACATCACCGCGGGGACGAAGTAGCTGGACACCAGGTCGGCCAGCCGCTGGATCGGCGCCTTGGATGCCTGAGCCTCCTCGACCAGACGGATGATCTGGGCGAGCATCGTGTCTTTGCCGATCTTGGTCGCCCGGAATCGGAACGCCCCGGTCTGGTTGAGCGTGGCGCCAATGACAATCTCGCCCGGGCCCTTGGTGACCGGGATCGATTCGCCGGTGACCACTGACTCATCCAGCGTGGAGCGCCCATCGATGATCACGCCATCGACCGGGACCTTCTCGCCAGGCCGCACCACGACGATGTCGCCGAGCACGACCTGATCGACCGGCACCTCGCGTTCGATACCGTCCCGGACAACCCGCGCGATCCTGGCCTGCAGGCCGATCAGCTTGCGGATGGCTTCACCGGTTCCGGCCTTGGCTCGTGCCTCCAGCAGCCGGCCGAGCAGGATCAGCGTGAGGATCACCCCGACGGCCTCGTAGTAGACATCCCGCACGTCCTCGGGGAGCAGGCCCGGGGCCAGCGTGACGACCAAGCTGTAAACGTAGGCGGCGGTGGTGCCCAGCGTGATCAGGGTGTTCATGTCCGCGCTGCGGTGGCGCAGCGTCAGCCAGCCGGTGCGGTGGATCGGCCAGCCGGTGTAGAGCATGACCGGGGTGATCAGCACCAGCTGCACCCACCGGTTCAGCAACACCTCAGGCACCCAGCCGGCGCCGAACAACTCATGGAACATCACAGCCAGCGCCACCGGCGCGGTCAGCAGCGCACCGATCAGCACCCGCCGGGACAAATCAGCGATCTCCGCGCGACGGGCAACCGCCTCGGTGTCCTCGGTAGCCGCCGCGCCGCTCGGCGCGGGCGGCTGTGCTGCCTGTTTCGGGCGCTCGGCCGGGGCCGGCTCGACGAGATCAGTGACGGCTGTGGCATCCGTGACCGATGATGATTCGACAACGAGGGTGCCGTGGACCATGTTCATCCCGCACGCAAAGGTGAACTGCCCGGCCTTGTCCGGCACGAATTCGACCGCGGCCTTGCCGAAGGCCGGCAGCACCTTGCTCACCCCGAAGTCGGGGAAGACCACGCGTGAGGTGCAATCGCCGCTCTCCTGCCGGTCGAAGATCAATCGGACGGGCACACCCTGCCGGACCCGGATCAGGGCCGGCGCGTAACCGCCCTTGATGACGATCTCCACCTGCTGGACTCCCGCATGCAGCTCGGCCAGGCGAGCCCGCCGCGGCCCGAAAAAGAACCAGGCCAGCGCGGCAATCGCGGCCACGGACCCGACCACGACAGCGACGTCAAAAACGTTCATCGAGCAACCTCCGGCCAGGTGAGCTCCACCGGCTGGGTGCCACTACCGCAGCCAGACACCACGAATAGTCCTGCCAAGATCAGGCCCGTGTCGATCAAACGGCGCATTGCGGGTGCTCCAGTCCGTGCGCGACATGTCGGCCTTCCTCGCCAAGCCTTCGGACCGTGATCGCGATGGTGACCGCGTTAACGGCGACGCCCACAGCCATGAACGGCACCCGATACGTCGCGCGGAACGTCGCGGCTACGTTCACGCTGACCACCGGTGCGATCTCAGCCACGTGGTGGGCACAGCAGGCAGCATCCCCATCACCGAAGCACCGGCGCCGGTACTCGCGGCGGCTGCCGCCGCCCGCGCCCGCGGCCGCTTCCGCAAAGTGATCAGCAGGGCCATCTGCACGCCGAAGCCGCCAACCGCCAACGATGGCGGTAATCCACGGCCAGTCCAACGCCAGTGGTGCCTGCAGGTGCATAACCCCAGACGCCGCGCTGAGCACGGCAAGGTAGAACCCCAGCAGCCCGACCGCGGCCAGGACGCCCCGCCAGACGGCCCGCCCGGACACACCGGACGTGCGTCCCAATGCTCGGCGGGCAGCCGCGTTGAACCTGGTCCCGGCCACAGCGCCTCCTCGGCTCCTGGCACCAATCGTGCGCCGTCCCCTGGAGACAGGCGCAGGGACATTGGTCCCCCAGGTCACGTCCGAGCGTCCCGACGGCACCCAAGCGCGCCCAGACATGACTGACCGCCATCACCTACCTCCACGCGCGTCAGCGTGGTCCACACGAGGGCCCCGGCGTACGACGGGAATCGTCCGCGGTCTGGAGCGAGCAGGCGCAGGAGCATCGGTCCCCGGGCCACATGCGAGCGTTCCGCGGTCGCCGCACGGTACTTCCCAGCAGGACTTCCAGCAGTGCGCGCTGCGATAGACGGTGACGGCCGCGATATGCCCAGCGGACTGCTGCCCCACCCTCGCGGACGTCGAGCATCGGCAGCTCCTGGTGGCGCTTGTGCACGGTCTTGGTCCGGTGAGACCTTCTCCTCAGCCATTGGCCAGGGTGTCCAAAACGTTCTGCAGACGACGTGCCGCATCCTCGGCCAGCGGCCGCAGCTCCTCCCGTCCCATAACGGCGGCCATGATCAGAGGGTCGAGGATCTGAATCTTCGTTACCCCGCCTTCGCGGCTGCTGACCACGACATTGCACGGGAGCAGAACGCCGATGCTGCGGTCGATATCCAGCGCCTGGTGTGCCAGGGCCGGGTTGCATGCCCCGAGAATGACGTAAGGCTCCATCTCCAGTCCGCGCTTCTCCCGCAGGGTGGCCTGCACATCGATCTCGGTGAGGACACCGAAGCCCTGCTCGGCGAGGGCTTCTCGAGTGCGCGAGATCGCCTCGGCATAGGGCAGGTCAACGGTGATGCTGCGCTCGTAGCTCATGGCCTCGTTCATGGGTTCCCATCTCCTTGAACCTCGCCGGGGGTCAGGCAAGATCAAGAACCGTCGTCCCGGGTTCTCCTCGATCATCCGGATAATCCCACCAAGCTGGCCCGCCACCCACCATCAGTCAGGTCATGACCATTTGCACAGGACCGACCCACCGGAGCGATCTACTAAGATCCACGAGAGACGCCTCGTGATGATGAGATTTGGGATCGTCTTCTGGCGGTTCTCGTTGTGCTGGTCATATGGGTGGTGACCGTGTGGGGACGTGCCTTCCAGGCGACGTACGGACGGTTGTTCGCGGCAGGCTATGAGTGGCTGCTGCGAGGATCCGAGCTGGCCGGCATGGCCGCCAGGCGCAGAGACCTGCTTACGCAGGCCCGGGGCGCAACGTTGGAGGTCGGCGCCGGCACTGGGCTGAATGTGGCTTACTACCCGGACACCGTGACCGGCCTCGTCCTGACGGAGCCGAGCCCGCATATGGCCCGGAGACTACGGGCGCGTGCTGCCCAACGGGGACGGCCGACGCGTGTGGTCGAGGCTTCCGGTGAGGATCTGCCGTTCCCGGACGCTTCCTTTGACACGGTGGTGGCCACGCTCGTCCTGTGCACCGTGGCCGACACCGCAAGGACGCTGTCCGAAATCGCGCGGATCCTCAAACCGGATGGGCAGCTGCTGTTCCTTGAGCACGTCCGCTCCAGCAATCCCCGGCTCGCCGCGCGGCAGGACCGCTGGCACTGTCTGTGGTTGCTGTTCGGCGAGGGGTGCCACTGCAACCGGGACACCGAGCGCCTCATCGCCACCGGGCCTCTCACCATCGAACAGATCACTTACGGGCAGATGCCCAAGGTGCCGGAGATCGTCCAACCGCTCATCGCCGGGGTCGCCCGTCCCCGACCGGAGTAGAGACCGGGCCGGCGCACCGGAAGCGGAGCCTTGATTCGTTCAGAGGTCCAGTCCGGCCGGATTCTGCAGAACTGTGATCACAGGTCACATGGTGGTTGCCGGGACGCCCCTGGAAGTGCACCACGACAGCTTCACGAGCGGTGATGCCAGACGAAAGTTTAGCAGCGCCGCAGGGACGATCATGACAGTGGACGCACCGTGGCTAGGAGCACTGATGGTGCTCGCCAGTGGCGCTGCCGGTGGTGCTCTGATCGGTGCCGGGCAGGGTTGCACTGGGGACGCGCTGTGGTCACACCCCACCGATGCCTGCGAGCGCGTCGGGCGAGCGCGGCTGCTGGTCGCCGCCGGCTGAGTCGCGCTCGGCGCGCCGCTTCAGGTTCGCGAACTGGCGTGTCTGCATGATCCAGTGCGCGGGTTCCCAAAAAACGAAACCCAGGACGGTCTGTAGCAACCTCGGGCGGGCAGCCGCGTAACCGCTGACCACGAGCCGCGTGCGCTCGCCGGGCAGCTCCTCTAACAGGAAGCACCAGACGGAGTCAGTGTAGCGACGCGGCCGTGCACCAAACGGGTCGAACGGGCGGCCGCGCAGGTCGAACGACGCCCGCAAAGCCAAAAAGCGCTTTGGCTCGAGCGCCGCGATCTCAAACCAAGTACTTCCGCTCGGTTTCGAGGTCAGGCGCTCCCCTACCGTGATCTCCTGCCACTCCGGGTGGATCCGCTCGGCGCTCGGGACGCCGCCGTTGTCGAGGCGGTCCCAGCTGTACCAGCCAGCACGATCGCATCCCATCTGGACGAGCCACGGCCACAGCCGCGAAGGCGGCGCGCTGATCGTCACTGCCATCGTCGCGCCCCGTTTGCCGCCGGGCACAACATCAGCACCCGGATACGGCCGCCGCACCTCCTCGTCGGTCGCACCCCAGCGAAGCATGCGGGGCCGCAGGCTGAGCGCGTAACCACTCACGAGCCCGATAACAGTGGCGAGCTTGTGAGCGGTCGTCACGATGGTGAGGGTACGCTCCACGGACACCAACACGGGGC
>DATHTJ010000107.1:0-12177 GCA_035463315.1 Pseudonocardiaceae bacterium
CGGGCCATGGCGTGGGCCAGGAGCACGGTCAGCGCCCAGGTCGCCGTGGCCAGGACCGCGGTGGCCGCCAGGCTGAACCGGTCACCGAGGCCACCGCCGTAGGCGGCCAGCACCGCGACGAACACCACGGACTGCAGCAGGTAACAGGTCATCGACCGTTGCCCGCAGTCGGCCAGCGCGGTGACAACTGGTCCGCGACGGTCCCGGTTCTGGACGCGGATCGCGACAAGCCCGGCGATCGCGGCGTAACCCACCCCGCCCGCGTAGCCGGTCAGGGCATGCGCCATGCCTGCGAGTGCGGTCGCCGCCACCGACCGATCCGGCCACCACGAGGCCGCCATCAGCGCCATCGGCAGACCACCAACGGCGGCCAGCCCAACGCCGAGCACCGCGACGCGGACCAGCAGCCGCCGGTACCGCTGCGGCTCGTCGAGCAGCCGCCACCGCGCCGCCCAGACCCCGAGCGCCATGGCGGGCACCAGGCTGAAGACCGAGATGACGACGGTGAGCCCCAGCCACTCGATGACCCGGAACCCCGCCGCGACCAGCGGATCGGTGACGGACATCGATGGCAGGGATGACTCCGAGCCTCCGGGCTGCGGTAGGCCCCCCAGCGCGCCGAACGCCATGATCGGCGCTGTCCACCCGCCCACCAGGATCAGCAGCTTCCGGTCGCTGGCCCGGATCAGCAGCCCGGCCAGCAGCACCGCGAGCAGCCCGTAGGCACCGATGATGTCTCCGGAGAACAGCAGCAGCGCATGCAGGAACCCGAAGACGACCATCCAGGCGCCCCGCCGGCGGATGAGCGTGCGGACCGCCACCTCCTCGACACCCATGCTGGTGTGCCGCCGCACCAACTGGACGATGCCGTAACCGACCAAGAAGGCGAACATCGGGTACGCGCGGCCGTCCACAAAGGTCATCTGCACCAGCACGACCACCCGGTCAGCAATCGACTCCGGGATCGGGTAACCGCGCACGCCGAGGGGGTGCCCGTACAGGTAGATGTGGGCGTTTGCCAGCGCGATGAGCAGCAGCATCGCGCCCCGGGCCAGGTCCGGCGCGAGCGACCGCGCCGACACCGCCACTGCGCCGATCGGCACTGCCATCACGCCGTGCCATCACCCAAGGGTGCCCGCCGGACCGTTGCTGCCAGCCGTCGGCGTGTCGGCAAGCTCGGCGGGATCGGAGCTGTCACCGGTGGCAGAGCCGATGCCAGAGTCGGCGTCGGCGGCGTCGAGCAGCTCGGCGATCTCATCGAGGGCACGCAGCAGCCGCTCCAGCCGGGTGGGCGTGGCGGTGGCCGGCGCCGCGGCCAGCACCCAGCTCTGCTCCAGCCAGGCGACCGGAACGTCCTCGCCTACCGCGTTGCAGGCGAAGACCAGTTCGGGGGTGATCAGCGCCCGAGCCCGGGCCGGATTGTTGACGAAGGCGATCCGCTCACCCACGGAACTCACCATGACCAGATCGGGGTCGTGCGGTGACGGTTGATCTTGCAGCCACAGCTCGGCCACCAGATCACCGGCGTGGAGTCGCCGTTGCACCGCGACCACCACGCTGGAGACCTGGCCGCCCTGCTCGTGGTCGAAAACCCGCACCCAACGACGGCCCAGCGGCGTGAACAGGCTGCCGAACACCAGATTCCGGGCCGTCCCCGCGCCGCCACGAGCGATCACGCCGTGGCGCCAGCGGTTGGCCAGCTCTGGATCGGACAGCACGAACCGCCATCCGCGCAACGCCGCCCAGCGGCGCCGTTCCCGCTGGTGAGCGGTACGGCATCGACGGTCGATAGCCAGCAGAGCCGTACCCGCGACAGCGGCCAGCCCAGCAATCAGGAACCACACTAACGGTGACACCGGACGAGCCTAGTCCCGCACTCCACCCATTCTCGTGAGCACACGCCGCTAGCGCAGCCGGCTCCATCCAGCCACGCGCCCAAGGCCCTGCACTGTACGTACCAACCCCCTCCCGACAGCGACAAGCATCCATGTCGCGCTTCCGACGGTGGCCCGCACAGCGACAAGCATCCATGTGACGGGTGAGGGGTTAGGCGCGGGTGACGGTGAGGGCTCCGGTGCCGCCTGCGGCGGTCTTGTCGAGGTCGACGCGGACGGTGTCGCCGTCGGCGATGTCGCCGGCCAGCAGCTCGCGGGCGAGCTGATCGCCGATCGCCGACTGCACCAGCCGGCGCAACGGGCGCGCCCCGTAGCGCGGGTCGAACCCGTTCATCGCCAGCCACTCCCGGGCGGCGTCGGTGACGTCCAGCTCCAGCCGCCGGGCGGTCAGCCGGCGGGCCAGCTGCTCGATCTGGATGTCCACGATGGACGTCAGCTGCTCGGTGGACAGCGAGTGGAAGACCACCAGGTCGTCCAGCCGGTTGAGGAACTCGGGCTTGAAGTGCCGGCGCACCACGTCGAGCACAGCGTCGGTGCGCTGCCGCTCGTCCAACGTGGGATCGGCCAGCGCCGCGGAGCCCAGGTTGGAGGTGAGCACCAGGATGGGGTTGCGGACGTCCACCGTGCGGCCCTGCCCGTCGGTCAGCCGCCCGTCGTCGAGCACCTGCAGCAGCACGTCGAAGACGTCCGAGTGGGCCTTCTCCACCTCGTCGAACAGCACCACGGTGTAGGGCCGGCGGCGGACCGCCTCGGTGAGCTGCCCGCCCTGGTCGTAACCGACGTATCCAGGCGGGGCACCGACCAGCCGGGCCACCGAGTGCTTCTCGGAGTACTCGCTCATGTCGATGCGCACCATGGCGCGCTCGTCGTCGAACAGGAACTCCGCCAACGCCTTGGCCAGCTCGGTCTTGCCGACGCCGGTGGGCCCGAGGAACAGGAACGACCCGGTGGGACGGTCCGGATCGGCGACGCCGGCGCGGGCCCGTCGCACCGCATCGGACACGGCGCGCACCGCTTCGGCTTGGCCGACCACGCGCTGGCTCAGCGCGTCCTCCATCCGCAGTAGCTTGGCGGTCTCGCCCTCCAGCAACCGCCCGGCCGGGATCCCGGTCCAGGAGCTGACCACGTCGGCCACATCGTCGGGGCCGACCTCCTCCTTGAGCATCACCTGCGGCTCGCGCGCCGACGCGGTGGCCTCGGCGAGCTGCTTCTCCAGCGCGGGGATCTTGCCGTAGCGCAGCTCGGCGGCCCGGCCGAGATCACCGTCGCGCTCAGCACGCTCGGACTCACCTCTGAGCTGCTCGAGCTGCTCCTTGAGCTCCCGGGTCGCCTCGATGGCGGCCTTCTCGTTCTGCCAGCGGGTGGTCAACCCGGCCAGCCGCTCCCGGCGGTCGGCCAGCTCGGCGCGCAGCACGGCGAGCCGCTGCACCGAGGCGGGGTCAGACTCCTTGGCCAGCGCCATCTCCTCGATCTCCAGGCGGCGCACCGCGCGCTCCACCTCGTCGATCTCCACCGGCCGGGAGTCGATCTCCATGCGCAGCCGGGAGGCCGCCTCGTCGACCAGGTCGATCGCCTTGTCCGGCAGGAACCGGGCAGTGATGTAGCGGTCGGACAGGGTCGCGGCGGCGACCAGCGCGGCATCGGTGATCCGCACCCCGTGGTGCACCTCGTAGCGTTCCTTGAGCCCGCGCAGGATGCCGATGGTGTCCTCAGTGGAGGGTTCTCCGACGAGGACCTGCTGGAAACGCCGCTCCAGTGCGGCGTCTTTCTCGATGTGCTTGCGGTACTCGTCCAGGGTGGTCGCGCCGACCATCCGCAGCTCGCCACGGGCCAGCATCGGCTTGATCATGTTGCCGGCGTCCATCGCGGACTCCCCGGTGGCCCCGGCTCCGACGATGGTGTGCAGCTCGTCGATGAACGTGATGATCTGGCCGGCCGAGTCGGTGATCTCCTTGAGCACCGCCTTGAGTCGCTCCTCGAACTCGCCGCGGTACTTCGCGCCGGCCACCATCGAGCCGAGGTCCAGCGCGACGACCCGCTTGTTGCGCAGCGACTCGGGCACGTCACCGGCGACGATGCGCTGGGCGAGGCCCTCGACGATGGCGGTCTTGCCGACGCCCGGCTCGCCGATCAGCACCGGGTTGTTCTTGGTGCGCCGGGACAGCACCTGCACCACCCGGCGGATCTCGGCATCGCGGCCGATCACCGGGTCCAGCTCGCCGGAGCGGGCCCGGTCGGTGAGATCCAGGCCGTACTTTTCCAGCGCCTGGTAGGTGCTTTCGGGGTCGGGGCTGGACACCCGGGCCGAGCCTCTGACTGACTGGAAGGCTTCTCTGAGGGCGTCCGGGGTGGCGCCATGCCTGCGCAGCAGCTGCCCGACCGCGCCTGCGTCGTCCGCGAGCCCGACCAGGAGGTGCTCGGTGGAGACATAGGAGTCGCCCATCTCGGTCGCCAGGTTCTGGGCGTGGCCGAGCGCCTTGGCCGCCGGCCGGTCGAACTGCGGCGCGGCCACGGTGGAGCCGGTGGCCGAGGGCAGGCGCTTGATGATGGTGTCCAGCTCGGCCCGCACCGCTGTGGCGTCCGCGCCCACCGCCGCGAGCAGCGGCACCGCGATACCGTCGGCCTGCGCCAGCAGCGCTCCGAGCAGGTGTGCCGCCGTCACATCGGGGTTGCCGGCCATCGAGGCGGCCTGCACGGCCGCGGAGATGGCGGCCTGCGTCTTGGTGGTGGGGTTGAAAGAATCCATCCTCGAAGCGTCCCTCCGCACTGGCGTCTCGCTGCCTCCGCAGTCTCCAACGCCAGAAAAGTTGAGTGTGTTCCGCTCAACCTACAGTCGACGGCTTTTACTCTTGACCGGGCGGCCAACCAAGTGCCAGTATCGCGGTCGAGGGGTCAGTGTGTGGAGGTGATCGGACATGGCGAAGCGGTGGATGCGCTGGCAGGACTGGGGCGCGGTCGTGCTGGGCCTTGTCGCGGTGCTGTCGGTGCTGTGGGTGGCGACGTCACCGGCTGCGCTGTGGAGCCTGGTGGTGTTCGGCGTGCTCCTGGTGCTCAGCGGGCTGTGGTCGCTGGCCATGCCCGGCTCGGTGGCCAGCGAGTACGTGCATATCGGGCTGGGTGTGCTGCTGTTTCTCAGCCCGTGGGTGCTGAGCTACGCCAACTTCACCGGGGCCGCGTGGACGTCCTGGGTGATCGGCGTGCTGGCCGTGGCGGTCGGTGCGGCCGCCGTCCCGGTGGCGACTACTGCGCACCGCGGAATGGCGGGTCAGCACTGAGCGGTGACGCCTCCGCTCGCGAACGGATCCTCAGCGCCGCCGAGGATCTGTTCGCCCAGCGGGGGTTCGACGCCACCCCGACGTCACAGATCGCCGAGCGCGCCGCGGTCCCGAAGGGGCTGGTGCATTACTACTTCCGGCGCAAGCCCGACCTGCTCGTGGCGCTCGTCGACCGGCTGCCCCGCGAGCACATCGACCGCGCCCACGTCGTGGTGCGCGGCGATGTCGCGGGCAGCCTGCGCCGCCTGGTGGCCGCCCTCGATGCGTGGCTGGACGCCTCACCCCTGCTGTCCCATCTGCTGTGGCGGGAAGCCGACACGCACGACGCGGTGCGCGACGCGCTTGCCGCCCGGTTCCGCTGGATGGTCGACGAGATCCGAGCGGTGATGCGGGCCGCGCTGCCCGAATCACGCCGCGGGGCCGACGTCCGCAGCGCGGCGGAGTTGCTGGCGCTCGCGATCAGCTACCGGCACTCCACCGCCCGGCACGTCGGGGAAGGGCCCGGGCTGCAGCCGCCGGCAGCGATGCACCGCGAGCTCGACTTCCTCGCCGACGCCCTGGTGCTCGGCGCGGGCGAGGCTCGCTAAGCGCCGCAACCTCCTCGTGTTCCGCGACGCGAGCACGGCAGTGTCGCTACAACGCGGCCCAGATCAACCGCCATGATCGCAACCCCCTGCTGACTGAGGAGTATCCGGAGCCAGCATTTACCGGACGTCGCAAAGGGTCGACAAAGTACCAGCTGTCACCCGAACGGCTCAGAAACAGGATTCGGCGACGCGTTGTCGTAAGTGGGAGGGCACGCGGTGGCTATCAGGGTCAAGTACATCCATGACGTCCACTAGGCGCCGCTGTATCAGCCGAAGTCGAGCATCGTGGCCCTGGCGATCATGAGCGGTAACCGCGATGTCCTCCTTGAGGCGTCGAAACCACCTCGCCACCTGCTCGCGCTCGAGAGCCTCCACGAAGTCTGCGTAGCCCATGCACTCCCACCTCGGCGCCCCCGGCTGCGGGTCGGCGGCGCGAACGAGCATCACCTCACCGAGCGCGAGCTGCTCTCCCCGGAACAACCGAAACGTGGGCTCATCAATACTGATGCTGTCGGCGAAGGCGTCATGGACCGATTCAAATACGACCACACTGGCACGGTTTGTCTGGTCGTTGCGCGGGTCGATGAACCGGGCGTGGCGGCGTAGTATCTCCCACCAGCAGAAGTACCGAGCAAAAATGTACATCGTGTTGAGCTCGGCATACTCGCGATCTTCTTTGATGTTGCTCTGCTCAAGGAAGCGCCCGAAGAAATCGAGTTCGATGATGTTGTAGATACGACTCTGCAGACTGAATACCGCCTGAAGCAGAGGTTCACGGAAAAGCGTGGCCAGCTCTTCGGCGGCGTCCATGCGCTCTACGCGAGCTGTTCGGCGGCTGTACCACACGCTGACGAAGGCGCCCACGGCGGAGATCAACGCTGCGAGAACCGCGATCCACTCTTGCACCGGGCCACCTCCAGGCAGACGGGCAGGAACATCACCACTGTCTCGCATGAGGGCAACGGTGCGCGCGGAAGGCCAGCCGTGACGTAGTCGCCGGACAGCGTCATCGCCCAGCGAGTTCGGGCCACGGCCGAATTTCATCTCGAATGCCGACATCAGATCGGCGGTCTTCAGATACAGCGGCGACGTCGTGGTCTGACCGACCGCCGCCTCCACCGCGACACGGCGCCTGTGGCGGCAGTCCGGGTGGCATGCCGGTCCGGTATCAGCGTGTCATCGCCGTCTCGTCGGGCTGGGCCGAGCCCGTGTCATACTGCTGCCCGCAGCAGCAGACGTGAGATGATCTATCAACTCGCAGTGATACACGATCACTCTAAGGAGCGACGAGCGAGGGATCGGGCCGAATGAGCGGTGACGGTTCCGGGGCCCTCGGGGAGTTCGCACAGCCCGTGGCGGGTTCGCCTGCCTGCTATCCACCTGGAGAAGGCACTCCCGGACCATGACAGCCGATCCCGTACCGGGCCCACTTCCCCCACTCGATCGCATGCTCTGCGGCGCGGGCACTGGCGCGACCATGGTTCGACTGATCCGCGAGAGCTACGCGGTGGTCCAGCCGCGGGCCGAGGAGGCCGTCCGCTTCCTCTACGCGACGCTGTTCGCGATCGCGCCGGCCACTCGCGAGCTGTTCGCCGCCAACATGGAGATGCAGTACGGCCGGCTGCTGCGGGCTCTGACGCACATCGTGCAGAAGATCGACCAGCCTGACGACCTGTTGCCGTTCCTGCGTCAACTGGGCCGCGACCACCGCAAGTTCGGGGTGCTGACGCAGCACTACGACGCGATGGGGACCGCTCTGGTGACCGCGCTGAAGCAGTACGCGGGTCAGGCCTGGACGCCGCAGGTGGAGAAAGCGTGGATCGACGCCTATGGCCTGATCGTTAAGACGATGCTGGAGGCGGCCGACGATGACCGCGAACCCGCGTGGTGGACCGCGCAGGTCGTCGAACACCAGCGGCTGACCTGGGATCTGGCTGTGGTCCGCGTCCAGCCGGATCAACCGGTGCCCTACCAGGCCGGTCAGTACGTCAGCGTGGAGGTACCTCAGCGGCCGCGGTTGTGGCGCTACCTGTCTCCCGCAAACGCTCCGCGCCCGGACGGGGCGATCGAGTTCCACATCCGCGCCGTGCCGGGCGGCTGGGTCAGCCGGTCGATCGTCGGCCATACCCAGATCGGTGATACCTGGCGGATCGGCTCACCGATGGGACGCATGTCGGTGGATCGGAACTCCGGCCGGAATGTCGTGATGGTTGCCGGGGGCACCGGAGCGGCCCCCCTGCGCGCCATCCTCGAGGAGCTCAGCAGGTGGGGCAGCAACCCGGACGTGACGATGTTCGCGGGCGCCCGGACCCGCGCCGACCTCCATGACCTCGACACACTCACCGCCATGACCGCCGCGAATCCCTGGCTGACGGTGATCCCGGTGCTGGAGTCACACCCGCGGGTGGCCGGGATCGAGCACGGGACGCTCGCCGATGTGGTCACCCGCTTTGGCGCCTGGGCGGACCACGACGTGCTGGTCTGCGGCTCCCCGGCGATGATCAGAGCCACCGTGTCCCGGATGCTCGTCGCCGGCACCCCACTGGACCGGATCACCTACGACCCGTTCACCGTTGACTAGTTGGCCGCCCTTCAAGGACCACCAACCCCCTTGTTGATCACCTTAGACGGCTACCAACCCATAGCGTCCAGCTCAGCCATCTGCCGACCAGCAGCGCGGGCGTTGGTAGCGGTTGAGAGCAGCCCCAGCCGGGGTTGGCGGTACTTGAAGGGCTACCTACGGGGGCGCCAGATGACCAGGGCGGCTTCGTCGCGGGGGCGCACCGGCACCAGGTCGCGGCGGTAGGAGGCGTGCACGGCGGCGGCGGCCTGCTCGGCGGCGGCCTGCGCCCGGGCTATCTCGGTGTGCGCCTCGACCAGCTCGTCCGCGAGCTCGGCCAGCCTGGCGCGCAGCGCTTCCACCTGGTTCTCCAGGTCGATGATCCGCTTGATGCCGGCCAGGTTGATCCCGTGGTCCTGGGACAGCCGCTGCACCTCGTGCAGCAGCGCGATGTCGCGGGCCGAGTAGCGGCGGCCACCCCCCGGGCTACGGCCGGGCGACACCAGCCCCATCCGGTCGTAGGTGCGGAGTGTCTGCGCGTGCAACCCGGCCAGCTGGGCGGCAACGGAGATCACGAAGACGGGGGTGTCCTGGTTCGCACCCGGCGGGGTCGGGACGATCATCGCGCCGCCCCCCGACGCTGCGCGCGGGTCAGCAGGTCAGCCCGCGGGTCCTCCCCCGCAGTGGCCTTCGCATACGCCTGGAGCGCATCTTTCGCCGCACGATCGAGCTTGCTGGGTACCACGACCTGCAGGGTCACCAGGAGATCACCGGAGCGCCCATGCCGCCCGGTGATGCCCTTGCCGCGCACCCGCAGCGTGCGACCGTTGGCGGTGCCGGCGGGGACCTTGAGCGACACGGTGCCGTCCATGGTTGGCACGGTCAGCGTCGTGCCCAGGACCAGCTCGGGAAACGACACCGGTACCGTCAGCGTGAGGTCGTCACCGGCGCGCCCGAACACCGGGTGCGGGGTGACGTGCACCAGCACGTAGAGGTCACCGGCCAGCGCGCCCTGCATGCCTGGCTCACCCTGCCCCGCCAGCCGGATCCGCTGACCGTCGGCGACCCCGGCGGGGATCCGCATGGTCAGCGTGCGGTGCCGGTTTGACACCCCCCGACCGCCGCACTCACCACACGGGTCGTCAATGATCCGGCCCGCGCCCCGGCAGTCCCGGCATGGCTCGGAGAAGGCGAACGCGCCCTGGCTGCGGGTCACCAGCCCGCTGCCACCGCAGACCGGACAGACCTTGGGAACGGTGCCAGCACGGGCCCCGGTGCCGCCGCAACTGCCACAGCTGGCCGGACTGGACAGCCGCAACGGCACGGTGGCGCCGCGGACCGCCTCGGTGAAGTCGATCCGGATCTCGGTCTCGACGTCGGCACCGCGCCGCGGGCGGCTGGCTCCGGCGTTGCCCGCGCCGCGGTTGGCGAACAGCCCGCCGAGCAGGTCGCCGAGACCGCCCGCATCGCCAGCGCGACCCCCTGCGGTCCCGAACAGGTCACCGAGGTCGAACCCACCCGGGCCGCCCGCCCCGCCGAACCCGCCGCCGGGTCGGAAACCCCCGCTGAACAGGCTGCGCGCCTCGTCGTACTGCTTGCGCTTGTCCGGGTCCGACAGCACGCCGTACGCCTCGGACACCGACTTGAAGCGCTCCTCGGCCCGAGCGTCGCCGGGGTTGGCGTCCGGGTGCAACTCCCGGGCCAGCTTGCGGTACGCCCGCTTGATCTCCTCAGCAGACGCGGTGGAGGAGACGCCCAGCTCCGCGTAGAAGTCCTTCTCGATCCACTCCCGGGCGCTCACCGGACACCTCCTCCCCGCATCACTTGTCCTGCAGTTGTTCAGCCCCGCCAGACGGCTCACTGCCGCCAGACGGCTCACTGCCGCCAGACGATGCTGCGTCCCGGGACATCGTTACCGACGGCTCGGCGTCGGTAGCGGGCGGCTCTGCCGTCGGTGATTCGGCGTCGGTCACCGCCACCATCGCCGGGCGCAGCATCCGCTCGCCGAGGCGGTAACCGCGGCGCAGCACGGCGGTGACGGTCGGCTGGTAGACGTCCGGAGCGGTGCTGTGGTGCACGGCCTCGTGCACGTCCGGGTCGAAGCTGTCGCCGATGGCCCCGAAGGCTTCCAGGCCATGCGCTGCCAGCCCGGCCACCAGCTTGTCCGCGACGGCCTTGAACGCCCCGGACAGGTCACCGTGCTCCTGCGCCCGCTCGATGTCGTCGAGCACGGTGAGCAGCTCACCGGCGACCTGCGCCTTGGCCGAGGCGATCACGAGCTGACGGTCGCGCTCCACCCGCCGACGGTAATTGCTGTACTCGGCGGAGATGCGCTGCAGATCCGCGGTCCGCTCCTCCACCTGGGCCTGCAACGCATCGAGCTGGGGAGTGGCCCCCTGCCCACCAGCGACACCGGGGCCACCCTCATCGACCTTGACGCTGCCACCGGCAGATTGCTCGTCCGCCGGTGGGATCCGAACCTCACCCGTCACCGGATCGATCCTCCGCTTGTCTCGAATGACGACTCTGGGCTGCTCCTCGCCAGCGGCGCCGTCACCGGCATCCCGCCGCCTCACTTCTTGCCGCCCCCTGGCTCCTCGTCAACGATCTCGGCGTCAACGACGTCGTCGGCGCCCGCCGCCCCAGAGGACCCCGGCGAACCACCGGGTGCGGCACCATCGCCGGCACCTGCCGTCGCCCCGCCCGCTGCGGCGTGCTCGCTGTAGAGCGCCTGGCCCAGGGCCTGGGACTCGGTGGCGAGCTTCTCCATCGCGGCCCGGATCGCTGCGGTGTCGGTGCCCTTGAGTGCCTCCTGGACCTCGCCCAGCGCGGCGTTCACCTTGTCCTTGACGTCAACGGGCAGCTTCTCGTCGTTGTCCTTGATGAACTTCTCGGTCTGGTAGACCAGCGACTCGGCCTGGTTGCGGGTCTCGGCCTCGTCCCGGCGCAGGCGGTCCTCCTCGGCGTGCTCCTCGGCGTCGCGCATCATCCGGTCGATGTCTTCCTTGGGCAGCGCGGACCCACCGGTGATGGTCATGGCCTGGCTCTTGCCGGTGCCCTTGTCCAGGGCCGAGACGTTGACGATGCCGTTGGCGTCGATGTCGAAGGTGACCTCGATCTGCGGCACGCCGCGCGGCGCGGGTGGCAGCCCGGTCAGCTCGAACATGCCGAGCTTCTTGTTGTAGGCCGCGATCTCCCGCTCGCCCTGGAACACCTGGATCTGCACCGACGGCTGGTTGTCGTCAGCGGTAGTGAAGATCTCCGAGCGCTTGGTGGGGATGGTCGTGTTGCGCTCGATGAGCCTGGTCATCACGCCGCCCTTGGTCTCGATGCCCAGCGACAGCGGGGTGACGTCGAGCAGCAGGACGTCCTTGACCTCACCCTTGAGCACCCCGGCCTGCAGCGCGGCTCCCACCGCGACGACCTCATCGGGGTTGACGCCCTTGTTCGGCTCCTTGCCGCCGGTCAGCTCCTTGACCAGCTCGTGCACCGCCGGCATCCGGGTGGAGCCACCGACCAGCACCACGTGATCCATCTGCCCGACCGAGATGCCGGCGTCCTTGATCACGTTGCGGAACGGGGCGCGGCAGCGGTCCAGCAGGTCAGCGGTGATCTTCTGGAATTCGGCACGCGACAGCGTCTCGTCCAGGAACAGCGGGTTCTTGTCCGAGTCGACGGTGATGTAGGGCAGGTTGATCGTCGCACTGGACGAGCTGGAGAGCTCGATCTTGGCCTTCTCGGCGGCCTCGCGCAGCCGCTGCATGGCCATCTTGTCCTTTTTCAGGTCGATGCCCCGCGACGCGCGGAACTTCTCCACCAGCCAGTCGATGATCCGCTGGTCCCAGTCGTCCCCGCCGAGG
>DATHTJ010000108.1:0-18305 GCA_035463315.1 Pseudonocardiaceae bacterium
GTGCTCCACGTTGGCCCACCCGGCATAGTTCAGGGCAGTGGCCTGCAGGTAGGCGTCCCCGGCCGCGGTGGCCAGCTCCAGCGCTCGGGCATAGTGGTGCATGGCGCGCTGGTAGAGCCCGGCGTCGAATGCGGACCATCCGGCCTCGATGTGCAGCTCGGCTACCGCCACCCGCAGTGCACGGGTGATTGCCTCGGTGCCGGACACATCCAGCAGCGGGGTAGCCCACGCGGTGGCAGCGCTGAGCACCACCGGAGTGGATATGCAGGTGTTGCCGGCTTCGGCGAGCCGCCGGGTCAGGTCCCGGACCTGCGCTACGTGGACCCAGCCGAGCTGTGATGGCAGCGGCACCGGTTCCAGGCCGCCCAACTCCTCGAGCAGCTCGCCGAGTCCCTTGACCTGGGCGCCGAACGCGGCGGTTGCGCCCAGTGCGAGCAGGTGGCGGCGCAGCATCTCCGCGCTCACCCCCTTCGGGGCGTTGGCTCCCGTGACCCCTCCACAGTAGGTGCCGTCGGGCCCCCACCAGGACATCCCCATCAGCTCCGGGGGGATGCCCAGGCCGGTGGCGATGCGCTCGTGCACGTCGTAGGCGATCACCCGCCGGCCCTTGAAGATCTCCGACACTTCCGACTGCGACTGCCCGGTGTACGCAGCGATCTCCCGCTGGGTGAGCCCGGCGTCGCTGCCCAGCAGCCGGTACAGCGTGCCGATGTCGCGGCTGGCCAGTACCGGGCGCACCTCGGGCCGCTGGTACCACTCGGGTCCGACCGGCGGCGCCGGACCGTCATCGGGGGCACCGCGCTGGTCGTGTTCGTCGCTCATCGTCACTGCTCCCCTCGGTGGGTGTGGCCAGGCGCACAATAGCCCGCCCGGCGCGGGTCATGATCGGCCCGCATCGCTCGATGGCGATCACCACTGCCCGGGCGGGACTCAGGCGAGCCAGACGGCGGTATCGGGCGGCAGCGCGTCACCGCTGGGCGGAAGCGGGCCGCTGGCCAGCAGTACCTGGCCGATCGGCAGCGAGACCTCTGCATCGGAGGCATTCAGGGCGCAGACCAGCCCGCCCCCCTGGCGGCGGAACGCGAAGCACCCGGGCGGCGCGCCGTACCATTGCAGCTCGGTGCCGGCGAACGCCTCGTGCTCCCGGCGCAGCTCCAGCGCCTGCCGGTACAGCGACAGCGTCGAGTCGGGGTCCTCCAGCTGGGCTTCCACCGTCCGGTCGGCCCAGTCACCGGGCATCGGCAGCCAGCTGCCGGGGGTGCCGCTGAACCCGTACGGCGGGGTGGTGCCCTCCCACGGCAGCGGCACCCGGCAGCCGTCGCGCCCGCGCTCGGTGTGCCCGGAGCGCTGCCACACCGGGTCCTGCAGCGCCCAGTCGGGTAGCTCGACGTTCGGGAGTCCCAGCTCGTCGCCGTTGTACACATACGCCGGCCCGGGCAGAGCGAGTTGCACCAGCGCCATCGCTCGCGCGCGCCGCAGGCCCACCGTGCCGCCGCCATAGCGGGTCACCGGACGAACCACGTCGTGGGTGGAGATCGTCCAGGTGGCCGGTGCCGGGCTGTCCTGGACGGCCACCAGCGAGTGCTCGATGGCCGCGCGCACGCTGCCGGCGTCGAAATCCGCCTCCAGCAGCCGGAAGTTGAACCCCAGGTGTAGCTCGTCGGGGCGCAGGTAACGTGCGAACGCGGCGTCGTCGGTCACCCAGATCTCGCCGACGGCTATCCGCGCTGGGTAATCGTCGAGCACCTTGCGGATCATCCGGTGGATGTCGTGCACACCGTCGGCGTCGAAGCGGGGATCGGTGACGTCGGTATCGAGCAAGCCAGAGCAGGTTCCGATGGGCTGGGGCATATCCGGCAACCCATCAGGTTTGGCCATCCCGTGCGCCACGTCGATGCGGAACCCGTCCACTCCCCGGTCCAGCCAGAACCGCAGGGTCCGCTCAAGATCGGCAGCCACCTCCGGGTTCTCCCAGTTCAGATCGGGTTGCTCGGGCGCGAACAGGTGCAGGTACCACTGGCCGCCGCCGTTATCGCCGCCAGGGAGCCGGGTCCACGCCGGGCCGCCGAAGGTGCTGGTCCAGTTGTTTGGCGGCTGCGACCCACCGAAGCCGGAGCCGTCCCGGAAGACATAACGGGCTCGCTCGGGGCTGCCCGGCGCTGCCGCCACAGCCGCCTGAAACCACTCGTGCTGGTCGGATGTGTGGTTGGGCACCAGGTCGATGGTCACCCGCAGCCCGTGCTCGTGGGCGTCGGCGACCAGCCGATCGAAGGCGTCCAGGTCACCGAACAGCGGGTCAACATCGCGCGGATCGCTGACGTCATAGCCGTGGTCGACCATCGGGGACCGGTAAAAGGGGGTGAGCCACAGCCCGTCCACACCGAGCAGTTCCAGGTAGCCCAACCGGCTGCGCACGCCCTCCAGGTCACCCACCCCGTCGCCGTTTGCGTCGACGAAGGAGCGGAGGTAGATCTGATAGAACACGGCATCGCGCCACCACGCCTGGTCGTCGGTGTGTCGCACGAGTGCCCTCAAGTCAGCGAGTTCTGCATGCTGTGTGCCGCCATCTGCAGGTAGTCCCAGAGCACCGCCCGGTATGCCTCGCCGAGTTCGGCCTCGTCCACCGCGATGCGCATGCAGCGCAGCCAGGCGTCCCGCTCGGTGGGCCCGATCCGGAACGGGTGGTGTCGCATCCGCAGTCGCGGGTGCCCGCGCTGCGCGGAGTAGGTGTGCGGCCCACCCCAGTACTGCATGAGGAACAGCCGCAGCCGCTCCTCGGCAGGACCGAGATCCTCCTCCGGGTAGATCGGGCGCAGCACCTCGTCCTTCGCCACCAGCTCATAGAAGCGGCCGACGATCCGGCGAAACGTCTCCTCGCCGCCGACGGCCTCATAGAAGTTCTCCGGAGCAGCCACCCCCCTATCCTGCCTTGCCGGCTCGAGTAGCGGGGGGATGCCTCGGGCTCACGCCGACGGGGCGGTGAGGCCAGCTGGCGAGGGCGGCGGGACCCCGGCCTCAGCAAAGGCCGCCTTGATGCCAGCCAGCAGCGCCCGCTGCACCGCCCACTGCCGGCCCGCCCGCACCTTGGTCGTGATCCGCAGCGTCACGCCCTCCGAGCTGATCGACTCGACTCCGAGTACCTCCGGTGGCTCGAGCACGTCGGCGGCCAGCGCGCTGCCCTCGGCGGTGAGCTCGGCAGCAGTCCGGTCGGCGATCTCGGTGGTGGCCAGGATGTCCGCTTGATGCCCGATGGGAAGGTCGACGACGGCCACCGAGTAGCCCTGGCTGGAGTTGCCGACCCGCAGCACCTCGCCGTTGCGGACATACCACACGGTGCCGTTGGTGTCCCGCAGGGTCGTCACCCGCAGGCCCACCGCCTCCACGGTGCCGCTGGCCTCGCCGAGATCGATCACGTCGCCGACGCCGTACTGGTCCTCGACCATCATGAACATTCCGGATAGGAAGTCCTTGACCAGGTTCTGCGCACCAAAACCCAGGGCGAGGCCGAGGATGCCGGCTGAGGCGAGGATCGGCCCGAGGTTGATCCCGAGCTCGCCCAGCACCAGGGTGATGGCCACCCCGTAGACCACAAACGTCGTGCCGGACCGCAGCACTGAGCCGATCGTGCGGGCTCGCTGGGATCGCCGTGTCCACAGCACCCCCGTGCCGCGCCAGGACTCAGCGGTCCGTTCCCGCAGCGGGCGGAGCAACCCGGCCGGTGGTCCCTCTGCCGTCACCCGGGTCAACCGGTTGATCGTACGGTGCGCCAGCAGCCGGATCAGCACCGCGAACGCGACGATGAGCAGGATCCGCAGTCCCGTGCTTACCACGGTGTCGGCATAGCGGGCCAGCATGTCGTTCTGGGTGAGGCGGTAGATGCGCGAGCACCACGACCCCGCGTCCTGGGCGCAGTCGGGTTGGGCAATCAGCTGGGTGATCATCTGGTGTGCACCACCTCCAGGTCGAGTCCGATGTGCTGGGCGAGCGGATATCGCTGGACAGGCGCAACGCCAGCTCGGGTCATCCGCGGCACTGTATCCGCGACCTGATCCCACCACTGTTCGTGGCCGGGTTTGGCCGGTGATCACCGACACGTGTCAACATCAGACACGTGCGCGATCGCCGCCTTCATGGTGGACTAGTTGCGCGCATTGCCGGAGGTGGTCGCGTGCACGACCGACAACCCAGCCCGGAGGGTCACCCAGCGGGGGCGGCCCGGCGGACCGCCTCGCGCTCAGGAACCTCAACCGGGCTCCTCGATACCACTGTTGTCGTCGCGGACAAGGCCACTGCCACCGGCACACCGGCCTTTGGAAGCCGTCGGGTGCTGCTGCTCAACGCTACCTTCGAGCCGCTGACCGCGCTGCCGTTGCGCCGGGCAGTTGTCTTGGTGGTGTGTGCCAAGGCCGACGTGGTGCACGGTGACGCCGCAGGCTTGGTGCTGCACTCCGCGACGGCCAGCGTCGTGGTTCCCTCGGTGATCAAGCTGCGCACCTTCGTGCGGGTGCCGTACCGGGCGCGGGTACCGATGACCAGGGCGGCGCTGATGCACCGCGACCGCTACCGCTGCAGCTACTGCGGAGCCCGCGCGGAGACCATCGATCATGTGGTGCCGCGCAGCCGCGGCGGCGAGCATTGCTGGGAGAACTGCGTGGCCTGCTGCGCCCGCTGCAACCACCGCAAGGCCGACCGGCTGCTCACCGAGCTGGGCTGGAATCTGCGGGTGGTGCCGCGCCCCCCGCGCGGGCAGCACTGGCGGCTGCTGGCCACGGTGCTCGACGCCGACCCGCTGTGGTTGCCCTACCTCGGCGAGGTCGCCTGAGGTTGGCCGCTCTTCAAGGACTACCAACCCCCGCTCCAGCGGCTCGCAACCGCTACCAACGTGGCGCCGCCGGGGCTGCGCTCACCGTAGGGTGAGTCCCGTGGCGGACCTGCACGAGTTGACCGCGTTGGAGCAGGCTTCGGCGGTGCGACGACGCGAGGTGAGCCCGAGCGAGCTCATCGAGCACTACCTGCGGCGAGTGGACGGGCTGGGCGCGTTCGTCACGGTCACCGCCGAGCGCGCCATGGCGGCGGCCCGCGCTGCCGACCTCATGGTGAGCAGGACGCCGGACCCCGCCGAGCTACCCCCACTGCTCGGCGTTCCCACCGCGATCAAGGATCTCACCGCGACCGCCGGAGTGCGCACCACGTTCGGTTCCGCGATCTACACTCAGTACCTGCCGCCCCTTGATGATGACGTGGTCCGGCTGCTGGTCGACGCTGGGACGATCAGCCTGGGCAAGACGAGCACTCCCGAGTTCGGGCTGACTTGCTACACCGAGCCGGCCGGCTTGCCTCCCGCGGTGACGCCGTGGGACACCAGGCTGCTGGCGGGTGGCTCCTCCGGCGGGGCGGCCGCAGCGGTGGCGGGTGGCCTGGTGCCCTTCGCGCAGGGCAGCGATGGCGGAGGCTCGATCCGCACTCCCGCGGCGGCCTGCGGCGTCGTCGGTCTCAAACCCAGCCGTGGGCGGGTGTCCCGCGGCCCGGTGGCAGGCGACGTGACATCGCTCTCGGCGATCGGCCCCCTGGCCCGCACCGTCGATGACGCCGCCGCGATGTTGGACGCCATGGCGGTGGTATGCCCGGCTGAACCGGTGCTCGCGCCACCGCTGCCGCCAGGGCAAAGTTTCCTCCAGCACGCCCGCCGGGAGCCCAGGCGGCTGCGAATCGGGCGCTACGCCGATTCCCCGCTGCCCGGAGTCGAGCTCGCTGCGGAGTGCCGCCAGGCATGGGAGGACACCGCAACCCTGCTGGACACGCTGGGTCATGACGTGGTCGACACCACCTCGCCGTTCGACGTCGAGGTGCTCTGGCCGCCCTTCGAGGTGCTCTGGTCGGTGGGAGCGCACTCCGTGCCGGTACCGCAGGATGCGCATGGCGCGCTGCTGCCGTTCACCCGATGGCTGCGCGAGCGGGGGACCGCAGTCAGCGGACCGGAGTTTCTCCATGCGATCGCACGGGTCCAGAACGCCGGCCGGGCCGCCGTCGCGGCGCACGCGGAGTTCGACGCCGTGCTCACCCCGACGCTGGCGCAGCTGCCCCAACCGGTCGGGTGGTTCAGCTCGGCGCCCACACCCGCGGAGAACTTCGAGCGGCAGAAGCGGTACACGCCCTACAACGCGCTGTACAACGTGACCGGCCAGCCCGCCATCTCGTTGCCGCTGCACTGGACCGACGAGGGGCTCCCGGTGGGAGTCCAGCTGGTGGGCCAGTTCGCCGGGGAAGGGACCCTGCTCGCCCTGGCTGGGCAACTGGAGCGCGCCCACCCATGGGCGCGGCGGCGACCGCCTACCTGGTGACGCGGAGATATGCCCCGGTCAGCTACCGTAACCCTGTGACGTCCCTGGAGATTATCCTCATCTTGGCGGGCGTCCCGCTGGCCATTCTGGTCCTGCTGGGGCTGCTGACGCTGCGGCCCAACTTCGCCCGGCCTCGCCGCTACCGCCCTGGCCAGGAATGGAATTACCCGCCGGTGTTGTGGACGGCGAACCCGGAGGCGCTGCACGAGGCCAGCGGCCAGAGAACTGGTGCAGCACGGGGAGGTGCACGTGGCCACTGGTAATGAGCAGCATGGGAAGCCTGCACGGCGCGATCAAGCCCAACTCGATCAGACCCAGCTCGATAAGGCCCAGCGTGACGGTCAGCAGGAACTTGCGCCCGGCGAGGCCGTGGTCGGCACCGGGCGGATCTCCATTGCTCGCCGAATCACACCGGTGCTGCCCACCCTGCCCTTCAGCACATCGCAGCTTGCGACCCTCGACGACGAGCTGGCCCGAGTCAGCCGCATCGCGGGCCTGCACTTCAGTGTGTACCTCGGTGACCTAGGTGCCGACACCCGGGTCCGGGCCGAGGAGCTGCACGCCTTGATGGGCAACCGGGCCGACAACGCGGTGCTGGTGGCCGTCTCGCCTGGCCAGCGGGTGGTCGAGGTGGTCACCGGAGGCAAGGCTTACCACCGGCTCCCCGATCGCGGATGCAAGCTTGCGGTGGAGAGCATGGTCGCCGCGTTCAAGGAGGGCGATCTCGCCGGGGGTCTGACCTCCGGCCTGCGGATACTCGCGGATCAAACAGACCCGTGAGTGCGAAACAGCGTTATAGCACTCAATGCCGCTCACGACTCCCCGGCGTCGCATGCGCGGGCGGCCAGTGCCCGGACCACGCCGGCTTGACCCTCGGAGACCAGTCGGCGGAGTGCTGACGGGTGCTCACCGGCCTCCAGCCAGGCACCCGCGACGTCCACGCACCGCTGCTCGACCGCCCACGAGGGGAACAGCCCGAGCACGCAGGACTGGGCACGCTCGGAGGTCCGGCGGTCCCACACCTCGGCGATCTCGTTGAAGTACCGGTCCAGGTACGGGGTGAGCAGCTGCTTCTGCGCGTAGTGGCTGAAGCCGTTGATGATCGCCTCGCTGATGGCGTTGGGTAGCTCGTCGTCGCGCATTGCCCGCTGCCAGGCGCGTTCCTTGGCAGCGGGAGTGGGCAGAAGCGCCAGCGACCGCTCGGCTTGCCGCCGCCCGGTCGCGGTGGCATCACGGTCTTGCTCGGCGGCGATCTCGTCCTCGCCCACCACACCGTGAGCGGTGAGCGCCTGCAGCAACCGCCAGCGCAGGTCAGTGTCCACCGTGAGCCCCTCGGGCACGCCCTCGCCGGTCAGCCAGCCCGCCATCGCGTCCAGTTCCGGCTTGCCCAGCAGCGATGTGGTCAGCGTGTTGACCAGTGCAAGCTGGTGGTCAGAGCCAGGTTTGACCATGCTGACCAGATCCATCAGCGTGCGGGTGAACTGCGGCCAGCCCTCCTCACTGGCCCAGGTGGGCTCGGCGTAGGAGGACAGCGCGAGTTGCCCCTGCACCAGCAGCCGCTGCACGACGCCCACCTCGGTCTCGGCGGGCAAACCCCCCAGAACTAAAGCGACAAAGTCCCTGGCCTTGAACTCAGCCTCGCGAGTCATCTCCCAGGCCGCCGACCAGCACAGCGAGCGAGGCAGCGACTCGGTGATGTCTCCGATCCGGTCGACCAGGGTCGCCAGGGACTTCTCATCGAGCCGCATCATGCAGTAGGTGAGGTCGTCGTCGTTGACCAGCACCAGCTGACCTGCAGGTACTCCGATCAGCTCCGGGACCTCGGTGCGCTCCCCGCTGACGTCGAGCTCCAGCCGGTGGGTGCGCACCAGCGCACCGCCAGCATTGGTGGGGGAGTCGTACACACCGACAGCGAGGCGGTGCGTGCGCCGTTCCCCGGCCCCGGGGCGGGCACCATCCTGGAGCACCGCGAATGAGGTGAACGCACCGTCTGCGTCCACGGTGAACTCTGGTCGCAGGGTGTTGAGCCCCGTGGTCTCCAGCCACTGTGCGCTCCAGCCGGACAGGTCGCGACCGGACGCCTGCTCCAGCGCGGCCAGCAGGTCGGCGAGCGTGGCGTTTGCCCAGGCGTGCCGAGTGAAGTAGATCCGCAGGCCGGCGAGGAACTGCTCCAGCCCGACGTAGGCGACCAGTTGGCGCAACACACTGGCGCCCTTGGCGTAGGTGATGCCGTCGAAGTTGACCTCGACAGCCTGCACGTCGGGGATGTCGCAGGCGATCGGGTGGGTGGAAGGCAGCTGGTCCTGCCGGTAGGCCCAGGCCTTCTCCACGGTGGCGAACGTGGTCCACGCGCCGGTGTACTCGGTGGCCTGAGCCTGGGACAGCACCGAGGCCCAGGTGGCAAAGGACTCGTTGAGCCACAGGTCATCCCACCAGCGCATGGTCACCAGGTCGCCGAACCACATGTGCGCCATCTCGTGCAGCACCGTCTCGCAGCGCCGCTCGTAGACGTAGCGGGTGACCCGGCTGCGGAAGACGTAGTCCTCCAGGAAGGTCACGCAGCCAGCGTTCTCCATCGCTCCGGCGTTGAACTCGGGCACGAAGCACTGGTCGTACTTGTCGAACGGGTAGCGCACTCCGAAGGCGCTGTGGTAAAAGCTGAAGCCCTGCTTGGTTTCGGTGAACAGGCGGTCGGCGTCCATGTGCTCGGCCAGCGAGGCGCGGCAGTAGATGCCCAGCGGGATGGTCCCGTCATCATCGGTGTACTCGTCGGTCCAGCGTGTGTAGGGGCCGGCGATCAGTGCCGAGATGTAGGGGCTGATCGGGGCGCTGTCGGCGAAGACATGACGAACCGCTCCGCTCGTGGCGTCCTCGGTGTACTGGCAGGGGGCGTTGGAGAGCACTACCCAGTCGGCGGGCGCCACCACCCGGATGCGGTGCACCGCCTTGAGGTCGGGCTGGTCGAAGCAGGCGTACATGCGCTTCGCATCGGCGGTCTCGAACTGGCTGTAGAGGTAGACGCCGCCGTCGACGGGGTCGACGAAGCGGTGCAGCCCCTCGCCGGTGTTCATGTAGCGGCCGTCCGCCTCGATGATCAGCTCGTTGTCGGCGGCCAGAGCCGGCAGTGCGATCCCCTTTGCCTCGTCGTAGCTGGCGATGTCGAGCGCCGCCCCGTTGAGGGTCGCCGAGCTGACCCGGGCAGCTACCAGGTCGATCCAGCTCGACGCGCCGGGGGTGCGGCACGAGAAGCGGACCGTGGTCGCGCTGCGAAACGTCCCTTCGCCCGGTTTGCCGGCATCGTCGGTGAGGTCGAGCTCGACGGTGTATGAGTCGACGTCGAGCAGCTCGGCGCGCTCAACAGCCTGCTCCTGGGTGAGATTGGGGACGGCCACAGATCACCTCTGATGTCGGGTCGAGAGTCCTTCGCATCCAATCACGGACGCCGGTCAGCCCGCAGGTGGGAAAGGTTGGTGGAAGAAGCGGTCACGCGGACGGGTTGTAGGGCGTGACGGCGAACCAGGAATGGAGAGCGAGATGACGGTGACCGCTGGCCACAGCACCGGAGCCCGGACCGAGCGAGGCACAGCTCGCGTCGATGTCTTCTTCGACCCGCTGTGTCCGTGGGCGTGGATCACCTCGCGGTGGATCCTCGAGGTTGCGACGGTGCGCGACATCGACGTTCACTTCCGGGTGATGAGCCTGTCGGTGCTCAACGAGGGCCGCGAGGTCGACGAGCGCTATCAGGACCTGATCAACCGGGGCTGGGGGCCAGTCCGGGTGTGCATCGCTGCAGCCCGCAGCCATGGGGAGAAGGTGCTCGATCCGCTCTACACCGCGCTGGGCAGGCGGATCCACAACGAGGGCAACGATGACTTCGACGAGGTGATCGAGGCGGCGCTGGCCGAGGTGGGGCTGCCCGCGGAGCTGGCTGCAGCCGCTGGCAGCACCGAGTACGACGAGGAGCTGCGGGCCAGCCACGAGGCCGGCATGGGCCCGGTCGGGCTGGACGTCGGGACGCCGACGATCCACCTGGACGGGGTGGCCTTCTTCGGGCCGGTGTTGTCCCGGATCCCGCGCGGTGAGGAGGCCGGGAAGATGTTCGACGGTGCTCTGCTGCTGGCCAGCTACCCGCACTTCTTCGAGCTCAAGCGAACCCGGAACGAGGATCCCGACTTCTCCTGAGGGGCGGGTAGGCGCTCCTCGTCCCGGGGACACTGGGTGGGTGCGGTGGACCGCCGTTCTCGTGCTCGGGGTGGTGCTAGTGCTCGGGCTTGCGTGGATCCTGCAGCGGCGATTGATCTACTTGCCCGACCGGGCGAGGCCACCTCCGGCGGCGACGGTGCTGCCGGGCGCGCGGGATGTTGTGCTGCGTACCGACGAGGGGCTTGAGTTGGGCGCCTGGTATGTACCCGCCCGCGGACTGGACCGTGGCGTTGCGGTGCTCGTGGCCCCTGGCAACGCCGGCAACAGGGCTGACCGAGTCCCGCTCGCTGCCCGGCTTTCCGCCGAGGGCCTGGCCGTGCTGCTGATCGACTACCGGGGCTACGGTGGCAATCCCGGCAGCCCATCGGAGGACGGTCTGGCCCGGGATGTGCGTGCCGCGCACCGCTATCTCGTTGAGCAGGCCGGGGTGCCGCCACACCGACAGCTCTACCTCGGCGAGAGCCTCGGTGCCGCAGTCGTCACCGAACTCGCGACCGAGCATCCGCCCGGGGGCCTGCTGCTGCGGTCACCGTTCACCGACTTGGTGTCGGTCGCGCGGGTGCACTACCCGTTGCCGCCCGGCCCGCTGCTGCTCCGCGACCGCTACCCGGTTGCCGAGCAGATCCGCTCGACGCCCGTGCCGACGATCGTGGTGTACGGCTCGGCTGACTCAGTGGTGCCTCCAGAGCAGAGCCTGGCAGTTGCCGCGGCGTCCCCTCGGCTGCTTCGCGTGGTGCGGGTGGACGGTGCCGACCACAACGACCTGGTGCTGCTCGAGGGGGACGCGCTGATCAGCGCGGTCGGCGAACTCGCCGCGCAGCTTGAGCACTGACTGCCAGTGCGGGTTGGCTGCCGTTATGAGCAGCGATCCGGGGGGTTGGTGGTCCTTGAAGAGCTACCCACTGCCGAGCCGGGCTAGCGCGGCTAGGGTGGTTGCCTGGCCGAAAGGCGACGCTCGGAGCGCGCCCGTGGCGGTCAGCTCACCGGCCTGCACCGCCCGGCATAACGCGGCCAGAGCGACCAGCTCGTCACGCTGCGTGGCGACGAATGTGGCCTCCACCGGGTCGCCATGCCCGGGCACGACGATCTTCGGATTGAGCTTGAGCAGCGCGTTCACGGTGGCCGGCCATCCCCTCGGGTAGGCGTCGGTGAAATCTGGGTCGGCCCCCTGCTCGATGAGATCACCGGCGAAGAGCACACCCGTGTCAGGTGACCACACCACCACGTCGTGGTCGGTGTGCCCCGCCCCGGGATGCATCAGCAGCACCCGCCGGCCACCGAGATCGAGTTCGACCTGCTCGGCAACCACCCGATCCGGCACCACGGGACGTACCGGCCCAGGGGCGCGAGGCCCAGCGTCGCGAGCCATCGGCTGCGCCCGGTACCAGGACATCGCCTCGGCGTACTGTGCCGCACCGCCTCGGGCCAGGTCGTCCCGGCACCGAGGGTGCGCCCATACCGTGGCCGGCAGGAAGGCTGCGGTGCCCAGGCAGTGGTCGAAATGCGCGTGGGTGAGCACCACACTGCACGGCAGGCGGGTGACGTCGCGGACCGCGGCGTGCAGCTCAGCGCCCTGACCGGGATCGCTGCGGGTGTCCACGACCAGGCAGCTGCGGTCCCCGACCAGCAGGCCCACCGACAGGTCCAGCTCGGTGTACCGGCGTGCCAGCACGCCGTCGGCCAGCTCGATCCATCGCCCTGTCACGCGGTCAGCACCCCGCCCCGCAGCCGTGGTGCCCTCTCGCTGGCGTCGTGCGCCGCGGCCAGCGTGATATCGGCGGTAAACCCGTTACCGGCCAGTTCCCGCCCGGAGGCACTGGCCGCCAGAACGCCGTGCAGTCCGCGGGAGCGAGCCGCACCGAACCCAGCTGCGGCCAGTTCCGCCTCCGGCGAGAACGCCCCAGGCAGCACCCCGGCGATCGCGCCCGCACCGAGCGCGTCCTCCAACGCGGGCCGCATCGGCTCGCCAGGCAGTTCCCACCGCTCGCCGGCCGGTACCAGCCCGATCGGGCCGCCGCGGGCCAGCTGTTGCGCGGTGCGGGCGGTCGCGGCCGCGTTGCGCAGGCACCCGGCGAGCACGTGGGCGCCGGTACGCTGCGCGAGCGCACACAGCGTCGCACCGTTGGGGGAGGGCAGCGCCAGCCGCGTCCCGGCGGGTATCTCGCGCAATGACGCCGGCGACAGGGTCAATCCTGGGGCACCGCGGGGACCGGCCAGCACCACCCCGGCACACCGTGCGACGTCGGCTGCACGCTCGTCGCCCCAGGGCAGCGGAAGCACCGCAGCCCCGCGCTCAACCGCCACGTCCACGGCCGTGCAGAACGAGAGCACGTCCACGATCACCACCACCGCACAGTGCGCCCCGAGCAGGGCCACCCCCTCCCGGCCCCACTCAAGCCGGACGTCGTAACCGTCCTGCACGTGCTCGCGCCGCAACCTGCGCCCTCCTCACCCGGTGACTCGCAATATGGCAATGTTGCACACCGTGCGCGTCTACCTCGGTTCCGATCATGCTGGCTTCGAGCTCAAGGTCTTCCTGGTGGAGCACCTGACCAGTCTCGGGCACGACGTGGTGGACGTCGGCCCGGACGTTTACGACCCGGATGACGACTATCCGCCGTTCTGCATCGAGACCGCCCGCCGGGTGGTAGCCAACCCGGGCAGCCTCGGCGTGGTGATCGGCGGGTCGGGCAACGGCGAGCAGATCTCGGCTAACAAGGTCCCGGGCTGCCGGGCCGCGCTGGCCTGGAGCACCGAGACGGCCAGGCTCGCCCGGGAGCACAACGACGCTCAGGTGGCGGGAATCGGCGCCCGGATGCACAGCCCCGCCGAGGCGGCGGAGATCGTCGAGGCGTTCCTCGACACGCCGTTCTCCGGTGGCGAGCGGCACCACCGCCGGATCAGGCAAATCTCGGCGTTCGAGTCCACCGGGGAGCCACCCCCGATGTCCACGCACTGAGTCTGGCGATGCCGGAGGGGCATACGACGCACCGGTTGGCTCGGCGGCACCAGCAGTGTTACGGCGGGTCACCGGTGGCGGTGTCCAGCCCGCAGGGTCGCTTCGCGATGGCCGCCGCAGTGCTCGACGGCCGGGTGCTGCAGCGCGCCGAGGCGCTGGGCAAGCATCTGTTTCACGTCTACGCCCCCGACCTCGTGGTGCACGTGCACCTGGGTCTTTATGGCGCGTTCACCGAGGCGGAGTTGCCCGTGCAGCCGCCCCGAGGCCAGGTGCGGATGCGTCTGGTCGGCCGCACACACTGGACCGATCTTCGCGGGCCGACGGTGTGCGAGTTGCTTACCGAGGTCGAGGTGGATGCGGTGCGCGCCCGGCTGGGACCCGACCCGCTGCGCCGTGACGCGGACCCGGACCGGGCCTGGGGGCGGATCTCCCGGTCCCGCGCTCCACTGGCCACGTTGCTGATGGACCAATCGGTGCTGGCCGGGGTCGGAAACGTCTACCGCGCCGAGGTGCTGTTCCGGCACCAGCTGGATCCGCTGCAGCCGGGCTGTGAGCTGCGCGCCGATCAGTGGGCGGCGCTGTGGTCAGACCTCGTCGAGCTGATGGGCGACGGGGTGCGCCGCGGCCGGATCGACACCGTGCGGCCAGAGCACGATCCGGTGCGCACTGGGCGTGCTCCGCGGCAGGATCGCCACGGCGGTGAGGTCTATGTCTACCGCCGGGCTGGGGCGCCCTGTCTGGTATGCGGCACGGCGGTGGCGGGCACCGCGCACGCAGGGCGAAACCTCTACTGGTGCCCCGGCTGCCAGCGCCGGCCTGTGCTCTAGAAGCCGCCGAAGTCCCCGCCGAAGTCGCCGCCACCCCAGCCGCCACCACCGAAGTCCCCGCCGGCCCAGTCGGTGCCGCCGCCGTCGCTACCCCAGTCGCCGCCACCATCGGCGCCGCCATCATCGCCACCATCGGCACCACCGTCGCCACCGGACATTGCGTCGTCGTGCCCGGCGTCATAGCCCTGCTCCCACGCGCCTGCTGAGGCGATCCCGCCCATTCCCGAGAACAACGAGCTGAACAGGAGCACTGAGCCCAAACCCCAGGCGCCACCTATCAGGGCCGGCTTCCACCAGGGCTCGCTATACCAGCCCTGCGGTACCGGCCGCCCGGCCACCCGACCGCCCGGGTAGTAGTGCGGCGTGCGGTCGCCGGGATGCGGGGAGGCTGCGTAGTGGTGACCCTCGACCGTGACGTCGCGGTCCTCGGTGACCGAACCGGCGCCAGCCTGGCCCGGCACCGACGGCAACTCAGGCCCCGGGTCCATACCCATGGCGGAGCGGGCGGCTCGTACGTAATAAAGCCCTTCCAAGGCCGTTTGGGTGACCAGGCGGCACTGTGCCGCGGTCCGTGCGGACTCCATCTGGGAGCCGGCGGCCGTATACCGCTCCGCGGCGTCGGCAAGCGCCTGCTTGGATGGCTCATCAGTGCCGACCAGGTTGAGGACCTGCCCACCGAGGCGCTCCACCCAGCGGCGTGCCTCAGCCTTCGAATCCTCGAGATCACGCTGCTGGGTGACCTGTCGGTGTTGGAGGTAGTACGCCGCGCCACCACCGATCAGCAGCACGAGTATCACCATCGAGATCAGCGTGGCCACGACGACCTCCTTCACCAGCCAGACTGGACAGTACCGACATTACCCCTGCTACGGGTGGGCTCCGGTCGTGCCGTTCGAGGTCTGCCGTCGCCGGTCGTTCCCGGTGCATGTCTACTTCGATGACCGCTGATCGTCTCCACTGCGTCGCTTGCCGTCCGATGCGCCGCGAGTGGCCGGTAGGGATCGATCGCTGCCGGTCTGGGAAACTTGCCATGCCGACCCGCGCGCTGGTGATCAGAGGCTCACCACCCAGATCACCGCCAGAATGATGCCGGTGACCAGAACCACGCCCACCGCAAGCAATGCCCAGACAACGGCCCCGCCCCGAGGATCGTCTCTGCGGTCTAGCTGCGGCAGGTCGCAGTCGGTGTGCTCCGGCTCGGTCATCACTCCTCCTCGTCGATCTACTCCTGCTGGACCAGGGAGGACGCCTGTCACAAAAGTTACCTTCGTGGTGACTTGCACGGATTAGTGTTTGCTTAGAATTTCCGTACCGGCATATCAGGCAGGGGATGCGGTGCCGGGGCACGACCACCGGTTCGAACCCGCATGGTCAGGTTGGAACACCTGCGACGATCAGGGGGCGTGATCTGCACCGATGCTGCCACGTAAGCCAGCGGCTTGGTCGAGCCGGGCGTCGTGGGAGGAACTGGCCTGCTGGGAGCGGGTGATCTCTTTGTTAAGTGGCGCGTTCCGCGTGATGGGTACGATCTGCGCGGGAATGGCCGGAGCCAGGGTCGCGGTCACCTTGACGTGCACATCGACGATTCGCCAGTCTCATTGAGCACGTCGGTGCTGAGCCGGGTGATCGCAGGAGGCAGCGTGCGGTTCGATGAGGGCGCCGAGCTCGACACGTCCCAGGTGGATGACCAGCGCGGCAGCAGAAGTGGCGGCGGCCTGGGCGGTCGGGTCGCGGTGGGCGGTGGCGGCGTCAGCATTATCGGTTTGCTGCTCTTTCTGGTGCTCTCCCAACTCGGCGGCGGTCCGGACAGCCCGCTGCCCGGCGGCCTGCCTGAGATCGGCGCGGGGCAGAGCGTCAACGACACGCAGATCAGCGAGAGCTGCCAGTACGGCCGGGACGCGAACACCGCTCTCGACTGCGAGGTCGTCGCCGTCGTGAACTCCCTCGACGCCTACTGGACCGATGCCTTCGCCGACTCCGGCCAGACTTACCGCAAGCCCCGGATCAACTTCTTCAACGGCGGGGTGAACAGCGGCTGCGGTAGCGCGAGTTCGGACGTCGGCCCGTTCTACTGCCCTGCCGACCGCGAGAGCTACATCGACCTGCGCTTCTTCGGGGAACTCGAGCAGCGCTTCGGCGCGAAGGGCGGCGCGTTCGCCCGGGCCTACGTGATCGCGCACGAGTACGGTCACCACGTGCAGAACCTGCTCGGCACATCACGTCGGGTCCAGGCGGGTGACTCCGGACCGACCTCTGGCTCGGTGCGACTGGAGCTGCAGGCCGACTGTTACGCCGGGGTCTGGGCGAAGAACGCGAGCACCACCCCGGGATCATCCGGCCGGCCGCTGATCACCAACGTGACCGACGCGGACGTCAGCGCGGCACTGGACACCGCCGCCCGCATCGGCGATGACTTCATCCAATCCGAGCTCGGCGGCGGTCGGGTCAACGAGAGCCAGTTCACCCATGGCACTTCCGAGCAACGCCAGAAGTGGTATCTCACCGGGTACCAGTCCGGGGACCCGACGAGCTGCAACACCTTCGACACCCGCGAACTCGGCTGAGCCCGGCTGCGCTCAGGGCGTGGCCGCCACGGTGCCGAGCGCACCATCCACCGTGACCATCTCGCCATCCACCAGTCGCCGCGTGGCATCCCCGGTGGCGATGGCTTCGGGGAGGGAAGGCTGTGTCCGGTGCGCGGTCAGGTGACCCACCGCCCTCGCGCTAGCCCCAGCGGCCAACCGGAGCCGAGGTCCGCTGGAGGCACCGCGCGTAAAGGGAGATCCGTTGAAATGGCACCCAAGGTGTCGAGCGCGGGTGGTCGCTGTCGTGCGGTCGTGAAGATCACGCAAACGGATCGTACCAAGGCTGCCGAGGCGACACTGCCTCCGGACCCTTCTCACCCGGCCTGACGGCCGGATTGGCTCTCGTGCCGGCCGTCATCCGCTAGACGCACGGTCCTCACCCGCCTGTGTTTGGGTCAATCCTCTCCCGGGTACTCGACTGGGAAACTCAAGCGGGTAGAAGGGAAGCATCATGATGCGCGTTCCGCGCGGTGCGACTACAAGGCGCGGTAGGCCGTCTGCCTCTCATTCCTGGTGGACACCGCGTTGGCTGCAGCGCCAGCGAGAGGATCGCGAGCTGGCGCGGTGGGCCACCGAGTTGGGCTGGCAGTGGTCCGAGACGATGGACGGCGTTCACTTAGCGCACCACACCCGTACCGCTGGCGGGCTATACCACATCGCGGCACCGCTGGTCCACTCGGTGGACCCAGGCCCACCGGTGACCCTGCTGGTGGAAATGTTGCCCGGTCAGATTATAGAGGACTTCCAGTCGCAGGCGCACCGCATCGCCGAGGGCATGGGGGTGCCCATGGTTCGCATCGCGCCCGCCGCTCAGGGGTTAATCGAGGTGGGTTTGTTAGACCACGACTCACGGAGGGCAGCCATGACCCGCTGAGTGCAGCCGTGCCGCTGCCGGGATGACAACCGTGACCTCGATGTCCCGCTCAGCTGGAGAGCCGCGGTCGGCGTCGGTTGAGCATCTCCCTAGTGGGGAGGTTCACGCTCATCACGAACGAGTCACGGTGACGGTGCATAGCCGACCGTCTGCGGTGTTGATCGCGGTGGAGGATCTGGAGGCGTTGGAGGAGACGTGCTCGGTTCTCTCTGATCCGGACACTCTGCGGCGCTTGGTGGAGTCCGATGCCGAGCTGGCGCGTGGCGAGGTCGTGGGTGCTGAGGAGTTGGCGGAGTCGATGGCGGTACGACGTCGTCACTCGGCGTGAACCACGGGTCAACCGAACGCTTCTCGCTGCGCGTCACTCCCACCGTTCGGCGAGCGCTGGCTGAGCGGCTTCCCGAGTCGGTTGCATTCCCCGGGTTCGAGTTCGTCAACGGACCGCTGCTGGACAACCCCTACCCTGTGGGCCGCCGTCTCCTGGCGCCACTGGACGATCGGTGCAGCGCTCGCCGC
>DATHTJ010000109.1:0-7647 GCA_035463315.1 Pseudonocardiaceae bacterium
AACGCTATTGCGAGGATCTATGATGGCGGACGCACGGCACCCGGTCATCATCTCCACAAGTCATCTTTCACGTACCCCAGGCCATGCAGTTTACCTAAATTAAATGATGTAGCCCGGGAGGTCTCCTACACCTGTGGGATGACTCGGAGTGCGCAAGGAAGACCTGCTCAGGGTATGGGCCGACGCAGCTACGACTTCGTCCCCCGCATCGGGCTGGCCGAGTTGCCGAAGGTGCCGGTCCGGTGAGCGGGCCGGGGTGCTGCCGGCTGGGATCCTGGCGGCTGGGTCCGATGGACCAGAGCCCGGTCGGCGAAGGGCGCGCCTTCGCCGTCGGCGACGAGCAGGTGGACGTGGAGGACGGCGAGATCGTGCTGCGACGCTGAGCACAAGGCAAAGTGGCTGTAACAACGATCCCCTAACGTCAAGCGTATGGGCGGTTGCGTGGCGTCGCGGATCGGCGTCGAGGAGGAGTTCCACCTCGTCGACCTGCAGACCAGGAGAGCGGTGCCGGCGGTCGATGCCATGCTCGCCCAGTTGGACGGCGACTCGTTCGCACCGGAGCTGCAGCGCTCCCTGGTCGAGGCCAACGCGGTGCCCTGCGAGAGCCTTGATGAGCTGCGCGCCGAGCTCCGCCGGCTGCGCCGCCGGTTGAACGAGGTCGCCGATCCCCTCGGGCTGGGCGTGGTGGCAGCCGGCACAGTTCCGCTGGTCGAGCTGTTCGGCACTGACATCTCGGCCGGCGCCCGCTACGAGCGGATGCAGCATGAGTATCAGTTGCTGGTCCGCGAGCAGCACATCTGCGGTGCCCATGTGCACGTCGACGTGCCCGACCGGGACGTCGCGGTCGCCGTCGTGCAGCACGTGGCGATGCACCTACCGACCTTCCTCGCGCTGTCGGCCAGCTCGCCGTATTGGCGGGGGGTCGACAGCGGTTACGCCAGCTATCGCTGCATGGTCTGGCAGCGCTGGCCGACCGCCGGCCCCCCGGGGCCGATGCGTACCGCGGCCGACTACGACGCCATGGTGGCCGACCTGGTCGCCTCGGGAACGATCAGTGACCCCGGCATGGTCTATTTCGACATCCGCCCGTCGGCGCACCTGCCCACTATCGAACTGCGGATCTGCGATGCCTGCCCCGCGGTGGACGACGTCGTGCTCATCGCCGGTCTGTTCCGGGCGTTGGTGCAGCGGGCCCGCGGGTGGGTCGAGGAGGGCAAACCGTTCCCCTCAACCCGCCACGAGCTGCTGCGGGCGGCAACCTGGCGGGCGGCCCGGTCCGGATTGGAGGGTGACCTCATCGATCTTGCCGACCCGTCCGGGCCGACCCTGGTGCCACCGTCACTGCTGGTCGAACGCCTGGTCAGCGAGTTGCGATCGGAGCTGGAGACATTCGGCGACTGGAAGCAGGTGCTTGAGCTGTCCCAGCGAGCCCTTGCCGTGGGCAGCTCCGCGGCCCGCCAGCGCCGGATGGCCGGTCGGCGCGGCGAGCTCACCGACGTGGTTGACGATCTGCTCGCGCAGACCCGCGGTGAGTCGCTGCACCGCGATCCGCCGACCACAGTGCCGACGACGCCGGCCCTGCTCGCCAGCTACCACGGTGCCGGCCACCACGGCGCCGGTTACGATGAGGCAGTGGGGGCCGATGGCCGAGTCCTGCCGCATTACGGCTGGATGTTCCGGGCGCTTGATCGGCTGGGAGCCCGCGGCATGACGGCGGCGGTGTCCGCACTGCACACTGAGCAGCGGGCGCGGGGCGTGACGTTCCAGGTAGCCGACGACGAGCCGGACCGGCTGTTCCCGCTGGACCTGGTGCCGCGCATCGTCACCGCCGAGGACTGGGCGATGCTGACGCCAGGGTTGATCCAGCGGGTGCGCGCGCTGGAGGCATTCCTGCACGACGCCTACGGCCGGCAGGAGGCCATCCGGGACGGCGTGCTGCCGGAGTCGGTGGTCACCGGCTCGCCCGGCTGGAGTCGCTTCGGGACGCTGTTAAGCCGGCACCCGGTGCGAGCTGCCGTCAGCGGTATTGACCTGGTGCGAGACAGCGCGCAGCGCTGGTTCGTGCTGGAGGACAACCTGCGGGTGCCCTCGGGCATGGGGTACGCGATGATCAGCCGGCGGCTGGTGCGCAGCGTGTTGCCCGATCTGGAGCCACCCGATGGCGTGGTGCCGCTGGAAGGTGTACCCGAGCTGCTGCGCAAGACGCTGCTGGCCTCGGCTCCGGAGGGGGCCGGCGACGATGGCGCTGCGATCGCACTGCTGAGCGCCGGCCCCATCGACGCCGCGTTCTACGAGCATCAGTTGCTGGCAGACCAGATGGCGCTGCCGCTGGTCACTCCCGGGGAGCTCACCGTCACCCACAGCGGGGTGTACGCGCGCGGTCGGCGCCTTGGTGTGCTCTACCGGCGGCTCAACGAGCAGACCCTGCTCGACGCGATCGGGGCTGACGGTCGGCCCGTCGGGCCGGCGATCTGTGCAGCCGTGGCCGGTGGCCGGGTGAGCCTGCTCAACGCGCTGGGCAACGGGGTGGCCGACGACAAACGGGTCTACGCCTACGTGCCGGACATGATCAACTACTATCTGGGCGAGAAGGTGCTGCTCGACAACGTGCCCACCTACCCGTGCGCTGACCCGCACCACCTCGCGCAGGTGCTTGACCGGCTCGGCGAGCTGGTGCTCAAGCCGGTGGACGGCTCCGGCGGTCACGGTATCGTGATCGGACCGGATGCCGACTCCGCCGAGCTGGCCGAGCTCGCCGCCACCGTCGCGGCGCACCCGCAGGACTGGGTCGCCCAGGAACTGGTGTCGCTGTCCACCCACCCCACCTTCACCGGCACCCGGCTGGAGCCGCGGGCGATCGACCTGCGCGCGTTCGTCCTGCTCGGTGAACGGGCCGAGGTGGTCCCAGCTGCCCTGACCCGGGTCGCATCCGGCGGCAGCATGATCGTCAACTCCGCGCGCGGCGGCGGCGCGAAGGACACCTGGATCTTGCGTTGAGAGGAGCTTGCTGATGTGCGGCATCGCAGGCGAGATCAGATTCGACCAGACGCCGGCCGACATCGACGCGGTCACCACCATGACCGCCGCGCTGCATCGTCGCGGCCCCGACGGTTGGGGCATCCACGCTGGTGGCGCCACCGCGCTCGGCCACCGCCGGTTGAAGATCATCGACCTGTCGGACCGGGCCGCGCAGCCCATGGTCGATCCCGAGCTGGGCCTGTCCACCGTGTTCAACGGCTGCATCTACAACTACCGCGAGCTGCGTTGCGAGCTGGGCGCCGCCGGCTACCGGTTCTTCTCCGACTCCGACAGTGAGGTGCTGCTCAAGGCCTATCACCAGTGGGGCACCAGCTGCGTTGACCACTTCCTGGGCATGTTCGCCTTTGCCGTGCTCGAGCGCGACAGCGGGCGGCTGGTGCTCGGCCGCGACCGGCTCGGGATCAAACCGCTGTACCTCTCGCAGACCCCTAGCCGGTTGCGTTTTGCCTCCACGCTGCCGGCGCTGCTCGCCGGGGGGACGTGGACACTGCTATTGACCCAGTGGGGCTGCACCACTACCTGAGCTTCCACTCCGTTGTGCCGGCTCCCCACACGATCCTGGCCGGGGTGGAGAAGCTGCCACCGGCGACGGTGCGCACCGTGCATCCGGATGGCCGTCGTCAGGACCGGGAGTACTGGCGGCCGGCGTTCTCGCGAGGCGGTTGCGGTGTGGACATCGCGGACTGGCCGGGCGCGGTGCTGGATGCGCTGCGGCTCGCTGTCGAGCGGCGCATGGTTGCCGACGTCCCGGTGGGCGTGTTGCTCTCCGGCGGCCTCGACTCCAGCCTGGTGGTGGCGCTGCTGGCCGAGAGTGGTCGGCAGCGGCTGCGCACGTTCAGCGTCGGGTTTGAGGCCGCCGGTGGGGAGTCCGGGGACGAATTCGTCTACTCCGACCAGGTCGCGGCGCACTTCGGCACCGACCACCAGAAGATCATGGTCAAGTCGGACCGGCTGCTCCCGGCGGTGGACGCGGCCATTGGTGCGATGAGCGAACCGATGGTCAGCCATGACTGTGTCGCGTTCTACCTGCTTTCCGAGGAGGTCTCCCGCTCGGTGACCGTGGTGCAGTCCGGACAGGGTGCCGACGAGGTGTTTGCCGGCTACGACTGGTACCCGCCGCTGGCCAGCGTGCCGCGGGATCGGGCCGCGGCAGCCTACGCGGAGGTGTTCGTCGACCGCCCGCATGCCGAGCTGGCCGACCTGCTCGAGCCGGAGTGGCTGGATGGCTCCGATCACAGCTGGGCATTCGTGGATGCGCACTTCGGTGCTCCCGGCGCCGACACGGCACTCGATGCGGCGTTGCGCCTGGACACCACGGTCATGCTGATCGATGACCCGGTCAAGAGGGTGGACAACATGACGATGGCGTGGGGGGTGGAGGCCCGGGTGCCGTTCCTGGACCACGAGCTGATCGAGCTCGCCGCCGCCTGCCCACCCGAGCTGAAGCTCGCCGCGGGCGGCAAGGGAGTGCTCAAGGCGGCCAGCCGCGGCGTGGTCCCGGACTCCATCATCGACCGGCCCAAGGGTTACTTCCCGGTGCCGGCGATCCGGCACCTGTCCGGCTCGTTCCTCGACCGGGTGCGCGACGCGGTGACCGATCCGGTAGCCAAGGACCGCGGGCTCTTCCGCCCGGACTGGTTGCAGCGCATGCTTGCCGATCCGAACACCGAGCGGACCACACTGGGATCCAATGCCTTGTGGCAGGTCGCCCTGTTGGAGATGTGGCTGCAGGAAAGGGAGATCTAGGTGAACGCGGCGCGCTCCGAGGAGGCCAGCGGCTTCGCGCCGCGGCGGCGCGCCCGGCTCGCCGCCGAGTTGACCGGCCTCGACTGGCTCGCCGCCGAGACCTGTACCTCACCCACGCTGTCCCCGGGCGGCAGCACCCTGGCCGTGGTCTCCGACCGCGACGGCACGCCCCGGGTCTGGCTGAGCTCGCTGGTGCCGCCCGGCCCGCCGGTTCGGCTGGATACCGGCGAGGACTACGTACGGGCGGTCAGCTGGTCGCCCGACGGCGAGTGGCTGTGCCTGACGACGGCGCCCGGCGGCGGCGAGCGCACCCTGGTCTGCGCGCTCCGCCCGGACGGCTCCGATGCTCGGGTCATCGCCGGAACTCCGGCCGGGGTGGCGTCGATCGGCTGCTGGCAGCCCGGCGGTCACATCGTGGGTCTTGCCGAGAGCAGCGTCACGGACCCGGCCAGGCTTACCGCGTACACGGTGGATGTGTGCTCCGGACGCCGCCATCAGCTGGCGAGCGGTGTGGCGGCGACGGTGTGCACCTTCAGCCACGACGGGCGCTACGCCGTGGTGCGCCTCGGCCCCCGCGGCGCTCGCCGCCTGCTGCTGGTCGACACCCGGACCGGCAGCAGCGCTGAGTTGCTGGGCGCCGATGCGACCGTCGCCGATGCCCGCTTCGCCCCCGATGACCGGGTGATTTACCTGCATACCGACGCTGATCGCGAGTACGCCGCGCTGCTTGCGCTGCCGAGGGTCGCTGCCGGCTACCCCGAGGCCGCCGAGCTCGTCGCCGCGCGCGAGGGGGCCGAGCTCGAAAGGTTCGCGCTCGAGCCGACCGGTCGCGCGGTCGTCGCGGTGTGGAACGTCGAGGGACACAGCGAGCTTGAGTTCGTCGACCTGGCTGCGGGGGAGCGGCGTGCGCTGCCGGCGCCACCGGCGGAGGTGGTCACGGGTTGCGCCTTCGCCCAGGACGGTGGGTCACTGGTGCTCGCCGTGGAATCCGGCGCCGAGCCGCCGCACGTCTTGCGCTACCCGCTCCCGCCAGCGCAACCGGTGCGGCTGGCTCCCGCGCTGCCACCGTCCTGGCCGCCGGACGCGCCGCTGCGGCCGGAGTTGCACCGGTGGCGGGCCCGGGACGGCCTGGAGCTGAGCGGCTGGCTCTACCGGCCGGCCGGTGCGCTCGGCGCGGTGCCCACGCTGGTCTGGTTGCACGCCGGCCCGGAGTCCCAGGAGCGTCCCACGTTCCACCCGCTCTACCAGGCGTTGCTGAGCTACGGCGTCGCGGTGTTCGCGCCGAATGTGCGTGGCTCGTCGGGCTTCGGGCGTGGGTTCGTGGACGCGGACGTCCACCACCGTCGGTTCGCTGCCATTGATGACGTCGCCGACGTGGTCGGATACCTGGTGGAGGCCGGGCTTGCCGATCCCGCAGCGGTGGGCTGTGCCGGGCGCTCTTACGGCGGCTACCTGACCGTCGCTGCCATGGTGAGCTATCCCGAGCTGTTCCGGGTCGGCGTCGACCTCTGCGGCATCACCGACTTCGAGACGTTCTTCGCCCACACCGAGCCGTGGATTGCGGCCGCGGCGGTGCGCAGGTACGGCGACCCGCGCCGAGACGCGGAGCTACTGCGTGAGCTGTCCCCGATCCACCGGATCGGGCGGCTGAGTGCCCCATTGCTGGTGGTGCACGGTGGTCTGGACACCAACGTGCCCCTCACCGAAGCCGAGCAACTCGTCGCCGCGCTCCGGGACCGCGGGGCGTCACACGGCTATGTGGTGCTGCCCGGGGAGGGGCACGAGATCCTGGGCACCACCAACCGCGCGGTCTTCATGGGGGAGGTGGTGCACTGGCTGATCAGGCACCTGCTCGATGTCGACGAGCGCAGCGCCTAACGGAGAGCCTGCAGCGGATCCGCGATGCCGACTTTGGCGAAGACGGCGACTCGCTGGTGTTACGGGTTGCGGAGCAGCCGCTTGAATCCGGCGCCGAGGTCGGCGTCGCCGTCGGTCACCGTCACCTGGCCCGTCCGCAGGAGTTCCTCCCACCCGACCCTGCCGTACAGGGCCAGGAGCCAGGCGACCGGATCACCCGAGAGCTGGCAGTCGATGGGCCCGTTCTCGGACGGGTCGATGCTCCCGGTGCCGTCGCGGAACCGGGCTATCACACAGGGGCCGCCGTGGACGGCGAGCTCGTAGGTGGCGTCCACCCCCTCGGCAGCTTCGCTGTCGACCAAGGCAGGCAAGAGAGGCAGCACTGCCTGAACGGCCAGCCGGGCGGGCTCGGTCTCAATGGGCCACTCGGCGCCCAGTGTCTGGGCCATGTCGTACCCGTGGAGCAGCTGTTCGCCGATCAGCAGGCACGTCATGGTGCCGCAGGAAAGGGATTGCTGGTGCCAGGGCAGCAGGTCCTCGGCGGCCCGCCCTCCGGTGGCGTCGAGGAAGGCACCGATGCCGACCTGGAGCTCAACGCCGAGCTGGTGGCTGTCCCGTTCCGCCATCTTGGCCAGGCTGCGACGGAGGCTCCCGGCCCTATCGGCCGGGTCGATCGAATAACATTGCTCCACGCCCCGGGCGTGCTCGGAGTAGTCCTTGGCGCCGAAGACCAGATGGGCCGCGGCTTCTCCCACGGTCCACTCCGATCCTGACATCGGGACGCCGGGGTTCGCTATGCAGGCAAACAGCGCGACCGTGCGGGGTGTGAGTGCTCGAAGCGTCCGGCGGGCGGTCGCGAGGTCAACGGTAGTCCGGCTCATCTCGAAGCTCCTCTTGCTGATGACATCTGATCGGCGATCCAGTTCTGGAGGAGGTCCCCGACGTCGACGGTAGGGGAATCCACGAGCGAGCCCGGTTGATGGCCGCCATGGTCGAGGCCGGCTT
>DATHTJ010000110.1:0-10477 GCA_035463315.1 Pseudonocardiaceae bacterium
GAGGTGATCCGGTGCAGCGGGAAGCGCCACAGCTCACCCCGCGACCGGTCGAAGCCTTCTAATACGCCACCGCCTACGCTCACTGGCCGCACGATCCGCCTGCTGGCTATGCCGTGGGAGTCCACGTAGCCGATCCATACGTTGCTGCCGGCTTGGGCGGCGCCCTGCAACAGCTCCAGCGTGTCACCGGTGGACACCCCACTAGTGATCACCGCGGGTCCGCGCGGGGTGGTGGCCGCGGCGTCTCCGGCTCGTAATCCGCGGACCAGCGCGGCCAGCTGCTCCGCAGAGGGGGCCGGGGGCGCGGCGGCGCGGCGGGTCGCCGCCGGCCGGGCCTTGGCCCGGCGATCTGCGGTGCGCAGCTCGACCACCTGGCCGTCGGCTCCCTCCGCGACCGGGGCGAAGCCGGCGCCGCGCACCTCATCGAGCAGGGGGGCCAGTGCCAACGGGCTGACCAGCACGGTGGGCGCGATCCTGCGCAGCCCGCAGCGCGTGGCGACCGGATGTGCCAGTAGCTCAGCCAGCAGCACGGCGTCGTCGCACCGCAGGAATGCGGCCGCGGTGCCACCGCGCAGCCGCCCGTGCCGCCGGGCCACATCGTCGACGAGGTAGCTCAGCGACTGCGGCACCGGGGTCCTGGACCGGATCCGGAACAGCTCGTGCAGGTCGGCGGCGCTGCGGCCGACGTCCAAGGCTCGGCGCACGGTGTCCTCGGTGACCCGGTAGACGGTGGCGCCGCCGGCTGACTCCACGTCGGCCACCAGCCCGATCTCCCTGGCCAGTTCGGGCTCCAACGGTCCCGGCGCCACCACCGTGCGGTCGGCCTGGACCAGCACGTGATCCACCGGCTCGGGTAGCACGGCCTCGAGAACGGCCGCTGCCGCACCCGCGCCGTCATGCAGCAGCGCTCGGCCGGCCGATGTCAGCGTGCCCAGCGCGAGGACGCCGAGCACGGTGGCCTCCCGGACGGTCCAGCTGACGATCTCGTCGCGGTGCCGGCCGCCCCGGCGTGGGGCCCGCCAGGCGAGCACCGCGGCGAGCTCGTCGGACCGGTGGATCCCGCTACCGGCGGGCAGGTCAGCGAGCACGTCGAGGATCCGGCGGCGCTGCGCCGCGGCGCGTGGCTGGCGTAACTCCTCACCCAGTGGGGCCAGCGGCCGGTCCTTGTCGTCGCGAGTCCCGGCCAGTCCCGGCAGCCGGGGCAGCCTGAGCCACGCGTTGGCCAGCATTGCCCAACGCCGCTCGGGTCGCGCAGCGAGCCAGGAGTCGACGGCGACAGTGGGTAACCACAGTCTCCCATCGGCCCCCTCATCGGACCCAGTGACCAGCCCGGCGGCGACGACGACCTCGGCGAGCAGCACCACCGTCGACTCCTCGACGTCGCACTGCCGCGCGGCTCGCCGCACGTCCCGAACACCCAGGCCACCGGAGCGCAACACCGCAGGCGGTTCCCGCGACCATTCGGTGAGCAGCTTCTCGGTGTGCCGCAGCAGATCGAGCACCGCACCGGCGGCCGTCGAGTCCACCATGGACGGATCGCGCTGGCGCGTGGGCAGCGCCGGCTCGTCCAGCTCAAGGGGACCGAGTGGCCGGTCCCCGCGCAGCACCAGGCCCACCTGTGCGGGCAGCTCAACGGTGCTGGAGTCGATCCGGCGCAGCAGCCCGCGGGCCAGCAGGCGTTGCACCGGCGTGCGGGCCCGGCTCAGCGGGAGTACCTCGGCGGCGTCCCGGGTCGTCCCCACCGGTGACCCAGTGGCCAGTGCCCGCAGCACGCCCAGCTCGTCGGGGGCGAGCTGGGCTAGGGCCGCGCCGATGTCCGTGCCGACAAGGTTCGCAGCGGGACGGCCCAACCCGCCTGGATGCGGGCCGATGACCTGGCGCACCGCCGGGACCACCGCCAGCGCCTCGTCGTCACCCCAGGCCAGCGCGCGGCACCGCAGCGCGTCCAATGCCTCCCGGATCCGGCTGACGGTGACGTCACGACCGAGCAGGCTGATGACGTCCTGGCGGTGTACCGGTTCGGTGTCGGCGCCGGCCACCACCAGCGCCGAGAGCACCGCCAGCGTGAACCGGTCCACGTCCTCGCAAGCCCGGGCGACGGATGCCTGGATCCCGGCTCGGGTGGCCAGCACCGTCGAGTCGGCCGGCGCAGGCACGGCAAGGTCCGGGCGGACCCGCAGTAACGCGGCCAGCGTGTCGTCGTCCCGGGAGCGTAGCCAGTCGGCCAGTGCAATGCTGGGCATCCCTGCCACGGTAGCGAGAGCCCAGGGCACCTCGTCCGGCGCCATTGGTCACCATGGAGCCGGGCACAATGGAATCTGGACACAATGGAACCTGAGAGCAGACCGAGCGAGGAGGAGCTGTGGCCAAGCGCACCGACCGGATCGACCCGGCCTGGCCGAGCTGGTCGGAGGAGGACCACCCGGTCAGCGAACTTGCCGCGCCGATCCAGGGCGCACTGTCCCCCTTCGGCGAGGTGACCTTCCCGCTGCCGGCTGACCAGCTCCCTTACGAGCACCCACACACCGAAATCAACCGGAGCGACACCCCTTAGAGGGCCCTGGTTGCCGTCCGTTAGGGTGCCGTCACCGCGCGGCCGGATCCGCGTTGGGACCAGCGCGGTCGCCCTATCGGGGAGGGCGAGTTATCCGCAAGGTTTGCTCGTTCGACTCCGGAAGAGGCCATGGCTCAGCGTCCCGGAATCTCCCCCCTGCGCGGTCGCCCGTACCTGATTGCCTGCGCGATCGCTGGGGTCCTCCTAGTGGTGCTGGCGATCGTGGCGGTGGCCTTCGTGGTTCCCTTCGGGGCTGGTGAGGTCGGCAAGCCCGCCCCGCCGCCCCCGGTGACCGCGACCACCGCGATTCCGCCAGCGGCCGTGCCGTCAGATCTCGCTGCGCTGCCGCAGAGCACCACCTACACCACCATCGATAGGGCGCCGCTGGACTCGGGTCCGCCGGATCCCACCGACGGCACTGTGGTCCACCCTCGGCGAGAGATCGTGGTGTACGCGGCCCCTGGGGGGGCTCCGATCGCCAGGATTGCTCCCCAGCAGCTCGGCGACACCTGGCTACCGGTGATCGCCCAGCAACCCGGGTGGATGCAGGTACTGCTGCCCTCGCGGCCTAACAGCTCGGCTGGCTGGGTAACCGACGATGCGCTCGATCGCGCGGTGACCCCGTATCTCATCCGGGTACACCTTCGTTCCGTCAGTATGGAGCTGTTCAAGGGGGACCGCCGCCTGGGCGAGTGGACGGTCGGGATCGGTAAGAAAGCGGCTCCTACTCCGACGGGGCGGACGTTCCTCCTGGGGTCGTTCACCGACCCCAAACAGCAATATTCACCGGTGATCCTTCCGTTGGGCACCCACAGCCCGACTTTGGACAGCTTCGGTGGCGGCCCGGGAACCGTCGCGATCCATACCTGGCCCACGGCCACCGTCTTCGGCACCCGCTCCAGCGAGGGCTGCATCCGGGTCCCGTCAGACGCGCTGAACAAGTTGATCGAGGTTCCATTGGGAACGCTCGTGATCATCGACGAGAACTGAAATGAGAGGACAGCACGTGAACAGTAGGAAGCTCGCCGGCGCCAGCGCTGCCAGCATCGGTGCTGCCACCGCTGTGGCGGCCCTGCTGCTGGGGACCCTGTCCGGTAACGCTGGCGAAGGAGATCCAAGATCCTCCGCATACGGACTCTCCGCGAAAGGTCTTCTTCCTATCGCGCCGACTCCATATGTCGAGGCTCCGCCCGACGGAACTAAGGCGCTTCTAGAGCTGCCCTCGCCGGTCGGTGTGGCGCTTCTCAAGGTCGAGGCCGAGGCATTCCGGTCCAAGGCCACTGCGGTCAAGGTGGAAGACCTTCTGGGGATCAAGGCTGCGCTCATTGAGGCACGCTGCGACCACGGCCATGGTGAGGTCTCGATCATCGGCGGGACGGGCAACGGCAAGGTGCTGCCGTCGTCGCCGTCCAAGGGTCAGGAGCTGGATCTCTCGCCAATTTTGAAGATCCAGTTTGACCGGCAGCACCGCGACGGTGACAAGCTCACGGTCGATGCCGTGGTGGTCTCGCTCCTGCCCGCCGACAACGCGGCGAAGGCAGTGGCGGCGAACGACCTCACCGGTCTCCAGGAGCTCGCACCCAACCTGACGGTCCCGACCATGAAGCAGCTTGAGGCTGAGCATGCGAAGTCGGCGTCACAGCAGCCGAAGTCGGCGTCGCAGCAGCCCGAGTCGGTGTCACAGCAGCCCGAGTCAGCATCGCAGCAGCCCGAGTCAGCGCCGGAGCAGCCGTCGACTGCTCCGAACGTCGCTGACCTGGTGTCGCAGCTCAAGGCCCTCAACCCGGGCTTGGCGACCAAGGGCGATGGTGATGCACTGTTGGAGATCGTGATCTCGTCTGCCAGCTGCAGCGATGAGCGCAAGGAGGCACCTCCGAAGGAGGCGCCGGCTCCGAAGCCAGTTGAGGCTGACCTGCCGGTGACGCACTGATCTGAGGCACATTCCCGAGGGGGGTCGGCGCGCATCGCGTGCCGACCCCCCTTGTTGTGCACCCACGGCACGCCGGTTTGTGGGTGGCCGGCCGTAGGATCGGCTGGTGAGCTTCGAGGGACGGCTGACCCATGTCGATGATCGTGGTGCGGCCCGGATGGTGGACGTTTCGGGTAAGCAGCCTTCCGCACGGGAGGCGGTGGCCTCCGGTGTCTTGCGCACCACGGAGGAGGTGGTGCGGCTGCTGCGCGCCGAGCAGCTACCCAAAGGCGATGCACTGGCCACCGCCCGCATTGCGGGCATCATGGGGGCCAAGCGGACGCCCGACCTCGTCCCGTTGTGCCATCCCATCTCGCTGTCCGGAGTGACGGTGGACCTGCACGCCTCGGGCTCCGAGGTTCGGATCACCGCCACGGTCCGGACCACCGACCGCACGGGGGTGGAGATGGAGGCGCTCACCGCGGTCGCGGTGGCCGGCCTGGCGTTGCACGACATGGTCAAGGCAGTCGACCCCGCGGCGGTGCTCGACGCGGTGCGGGTGGAACGCAAGGAGGGTGGCAAGACCGGGCTGTGGACGCGTCAGGAGAACCGATGACAACGACGACCCGCCGTGCTGTGGTGGTGGTGGCCTCCAACCGTGCGGCCGCTGGTGTGTACCCGGACCGCACCGGTCCAGTCATCGTCGGCTGGCTGTCCGAACGTGGCTACCAGACCCCGGATCCCGTGGTGGTACCCGACGGGTCGCCGGTGCGCGACGCTGTCGCGGGGGCGGTGGCCGACGCGGTCGACGTCGTGCTGACCACTGGCGGTACCGGAATCAGCCCCACCGACCGCACCCCGGAGGCCACTGCGCCGCTGCTGGACCGGAGCCTGCCTGGGTTGGCCGACGCGATCCGCTCGGCCGGACTGCCCCAGGTGCCCACTGCGGTGCTCTCTCGCGGGCTGGCTGGGGTGGCCGGCCGCACACTGGTGGTGAACCTGCCGGGCTCCACCGGCGGAGTCCGGGACGGCCTGGGTGTCCTCGACGGGGTGCTTGATCACGCCGTTGAGCAACTGCACGGCGCGGACCACAGTGGTAGCGGAACCGGTGAGCCTTCCGGCCCCGGCCCCGAACACAACCATGGGGCAGCTGTCGCTGCAGGCTCGGGCGTCGTCCTTCGCGCGGTGGTCACCGAGGATCCGCTGGACGTCGAGGAGCACGCCCGCGTGGTCGCCCGCCCGGACGCCGGCGCGGTGGTGAGCTTCTCCGGCGCCGTCCGGGACCATGACGGCGGCCGGGAAGTGCGCGTGCTGGAGTACTCCAGCCATCCCGGTGCCGGCGACGTGATCACGCGGGTGGCAGCCCAGGTCGTCGCGGCGCACCCGGAGGTGCTCGCGCTGGCCGTCAGCCACCGGATCGGACCGCTGGCGATCGGGGACTGTGCCCTGGCCTGCGCGGTGTCTGCGGCCCATCGTGCGGGAGCTTTCGCGGCCTGCGCAGCGCTGGTCGACGAGGTCAAACTGCAGCTGCCCATCTGGAAGCGACAGGAGTTCGCCGACGGCTCGGAGGAATGGGTCAACTGCCCGTGAGACGTGCCGGTTCAGCCGCCGGCGAACGGTGGCAGGACGTCCAGTTCGGCACCGGGTCGTAGCGGCGTCGTGCGGTCCCGCACCGCGACCGAATCAAGCAGGAAGCTGCAGGCGGCCAACACCTTGCGCAGTGCTGCCCCATGCCGGCTGGCGATGACCTCCAACGCGTCGGCCACCGTAGCGTCGTCACCGACGTCGACGTCCTCGCTGGGCAGGCCCGCGGCGGCACGTGCCGCCGCGAAATACCGCACGGTCACCACGGTTAGTCTCCGATCGCGCTCATCGGGTGGGTCAGCTGGACAAAGCCGGGATCGTCCACTGAGCGGACGATCGGGGGGCCTAGCAATGCGGAAGTCATCTGCTCCAGACTACCTGCAGCTCACTTCACCAGTCGCTCGACCCGATCGGTGCCAGCCGTGTTTGTGGCCCTCTTACCGGGTCGGCGCGCATTGATTATCGATTCGCTTTTCTTTGTTCTTGCCGGTATCACCTCCGCAAAAGCGGAACTTTTCGCCGATCAGGACCGCGGGTGGGAGTGGCGAGTGAGCTCATGGCCGGCGACGGTGCGCAGGTGCACCTCGTCGGGCCCGTCGGCGAAGCGCAGCGCCCGGGCCCAGGCATAGAAGGACGCGAGCGGGAAGTCGTCGGACATCGCCGCGCCACCGTGGATCTGCATCGCCCGGTCGATCACCGCGCAGGCCATCCGGGGGACGATCACCTTGATCCCGGCGATCTCCGTCGCGGCGCCCTTGGCCCCGCCGGGCTGGTCGATCAGCCAGGCGGTCCTGAGTACCAGCAGCCGGGCCTGCTCCACCTCGAGGCGGGACAGCGCGATCTGCTCGCGGACCACCCCTTGGTCAGACAGTGGACCGCCGAACGCGTACCGGGACTGGGCGCGCCGCACCATCAGCGCGATGGCCCGTTCGGCCATCCCGATCAGCCGCATGCAGTGGTGGATACGGCCGGGGCCCAGCCGGGCCTGTGCGATGCCGAAGCCGTCACCCTCGGCGCCCAGCAGGTTCGACGCCGGCACCCGCACGTCGGTGAAGACGATCTCGGAGTGCCCGTGCTGATCGGAGTACCCGAAAGTCGGCAGGTGCCGCACGATCTCGATCCCGCCGGCGTCGCGGGGCACCAGGATCATCGACTGCTGCCGGTGTGCGGCAGCGTCCGGATCGGTCTTGCCCATCAGGATGAAGACCGCGCAGCGCTCGTCGGCGGTGCCGGAGATCCACCACTTGCGCCCGTTGATGACGTAGTCCTCGCCGTCGCGACGGATTGAGGTGGTGATGTTGGTGGCGTCGGAGCTGGCCACCTCGGGCTCGGTCATCGCGAACGCCGAGCGGATCTCTCCCGCCAGCAGCGGTTCGAGCCAGCGGGCGCGCTGCTCGTCGGTGCCGAACAGGTGCAGTATCTCCATGTTCCCGGTGTCTGGCGCCTGGCAGTTGATCGCCTCGGGGGCGATCGTGGGTGACCAGCCGGAGACCTCGGCGACCGGCGCATAGTCCAGGGTGGACAGCCCGGAGACGGCGGGCAGGAACAGGTTCCACAGGCCGCGGGATCGCGCCTCGGCCTTGAGTTCCTCGACCACCGGCGGCAACTGGTGCTCGGCGGGGGTGCCACGGCGTTGCGCCCGCCAGTTGTCGTAGATCGGCTCGGCTGGTAGCACTCGTTCCTGCAGGAACTGCTGCATTCGTTTCGTGTAGTCGGCGGCTCGTGCGCTGGGGGAGAAGTCCACGCTGCGCGACTCTGCCACTACGCAAGCGGATCGGGGAGTCTCCCTTTCTTTTTCCGCAGTTGCGGAGGTAACCTTCCTCTCGTGCCGCACTATCGGATATCAGAGATCGCTGAGCTGTTCGGCGTAAGCGATGACACCGTTCGGCGTTGGGCCGATTCCGGGCAGCTGACCCCGCTCCGGGATGCCGGTGGCCGCAAGGCCGTGGACGGCGTGGAGCTGGCGGCGTTCGCCAAGGCGCAGGCGCACGCCGCGCCCGACCCGTCCCTGGTGGACCGATCGGCGCGCAACCGCTTCGTCGGGCTGGTCACCGAGGTGATCGTCGACCGGGTGATGGCACAGGTGGAGATCCAATGTGGACCACATCGGGTGGTCTCACTGATGAGCAGCGAGGCAGTGCGCGAACTGGGGCTCGTGCCGGGGGTGCTGGCAGTGGCTGTCGTGAAGTCGACGCAGGTCATGGTCGAGACCCCAGGAGGACGTGGATGAAGCGAGTGGTGCTGGTGGTGCTGGCGGCGGGGCTGGCGCTGGCGGGCTGTGGGGCGGACGGTACGGCGCAACCCGGGCCGGGTGCCCCGGATCGGGTAGCGGTCACGGTGCTGGCGGCGGCCTCCCTCACGGATGTGTTCACCACGTTGGAACAGCAGTTCGAGGCCGCCAATCCCACCGCTGACGTGCGGTTCAGCTTCGGCGGCTCGTCGGATCTGGCCACCCAGATCGTCAACGGTGCTCCCGCCGACGTGTTCGCCTCGGCGAACGAGAAGCAGATGAAGGTGGTGGCCGAGGCGGGCAAGGTAGCCGGCGTACCGAAGCCGTTCACCACCAATGTGCTCACCATCGTGGTGCCCCTGGGCAATCCGAAAGGCATCCGCACGTTCGCCGATCTGGCCAAGCCGGACGTCACCGAGCTCGTGTGTGCCCCGCAGGTGCCCTGCGGCGCGGCCACCAAGGAGATCGAGAAGGCCACCAACATCACGCTGAGCCCGGCCAGCGAGGAGCCCGACGTCAGGTCGGTACTCGCCAAGGTCCAGGCAGGGGAGGCCGATGCCGGGCTGGTCTACCTCACCGATGCCCGTAGCGCCGCGGGGAAGGTCAAGCAGATCAACTTTCCGGAGGCCAAGGACGCGGTCAACGTCTACCCGATCGCCGCGATCAACGGTGCACCGCAGCCTCGACTCGCGGCGGCCTTCGTCGCGTTCATCCTGAGCCCCGCGGGCCAGCGGGAGCTCACCGCTGCCGGCTTCAGCCCTTCTTCTTGAACCGGACCAGGGATCCGCACCTCACTCGCACGGGGTTACCCGGTGCGCTGTGGGTGCCTGCGGTAGCGGCCCTCGGGTTAATCCTGCTGCCGGTGATCGGGCTGGTCGTGCGGGCGCCCTGGTCCCGGTTTGTCGAGCTGGTCACCAGCGAGTCGGCGCTCACGTCGTTAGAGCTCTCGCTGCGCACCGCGGCGGTGTCCACGCTGCTGTGTGTCGTGCTCGGTGGTCCGCTGGCGGTGGTGCTGGCCCGCGGCTCGGTGCCTGGTCTGCGGTTGCTGCGCTCGGTGGTGCTGCTCCCGCTGGTGCTGCCACCGGTGGTCGGCGGGCTGGCGCTGCTCTACCTGCTGGGGCGCAGCGGGTTCGCCGGGCATGCCCTGGACGTGGCGTTCGGCGTGCGCCTGCCGTTCACCACGGCGGCGGTGATCCTGGCGCAGACGTTCGTGGCGATGCCGTTTCTGGTGGTGAGCCTGGAGGGGGCGCTGCGCACCGGCGGGGAGCGCTATGAGGTGATCGCCGCGAGTCTCGGTGCGCCACCGTGGACGGTGTTCCGCCGGATCACCATCCCGCTGGTGTTGCCCGGCCTCGGCTCCGGCATGGTGCTCAGCTTCGCCCGCTGTCTGGGCGAGTTCGGGGCCACCATCGCCTTCGCGGGCAGCCTGCAGGGGGTGACCAGGACGCTGCCGCTGGAGGTCTACCTGCAGCGGGAGGTCGACACCGACGCGGCGATCGCGCTGTCGCTGCTGCTCGTGGTGGTGGCGATCGTGGTGATCGCGGTGGCCCGGCCTCGCTCTGCCGAGGGGCTGCGATGAGCACAGGGCTTCATCTTGAGGTCGCCGTGCGCCGCGGCGACTTCGACCTGGACGCGACAGTGCGGGCGGGGCCTGGCGAGGTGGTCGCGGTGCTGGGACGCAACGGGTCGGGCAAGTCCACCCTGCTCGCTGCGGTCGCCGGGTTGCTGCGCCCGGACACTGGACGGATCGTCCTGGATGGTCGGGTGCTCACCGACACCGCCGCCGGGGTGCAGCTGGCGCCGCACCGCAGGCGCGTCGGGCTGCTGGCCCAGGAGCCGCTGCTGTTCCCGCACCTGTCGGTGCTGGACAACGTCGCGTTCGGCCCGCGCGTCGCCGGGACCCGTCGGTCGCAGGCGCGGGCGGCGGCGATGCGGCGCCTCACCGAGGTGGATGCGGCGCAATTTGCGCAACGGCGCCCTCGTCGGCTGTCTGGCGGGCAGGCCCAGCGCATCGCGCTGGCTCGGGCGCTGGCCTCAGACCCTGACCTGCTGCTGCTGGACGAGCCGCTGTCCGCGGTGGACGTGGAGCTCGCTCCCGCCTTGCGGTCGCTGCTGCGCTCGGTGCTGGCGGACCGGCTCGCCGTCATCGTGACCCATCAGGTGATCGACGCGCTGGTGCTCGCGGACCGGGTGGTGGTGC
>DATHTJ010000111.1:0-4783 GCA_035463315.1 Pseudonocardiaceae bacterium
GAGCGGTGGATGCGGACCCGCCGGTCCCGCAGCGGGGTGTCGTTGCTCATCCACTGTGGCCTGATTGTCAATGGATCTGTCATTGCAGACCTGTCTGCGTGGGGCAACGGGTGCAGCCCATGCAGCATCGGCGGCAGGTAGGACAGGGCCAAACGCGCCAGCGGGGTCCGAGCAGCAGTCTTTGAATCCGCTGGTTGTCGAATTCGTCTCGTTCGTACTAGTGGACTTTCGCAGTCTGGCGTTTGCTCATGCCGCGTAGGCGAGCGTGTCCAGCAGCATGTCAGTGATTTTCGTGTCTTCGGCTGCGGGGGCTGACAGTGCTGTAATTCGTTGCGACCAGAGCGCGCGGCGCAGCGCGGCGAGGGCGTGTTGAGCGTCGCTCCGGCTGAGGGGGACAGGGTTCGTCGCGTCTTCGGGGGTGAGGACGTCTTCGGCGCGCGGCGGTCGGGCTGGTGGGCGGCGTCAGGGTGAGGACCGCAGCCGGATAGGTTCCGGGCGATCTTGAATGTCAACGGCCCTTCCCGCTCGCGTTGGCCTGCTGCCGGGAAGGGCCGCTCGAACGCGCCCGGAGGCGGTCGGTTGCTCAGCGTAGGCCCTGACCCTGTGGTCGTGGAACGCCGGCTGTTGTCGGGCGCGTTGACGTGCCCGGGGTGCGGGCGGCAGCTGGCGCCGTGGGGGCATGCGGCGCCGCGGTTCGTGCGGGTGAGCGTGGATCTGGTTCGGCGGATCCGACCGCGCCGGGTGATCTGTTCACGCGGCGGCTGTGGCCGCTCGCATGTGCTGTTACCCCGGTTCTGCCTGGGGCGGCGGGTGGATGTGGTGGCGGTGATCTGGGCGGCGCTGCTGGCCCGCGCGGCCGGGCGGGGGTGGCGGGCGATCTGCACGGCGGCCGGTCGCCCGGCGTCGACGGTGCGGGGCTGGGTGTCCCGGTTCGCCGCGCATGCCGAGCCGATCCGGGCGGCGTTCGCCCGGTTGGAACGCCACGCCATCGCCGGCGCCGACATGGACCGGCTGGTCCCGGCCGGGAGCGTGGTTGCCGACGCGGTCGGGCAGGTCGGCGCGGCGTGCGCGGCGGTGCGCCGCGCCCTGGGCGCTGAGGTGTTCACGGTGTCGGCGGCGGAGATGGTGGCGGCCTGCTCCGGGGGCTGGCTGCTGGCGGCCCGGCCACCGGCAGCGAACGGGAAGTGGATCAACACGTCCCCGCATCTGTAAACGATCTTGCCGGGCGGTCACGGTCGTCGGCGTCACTGTCGCCCGGAGATGGGGGTGGTGCCGATGGCATCGACACCGAGATCGACACCGAGATCGACACCGAAGAAGAAGCCCACGCGGGCCGACCGGGCGCAGGAGGTCGCGCTCTACCGGTATGCCCTGATCCGGCCGCTGGCCGATCCCGCCCTGTCGGGGTCCGAGCGGGGCAAGCTGGTGCGCCGGCTGGCCGCCCAGGTGCATCTGGGCCCGTTCGGTGAGCCGGTCACCGTGTCGCGGGCGTCGTTGGACCGCTGGATCCGGGCGTGGCGCGCCGGCGGGTTCGACGCCCTGATCCCAGCCGAACCGCAGGTGCAGCCGCGCACCGACCCGGGCGTGTTGGAGCTGGCCGCGCAGTTGAAGCGGGAGCACCCGGCCCGCACCGCCACGCATATCGCCCGGATCCTCGCCGCCGAGCACGGCTGGGCCCCGTCGGCGCGCACCCTGCAGCGGCACTTCGCCCGACTGGAGCTGAACACCCGCCCGGATGCGACACCGCCGAGGGCGTTCGGCCGGTTCGAAGCGGCCGCGTGCGACGAGCTGTGGGTGTCCGACGGGTTGCACGGCCCGATCATCGACGGCCGGCGGGCGGTGTTGTTCGCGCTGCTGGACGACCATTCCCGCTATGTGGTCGGGCACCGCTGGGGGCATGGCGAGGACACCCTGGGCATGCAGGCCGCGCTGCACGACGCGGTCAAGACCCACGGCTGCCCGCAGCGGCTGTACTGCGACAACGGCAGCGCCTACTCCTCGGTTCAGCTGGCCTGGTCGGCGGCGGTGCTGGACATCAAGCTGGTGCACTCCGCGCCCGGACGGCCCCAGGGACGAGGCAAGATCGAACGCTGGAATCGCACTGTTCGCGACCAGTTCCTGGTCGAGGTCGACCCCACCGGGTGCACGTCGCTGGAACAGCTCAACCGATCGTTCACCGTGTGGCTGCACCAGCAGTACCACCGCGCCGTGCACTCCGAAACCGAGGCCACCCCGGCGCAGCGGTACCACGCCGACGACCGCGCCCGGCCGCCCGAACCGGATCCGGCCCGGTTGCGCCGGGCGTTTCTGTGGCGTGAGCAGCGCAAGGTGACCTCGTTCGCGACGGTGTCGTTGCACGGCAACCGCTTCGAGGTCGACGCGGCCCTGGTGGGCCGCACCATCGATGTGCTGTTCACCCCGTTCGACCTGACCGTCATCGAGATCGAGTACCAGGGCCGGCCCATGGGCCGGGCGCGCCCGCACCACATCGGCCGTCACGTGCACCCCGCTGTCAAACCCGACGCCGCCGCGCCGGTCGAGGCCACCGGGATCGACTACCTGCGGCTGCTGGAGGACGCGCACCAGCGCGAGGTCGGCCAGCTGATCAACTACCCGGCCCTGGCCGACGAGGGGCCCGCCGAACCCGGCCGGACCCCCGACGAGGAGCCGGGGTGAGCCCGGCCGAGGCAGAAGCCGGGGTGAGCCCGGCCGCAGCAGACACGCTGGCATGGCTGCTGCGCGCGCACGCGACCGGCGGGCGCCTCGCCGACACCGCGGCGATCGACCTGCTGATCAGCCACCGGCACTGGCTGGCGCAGGCCGCCTTCACCCGGTTCGTCCACCCCGTCACCACCGCCGAGGGCCACCACATCGGCGCCTGGATCGACTGGGCGGGCGCGATTGACGCACTCCAGCACGGTGAGCTGCCCAGCTCGGCCTCCGAGGCCGACATGCTGCGCATCGCCGCCTCGCTGGCCCACGGACTACCGGTGGCCCTGCGCGCGGTCCTCGGCGGCCTGGACGCGGACAACATCACCGCCGTGACCACCGCCATCACCACCGCCATCACCACCGCCAACGGCGGCTGACCACACACCCAGGAGACCCCATGCTGGACAAGATCCAATCGTTCTTCGGCTTCACCACCATGCCCTTCGGTCGTGGGCTGGCGCCCGGGATGCTGTTCCGCTCGGCCGATCACGCCCAAGCCACAGCCCGCATCGCCTACGGCATCACCAGCCGCGGCATCACCGTCATCACCGGCGAAGTCGGGGTCGGCAAGACCGTCGCCGCCCGCGCCGCGATCGACCGCGCCGAACCCGCCCGCTACCACCTCATCTACATCCCCGACCCGACCGTCGGCGCGAGGGGCATCTATCACCACGTGGTCACCGCGCTGGGCGGCAAACCCAGCTTCCACAACGCCGCGCTGGTGCCCCAGGCCCGTGACGCGCTGGCCGCCGAGCACGCCGAGCGCGGACGGGTACCCATTGTGTGTATCGATGAGGGGCACCTGCTCAGCCACGAGGCCCTGGAGGCACTGCGGCTGTTGACCAACCACCAGCTCGACACCGAGTCCCCGTTCGCCACCATCGTGCTGGGCCAGCCCACCCTGGCCACCAAGATGAAGCTCGGCACCCTGGCCGCGCTCGAACAACGCATCACCGTGCGCCGCCACATGACCGGCATGACCAGCCAGGAAACCGCCGACTACGTCCACCACCACGTCAAGCTCACCGGCCGCGCCGACCCCCTGTTCACCGACGACGCCATCGCGCTGATCCACCAAAGCAGCCGAGGCAAACCCCGCAGCGTCAACCGGCTCGCGATCTCCGCGCTCATCGCCGCCTGCGCCGCCGGCAAAAACCTCGTCGACGAAACCAGCGCCCGCTCCGCCGTCACCGAGAACCACGATCCCCCGCCCGCGACACCCTGACCACCGCAGCGACAACCCGCCCACCAAAGCCCCGCCCGAACCCGTCCGGGCGGGGCTCCTTCACACCCGAACCAGCCTCACCAGCAATGACGCCACATGTGCAAGATCAATGACGCGCAACATGGGTGACCCAGGCGCCGGTGGGGTGGGCGGTGATGCCGGCGAGGTGCACGCGGCGACGGCCGTGCTCGATCACCAGCAGGATGTACAGGCGGCGGAGGAAGACGGTGTCGACGTGGGCGAAGTCGACCGCGAGGGTCGCGTGAGCCTGTGCGGCGAGGAACTGTCGCTAGGTCGGTCCGGAGCGCAGGGGAGCGGGGTCGATGCCGGCGGTCCTCAAAATCTTCCAGACTGTGGAGGCAGCGATGTGGTGGCCGAGCCCGACGAGCTCCCCGTGGATGCGGCGGTAGCCCCAGGTCGGGTTCTCCCTGGCCATCCGCAGGACCAGCTGGCGGAGCTGGGCCGTCACGGTCGGACGGCCACGCCGGTGTGGGTGGGTCCAGCGGCGCCGGACCAGATTCCGATGCCAGCGCAGCAGCGTGGCCGGCTGCACCACTAACCCGCGCCAGCTGTGGCGCGCGAGCAACGGTGCGAGCCCAGCCAGGATCGCCCGGTTGGCCCAGTCGACCTGCGGCCGGACCACCCGCCGCCGCAGCACCGCGACCTCATGGCGCAACACGAGCAGTTCGGCGTCCTTCGCTGCCGCACTCCGCGATAGCAGTGCAAGCCAGCGCACCACTTGGCAGAACGTCAGATGGAGCAGTCGCAGGGTCATGCGCCGATCATCACCGCCCGGTGATCCTCGGGCGAACTCCCAGCTCAGCACCTACGACCGAGTTTCTGGCA
>DATHTJ010000112.1:0-9829 GCA_035463315.1 Pseudonocardiaceae bacterium
GCGAACCCTCAGACTGTGCTAGAGGAGTACCCCACGCGCGGCGAACGTCGGGCGGGCTCGGTACCCCGGGAGGCTGCACAGCCCCAGTCCGCACCAGCACAGGCGTGCACCCCAATACTGACTGCAGAGCAGCTGACTGCAGAGCACAAGCCCTGCGCGCCGGTGGGCTCGACGTCCGCCGAGGGGCCTGCGTCGGTCAAGGGGCCGGCATCGATCCAGCTGCCTGTGCCGATCGAACTGCCTGAGTCGATCGAACTGCCTGAGCCGATCGAACTGCCTGAGTCGATCGAACTTCCTGCGCCGATCGAACTTCCTGCGCCGATCCAGGTGGCAATGCCGGTCCACGAAAAGGCTCAGCTTCCGGAGGACATCCGCCCCCTGACGGACGCCAGGACTCAGGAGAAGGCCAGTACTCAGGAGAAGGCCAGTACCCAGGAGAAGGCCAGTACTCAGGAGAAGACCGGTACTCAGAAGAACACCCCTACTCAGAAGGGCACCCGTACCTGGAAGGACACCGACACCGAAACTCAGGCCCACTCGCAAGGGCACGAGCAGACGGAGCGGACGGCTGACTCTGATGGGGAGCAGCGGACGAAGAAGTAGCAACCGGTAAAGTCCGCGGTGTGCGTCCCGGATCAAACGTGGACGACTTGGCGGCTTTGCTCCGACCACTGATCCGAGAAGTCCCGGACTTCCCGGAGCCTGGTGTGCTCTTTCGGGATCTCACACCAGTGCTGGCCGATGCGACTGCGTTCCGAGCGGTGGTGGACGCGCTGATCGCTCCGGCGCAGCAGGTCGACGTTGTGGTCGGGGTGGAGGCGCGGGGGTTTCTGCTGGGTGCCGCCGCGGCCTACGCCCTGGGAGCTGGTGTGGTCGGGGTCCGTAAGTCTGGCAAGCTACCCGTAGTGTCCGACCGCGAGGCTTATGCCCTGGAGTACGGCGTTGCCTCGCTGGAACTGGCTGACGGTGCCCTGCGACCGGGGCAGCGGGCTCTGGTGATCGATGATGTGCTGGCCACCGGGGGCACGGTGGCTGCGGCCTGCGCGCTGGTTGAGCGGGCGGGGGCCTCGGTGAGTGGCATTGCGGTGCTGCTGGAAATCGGCTCGCTTCGAGGTCGAGACCGGCTTGGCGGCCGCTCGCTGCACACCCTTTTGACGATCTGACAAGTCCCAAGGTTTTTCCAGTCCTCCAGATACCGCCCGGAACTCGGCGGTACGCTGTATATCTAGATCGGTCACCATGTGGCAGGAGAGTGCGGTTGAGCCAGGACCTGCAGCGCGCCGCTGTGCCGCTGGCCGGCCCGGACCCGGTCACGATCCCTCAGCGGCTGCCCTCGGCGACCCGGCGGGTTCGGGCGCGGCTCGCGCGGCGGATCACCGCGCAGCGGCTCGGTCCGGTCCGGCAGGTGCTCGAACCGCTCGCGGTTGTGCACCGTGAGCTGCACCCCAAGGCCGACCTCGCGTTACTGCAACGGGCCTACGACGTCGCCGAGGACAAGCACTCCCAGCAGCAGCGCAAATCCGGCGACCCGTACATCACCCATCCGTTGGCGGTCTCGACGATCCTCGCCGAGTTGGGGATGGACACCACCACGCTGGTGGCCGCGCTCCTCCACGACACCGTGGAGGACACCGACTACTCGCTGTCCCGTCTCACCGAGGACTTCGGTGACGAGGTTGCGCACCTCGTCGACGGCGTCACCAAGCTCGACAAGATCCAGTTCGGTGCCGCCGCCGAGGCCGAGACCATTCGCAAGATGGTCATCGCGATGGCGCGCGACCCGCGGGTGCTAGTGATCAAGCTGGCGGACCGGCTGCACAACATGCGCACCATGCGCTTCCTGCCACCGGAGCAGCAGGCCCGCAAGGCCAAGGAGACCCTCGAGGTACTCGCCCCGCTGGCGCACCGGCTGGGCATGGCCACCATCAAGTGGGAGTTGGAGGACCTTTCCTTCGCGATCCTGCATCCCAAGAAGTACGACGAGATCGTGCGGCTGGTGGCCGACCGGGCGCCGTCACGCGACACCTACCTGCGGACCGTGATCGACGAGGTCTCCACGCATCTGTCCGGCTCGCGGATCACCGCCACCGTCGAGGGCAGGCCCAAGCACTACTACTCGATCTACCAGAAGATGATCGTGCGCGGTCGCGATTTCGATGACATCCATGACCTGGTCGGGGTGCGGATCGTGGTCGACGAGGTACGCGACTGTTATGCCGTGGTCGGTGTGGTGCACTCAGTGTGGCAGCCGATGCCCGGTCGCTTCAAAGACTACATTGCGCAACCCCGGTTCGGTGTCTACCAGTCGCTGCACACCACGGTGATCGGACCGGACGGCAAACCGCTGGAGGTGCAGATCCGTACCCACGAGATGCATCGAACTGCGGAGTACGGCATCGCTGCGCACTGGCGGTACAAGGAGACCCGCGGCACCCACAACGGAGCCATGGATGTCGATGAGATGGCCTGGATGCGCCAGCTGCTGGACTGGCAGCGGGAGGCCGCCGATCCCGGTGAGTTTCTCGAGTCGCTGCGCTATGACCTCGCCACTCGCGAGATCTTCGTCTTCACGCCCAAGGGCGACGTCATCACGCTGCCCGCAGGTTCCACGCCGGTCGACTTCGCTTACGCGGTGCACACTCAGGTCGGTAACCGCTGCATCGGCGCGCGGGTCAACGGCCGGCTCGTCGCGCTGGAGCGGCAGCTGGAGAATGGCGAGGTCGTCGAGGTCTTCACCTCCAAGGCAGAGGGTGCCGGCCCCAGCCGGGACTGGCTGTCCTTCGTGGCGTCGCCACGGGCCCGCGCCAAGATCAGGCAGTGGTTCGCCAAGGAGCGTCGCGAGGGGGCTATCGACGCCGGCAAGGACGCCATTGCCAAGGAACTGCGCCGGGTCGGGCTGCCGGTGCAGCGGTTGGTGTCTGCTGAGTCGATGGTCGCGGTGTCCCGAGAGCTGCACTATCCCGACGTCAGCGCCCTGTATGCCGCCGTCGGCGAGCATCACGCCTCGGCCCGTCATGTGGTGCAGCGCCTGGTCGCGCTGCTGGGCGGTGAGGAGGGCGCCGAGGAGGTGCTGGCCGACCGGGCCACTCCCTCCACGGTCCAGCGCCGCGGTGAGACTGGCGACTCGGGAGTTCGAGTGCGTGGCGCCGGGGACGTCTACGCCAAGCTCGCCCGCTGCTGCACGCCGGTGCCCGGCGACGAGATCCTGGGGTTCGTCACCCGGGGCGGTGGGGTCAGCGTGCACCGCACTGACTGCACCAATTCTGATTCACTGCGGGCTCAGCCCGAGCGTCTGGTCGAGGTGGAGTGGGCGCCGTCGTCCTCGTCGGTGTTCCTGGTCGGGATCCAGGTCGAGGCGCTGGATCGGCACCGGCTGCTGTCTGACGTCACCAAGGTGCTCGCCGACGGACGGGTGAACATTCTGTCCGCCTCGGTCACCACCACCCGGGACCGGGTGGCGGTGAGCCGGTTCTCCTTCGAGATGGGTGACCCCAAACATCTCGGGCACGTGCTGCGTTCCGTGCGCAACATTGAGGGCGTCTACGACGTCTATCGAGTCACGTCGTCGAACTGAGTTCCGTTCTCAGGTTGCGGCGATGTCGACGGACGTGATCGTGACCGGTTGGTTGGGCTTGCCGCCACCGGGGGATGGTTCCAGCGACCCGTCGCTGCCTGCCTTGGCTATCTGGTCGAGAGTCTTGAGACCCTCCGGGGCGATGGTGGCGAAGACGGTGTAGTCGGGCGGGAGCTGAGAGTCGCCGTAGATCAAGAAGAACTGGCTGCCACCGCTGTCGGGCTGGCCGGTGTTGGCCATCGCGACGTAGCCGCGCGCGTAGGTCAGCTCCGGGAACACCTCGTCCGGCACGGTGTACCCCGGTCCACCGGAGCCCGATCCGGTCGGGTCGCCGCATTGCAGAACCTGCAGCCCGGGGTTGGTGACCAGCCGGTGGCACGGGCTGTCGGAGTAGAAGCCTTGCCGGGCCAGGCTGAGGAAGCTGTTCACGGTGCACGGGGCAAGCGCCCGGTCCAAGGTGAGGCCGATCGGGCCGGCCGACGTCTGCATGGTCACCTGCACCGTGCCCGTGGTGGAGGTGGGGCCGACCGGTGGGGGTGTCACTGGCTTGCCCGGAGCCTGCTCGGTGGCTGGGTACTGGCAATCGACTGAGGCGGGCAGCGGCTGCGGCCGGGCCGGCGAGACGGGTAGCTCGCTGGGGGAGCGAGGCGTGGCGGCGGCGCTCGTGGTGGCCGACGCGGCCGGGGCGGCGGGCTTCGCGGCGGGGCTGACCGTCTGGTCACGGCCGCCCAGCGTCACGATCAGTACCCCGATACCGACGACGAGCACCACCACCGCGGCCGTGCTCCCCGCTACTGCGTACTTGCGGCGCGCCTTGGCCCGCTCCGCGCGGCGGGCCAGCTGGCGGACCAGTTTGCGCTTCGCTGCCTCGCGGCGCTGCTCGTTCGTGGGCACCCAGTCTCCTGTGGCTCGGCAATGACCGCCGCGCAGTCTAAGTGGGCCGCAGGTGAGCCGGACGTCAGCCTCCCCTGACGTGGGTTCCCCTAGGCTGGAGATCTCCCGCCGCCGTCACCGAAAAGGATCACTGTGTTCGTCGCAGGTTTCCCCACCGGTTCCTTGCAAGCCAACTGCTTCGTACTCGCTGCTGAGGCGGGCGGCCCGTGCGTGGTGGTCGACCCCGGGGAGGGTGCGGAGAAGCCGCTGGATGAGGTGTTGCGCCAACACCGGCTCGACCCGGTGGCGGTGCTGCTCACCCATGGGCATTTTGATCACGTTTTTGCTGTGACTCCGGTATGCGACGGCCATGACATCCCAGCTTGGATCCACCCCGAGGACCGCGTGCTGCTCTCTGACCCGATGCGCGCACTGTCGGCCGACGCGCGGCAGTTCTTCGGTGGCCGGGTCCAGTTGCGCGAGCCGCGTGAGGTGCGTGCGCTGGACGGCGGGGTGTCCTTGCAGCTGGCCGGGCTGACCTTGACGGTCGATCACACCCCGGGCCATACCCGAGGATCGGTGACGTTCCGATCGGCGACTGGTGACCGGCCCGGCCTGCTGATCTCTGGGGACACCCTGTTTGCTGGCTCGATCGGGCGAACCGACCTACCTGGCGGTGATCACGAGCAGATGCGTGCCTCGCTTCGGGACAAGATCCTCGTGCTCGACGACGACACCGTCGTGCTGCCCGGCCACGGCCCTCGCACCACCATCGGTCGGGAACGTGCCAGCAATCCATTCCTGCACGGTCTCGCCGCATCCGGCAGATCGCGAGGGCTGTGACGGGTACGTCGTCGTGCACCCGACGACGTTGCCCCCTGTTTGTTGCGTACCTGGTGCGCGCTTACTCGGACCGGGCTGCCGCTGGTGAGGGTGGGGCGGCGTCGTTCAGGACGTGCTGTCCTTGCCGGAGGTGTCCTTGGCCTTGTTGACGAGCGGTTCAGCCTTCTCGTTGGCCTTCTCGATGAGTGGTTCAGCCTTCTCCTTGGTTTTCTCGACGAGCGACTCAGCCGTCTCCCTGGCCTCCTCGACGAGCGATTCAGCCTTCTCAATGACCTTGTCGACGAGCGGCTCAGCCTCCTCCATGGCCTGATCCACCTGGTGTTTGATCTTGTCCACTGGAGTCATTGTGTTTCGCCGCTCCCTTCGCTTCCGATCGGATTCCCCACTCCTTGCACTGGGATGGGCATCGCGGGAGGTGCTGGGCAGCGTAGTGCCCGCGCCGCTCCAGGGGAAGGATGTAGCGTGCGGTGACCCCCGACTCGGGTACAGCGGCCTCCGGACGATGCGGTGGTACTTCGGCGACTATGCCGTCGCACAGCGCGTCGGGTAGGTCGCGAACGGTCGATGCCTGCGTGCTTACGGTCGTCGGCGGGGCGGCGTACGTGGGTCCCGGCCGGCATCGGCACGTACCTACCGTGGGTAGAAGGCGTCCACCGTCACGCAGGGCGTGAGGCTAACACGTGCTTGAGCGCCGGTCTTTCCTGCAGTTTCCGCAATCGCGAATAGCCCTTCGCACCCGGCGGCCTGGCCCGGCACGTGGTAGGTATCACAGCAGCGTGGATTCCCGAACTGATCACCATGGGGGGAGAGCCATGGCGTCAATCGAGCCGAAGACCGAGCAGTACGACACCGGGCGGGCGGTCCTGCTGGCGGCGGTGGCCGCGCTCGGGGGCTTCCTGTTTGGCTTCGATACCGCTGTGATCAACGGGGCGGTGTTGGCCATCCGCGAGACATTCGGGATGGGCGCGGGACTCACTGGTTTCGTCGTGGCCTCTGCGCTGCTGGGTTGCGCGGTGGGTGCCTGGCTCGCCGGCAAGCTGGCCGACCGGATCGGCCGCATCCGGGTGATGTTGGTCGCCGCGGTGCTGTTCTTCCTGAGTGCGATCGGTTCCGGGCTGGCCTTCTCGCCGTACGACCTCACCTTCTGGCGAATCGTTGGCGGCCTCGGCGTTGGTGCGGCCTCGGTCATTGCCCCGGCCTATATCGCGGAGATCGCGCCTGCCGCGATCCGCGGCCGGCTTGGCTCGCTGCAACAGCTGGCCATCGTCTCCGGCATCTTCGTGGCGCTGCTCTCGGACTACTTCCTGGCCACCGCCGCGGGAGGCGCGAATGAGGATCTGTGGCTCGGGCTAGCGGCCTGGCGGTGGATGTTCACCACCCTGACTGTTCCTGCGCTGGCCTACGGCATCCTCGCGCTGCAAATACCCGAGTCCCCGCGATACCTGATGTTCCGCGGTCGCACCGAAGAGGCCCACTCCGCACTGTCCCAAGTGCTCAAAAGTGGTGTCGAGGACCGGATCCGCGAGATCAGCCGCACCATCGTCCAGGACGTTCACTCCACCTTCCGCGACCTCCGCGGACCCTTCCTCGGCCTGCTACCGATCGTCTGGGTGGGCATCCTGCTGTCGGTCTTCCAACAGTTCGTCGGCATCAACGTGATCTTCTACTACTCGTCGACGCTGTGGCAGCAGGTTGGGTTCACCGAGGCCGACTCGCTGATCATCACAGTGCTGACGTCGGTGACCAACATCGTCGTCACGCTGGTCGCTATCGCCGTGATCGACAAGATGGGCCGACGCCGGCTGCTGCTGATCGGCTCGGCGGGCATGTTCGTCAGCCTGGGAACGCTGGCCTACGTCTTCGGCACGGCCCCCCTGGTCAACGGCCAACCGGCGCTCAGCGACACGGCTGGCACGATCGCGCTGATCGCGGCTAACGCTTTCGTCGTGTTCTTCGGAATCTCGTGGGGCCCGACGGTCTGGGTGCTGCTTGGCGAGATGTTCAACAACCGGATCCGAGCCGCCGCCCTCGGGCTCGCCGCGGCCGCTCAGTGGATCAGCAACTTCCTCATCTCGACGACGTTCCCGGCCCTGGCCGACATCAGCCTCGGATTGGCCTACGGCCTCTACACGACATTCGCGCTGCTCTCGTTTTTCTTCGTGTTGAGATTCGTACAAGAGACGAAAGGCAAGCAGCTCGAGGACATGACGTAGCGCGAACCGACGCCACCGACTCACCGCAGTCCAGTACCGACGGGAGATGGCTCGCCCTTTGCCACCTGGAACGAGGTCGTCGGCCTGCCCACGGCCGCCTGACCCAGGCGCCGGAGAGACCATCCCTGGGGAACACCCCGGCAGGCCCGGGAAGACCATCCATGTCGAGACACTTGTTCGACTCTTCGGAGTGCGATAGACTATCGTAAAAAGTTGGCTCCGTTTTCCCATGAGCTGAGGGAAATTGTTCATCTACTCTGGGGGTAGGCGTGGGAAGCTTGAAGTTTCTATCCGATTGGTCGCATGAGCAGAACGGCGACATTCGTCCAGGGGAGTCGCTGTCCATCGAGTACGCTAGCGAGCGGCTCGGGCGCTGCCGCGCCAGCCGCTACGGACAGGACGCTTGGAGCATTACCGCTGGTATGCGTTTTCATCCGAACGGCCGGGAGCAAAGCGGTGCGGTGACGACCCGAGACCAAAGCGGTGCGGTGGTGGCGGCGCCACTAACAGTGGAGGTGCCCATCGACGCGACGAAAATCGAACTGTGGTTTCAGAACACTGACAACACGGGGTGTGTTTCTTGGGATAGTCGGTACGGGCAGAACTACTGGTTTGATGTCGTTCCAGGTTAGATACTGCGCGGCCACGCTCCCCTGGTGGATGGCCCGCAATCGGTATCCCCGATCAGATCACTGAACGGCCAACTCACCCCAGACTGGTAGTGAGCAGGGCAGTCACCCTCATCGGCGCGCCCCGGGCCAGGGTCCGGGAGGCTCGGCGGGCAGGTGGACGATCTCGGTCTCGACGCGGTACACGCGCAACCCCCGGGACTGGTAGGTGCGCATGGCGAGCGGGCTGTCCAGCGAGCAGGTATGCAGCCATACCCGATTGGTTGGCGGCTGGCCAGGCCATCGTTGAGCGATGGTCCAGGCCTGGTCTAAAGCAAACGTGAGCAGATGTCCGCCGATGCCTTGCCCGGTGAAGGAGGGCAGCAGCCCAAAGCTGGTCACCTCGACCTGGCCTGCGGGTTGTGCGTGCAGTTCGGCGTAGCCCGCGGGCGTACCGCAGATCCAGGCTACCCAGGTCTCAACGCCGGGTTGGACGAGCCAGTCGTACCACTCCTGCCAGGTCCACAGCAGCCGGTCAACCCAGAACAAATTCCCGCCGACGGCGGTGTATAAAAATCGACTCAACTCCGGTGACGGCAGCTGCGCGCGGACGATCTCCACCGGTAAGCTAAGCGTCTTGGCTGGGCGCGGCTCGGCCTGGTGGGTCTGCTCCAGGTACCAGACGGTGCTGAGCGTGCCTCCTTCCTGGTACGGTTCGGTCACGGGACGGAGCTCCTTTCTTGGGGCGTAGCGATCGAGGGAGCTATGGCCGTGGTGCATCCTGTCGTGGACCAACTGGAGAAGCATATCGCCGCCTTGGCCGAGGGCGCGCATCTCGCGGAGGCCAGACAGGAATTCCTGGAGCGTGGCGCCGTCCGGGTTCCCTTTCTCGTGCCGGACTCAGTGAAGCGGCTCCTGGCTGTTGAGGTCGAGGAGCTGATCACCGCCCACGGTTGTCGCCGTGAGCTGATTTTCTCCGAGACGGGCAACACCGAGCGCCGCATGCGAAATGTACGATGCGACCAGATTAAGGCGTTCGGCTCGATCATCCCCGCCCTGTACTGCGTACCCGCCCTGCGTGAGGGGCTGGCCACCATCGCCGGCGAGACGATCCTGGAATGCCCCTACGAGCCCGAGCAGTTCGTCATCACTGCGCTGGACCAGGACGGCGACACCCACGGCTGGCACTGGGACGATTACAGCTTTGCTCTGGTTTGGATTATCGACTGCCCGCCTGTGGCGTACGGCGGATTCGTGCAGTGCGTCCCGCATACCGAATGGGACAAAAATGACCCACGACTGCACAAGTGGTTTGTCGCGCGCCCGATCCACTCTATTGAGCTCGTCCCGGGTGACTTGTACCTGATGCGCACGGATACCACGTTGCACCGTGTCTACCCCATCACCGGTGGTCGCCGCGTGATCGTCAACATGGGGTACGCCTCCCGCGGCGACCTAACGAAGCAGATCAGCCATGAGACGATGAACAACCTGTGGCCCGCTAATCGTGAGGGATGTCCGGACATCTCGCCAATATCCACCGAAATAGGCCCTCACCAGCTCTGATGCCGAAAGTCCTGGCGCACCTTTCACTCGCCAGACGGCATCCTTCGGACCAGACGATCGCGGATTCACCTTGCTCAGGTCTTGGTGGACGGGCACTGTCGGATCGTGGTTCGACGGGCGCTGGTCGAGACTCTGGTGGGGTCGGTGGTCGT